>JAFXAK010000018.1 GCA_017517135.1 Clostridia bacterium
ACCTTTGGTGGTGGCTACCTTGAACAAAAAAATCGGCAGGTTTTTATCTCAGGCTCAGGAAACAATTTTGAACATCATATTTTTTTTGAGAAAAGTGTCACCTATCATTGACGACTCTACAAGAAAAGAACAGAAAAAAGCAAAATAATCCTTGCTTTTCACAAAACAATAAAATATAATATATACGGTAAAAAATTAACAACGGAGGAAAAGAAATGTCAAAAGTATTCAAAGCATATTGCAGAATCTATCAGAATGTGATGAAGGTTGCCTGCAATTTCCTTGACTGGTCTGAGCCTGAGCTTATCAAGGGTGCAGGTGCGGTCAGACAGCTTCCTGCTCACATAAAGCAGAAAGGCATTGATAATGTTCTTGTTGTTACGGACAAGGGACTTATGAGCCTTAATCTTCTTGCTCCTCTCTTTGAAGAGCTTGACAAGGCAAATATCAGGTATACTGTATTTGATAATGTTCAGCCTAACCCCACAATCAACAACATTGAGGATGCCCGTGAGCTTTATATTAAAAATTCCTGCAAGGGTATCGTAGCCTTCGGCGGCGGCTCACCTATGGACTGTGCAAAGGCTTGCGGTGCAAGACTTGCCCGTCCGAAGAAAACTGTTCCCGAGCTTCGCGGTGTTCTCAAGGTTATCAAGAAAATTCCGCCTCTCTTTGCTGTTCCCACAACAGCCGGCACAGGCTCTGAAACAACCATTGCTGCTGTTGTTTCAAACCCCGTAACCCACGAAAAGAACGCAATAAACGATCCCGTATTAAGACCGAAAACTGCTGTGCTTGATCCCGAGCTTACAGTAGGACTTCCCAAGAAAATCACATCCACAACAGGTATGGATGCTCTCACCCACGCAGTTGAAGCATACATAGGCAAGAGCAACACAAAGGGCACAAAGGCTGCTGCAGAGAAAGCCACAAAGATGATTTTTGAAAACATCCTTGAAGCATACGAAAACGGAACAAACCTTGCTGCCAGAGAAAATATGCTTGAAGCATCCTATCTTGCAGGTATCGCTTTCACAAGAGCATATGTAGGCTATGTTCATTCAATCGCACATAACCTCGGCGGTATGTACGGTACTCCTCACGGACTTGCAAATGCAGTAATTCTCCCCTATGTCCTTGATTATTACGGTGAAACAGCTTATAAGCCCCTTGCAAAGCTTGCAGATATCGCATTCAGCGACTGTGCTTCTCTTTCAACCGAGCAGAAGGCTAAGTATTTCATCGAAAAGATAAGAGAATTCAACGCAAAGATGGAAATTCCCGCAAAGTTTGATTTCATAAAGGAAGAAGATATCCCCCTGATAGCAAAAAGAGCGCTCAAGGAAGGCAATCCTCTCTATCCCGTTCCAAAGATTATGGATCAGACAGACTGCGAAAAGCTTATAAGACAGTTAATGGTATAAAAAACTGATTTTCGGACAGCAATCCTTTTTCGGGTTGCTGTTCTTTTTTTGTGTGCAAGACTTAAAAAACTGCAAATATCTTATATAAATATATTGATTTCATAACAAAAGTTGTGTTATACTTTCCGTGTATAAATAATTATAATAAGGAGTTTTTACAATGTCAGAAAAAGTGCGTGTCGGCATAATAGGTGTCGGCAATATGGGCTCAAGCCATCTGAATAATTATGTAAAAGGCAAAATGCCTGAAATAGAAGTAACCTGTGTGGCAGATACAGACGAGAAAAAGTTTGCGGCAGCTCTGGAGAAGGTTCCCTCGCTTGTCTGCTTCAATAATGCAACCGAGCTTTTCAACTCAGGTCTTTGCGATGCTGTTATCATTGCAACACCTCACTATGACCATCCTCCTCTTGCAACAGAAGCTATGAAGGCCGGCCTTCATGTTATGAGCGAAAAGCCTGCCGGTGTTTATACAAAACAGGTCAGAGAGCTTATTGAATTCACAAAAACAAGCGACAAGACCTATGCTATAATGTTCAATCAGCGCACAAACTGCATCTACCGTAAGGTAAAGGAAATGATAGATTCCGGAGAATACGGTCAGATAAAGAGAGTAAGCTGGATTATAACCTCCTGGTACCGTACACAGGCATACTATAACTCAGGCGGATGGAGAGCAACATGGGCAGGCGAAGGCGGCGGTGTTATGCTCAATCAGTGTCCGCATCAGCTCGACTTGTGGCAATGGCTTTGCGGTATGCCCACAAAGGTAAAGGCTGTATGTCACGAGGGCAAATGGCACGATATCGAGGTTGAAGACGATGTTTCCATCTATGTTGAATATCCCAACGGTGCAACGGGAACATTTATCACAACAACCGGCGACTATCCCGGCACAAACAGACTTGAAATAACTCTCGATAAGGCAAAAATCATATGTGAAGATGAAAAAATCAGAATGTTCAGGCTCACTCAGAGCACAGACGATTTCACAAAGAATGCCGCTGAGGGCTTCGGCTCAATTGACGGTGAATGGGAAACCGTTGAAACAGACGGTCTCAACGAGCAGCATGTAGGTGTTATGAATGCATTTGCAGCACATATTCTCCGCGGTGAACCCCTGGTTGCAAACGGTGAAGAGGGTATAAACGGACTTACTATTTCAAATGCCGCTTTCCTCTCCTCCTGGCTTGACGAAACCGTTGTGCTTCCCATTGACGAGGATCTCTTCTATGAAAAGCTGCTTGAAAAAATCAAGAGCTCAAAAGCAAAAACAAATGTTGTTGAACAAGTACAGGCTGATATGAGTTCAACATTCTGAGTTTACTGAAAGGATGAACATTTATGCTGTTCTCACAGGATATCGGCATTGATTTAGGAACTGCAAATACTCTTGTATGCGTCAGAAACAAGGGAATTGTAATAAGAGAGCCGTCTGTTGTTGCAGTTGATGTCAAGGCAAATCCCGTAAAGGTTGTTGCCGTAGGCGAGGAAGCAAAGCAGATGATAGGCAGAACCCCCGGCTCAATCACAACATTAAGACCTCTTAAAGAGGGGGTTATAGCAAACTTTGAAATGACTGCGGATATGCTCCGCGAGTTCATAAAAAAAGCGATGCGCGGCTCTCCCTTCAGCAGAGCAAGAGTTATGATATGTATTCCCTCGGGCGTTACCGAGGTTGAGCGCCGTGCCGTTCACGACGCTGCCAAAAGTGCAGGCGCAAGATATGTAAGTCTCATTGAAGAACCTATGGCAGCAGCTATCGGTGCAGGCCTGCCCGTTGCAGAAGCTGTAGGAAGTATGATTGCAGACATCGGCGGCGGTACTGCTGAGGTTGCTGTTATTGCACTCGGAGATATCGTTACCGCAAACTCGGCAAAGGTTGCGGGTGACTCCTTTGATGATGCCATTGTTCAATACATAAAGAGAAAATACAATCTTCTCATAGGAGAAAGAACTGCCGAAGAAATCAAAATAAGTATAGGCTCTGCCGCTCCCTATGAGGGCGAGGGTGCTATGGATATCAAGGGCAGAAACCTTGTTGACGGTCTGCCTAAGAATGTTGAAATAACATCAGAAGATATACGCGAGGCTTTGTCTGATCCCGTCAATCAGATTGTTGAAACAATACGCCTTACCCTTGAAAAAACTCCCCCTGAGCTTGCCTCCGATATTATGGATTCGGGGATTACTCTCACAGGCGGCGGTGCTCTTTTAAGAGGTATTGACAAGCTGATTGCCGATGCTACGGGTATGCCCGTACACATAGCGGAAAATCCTCTTGACTGCGTTGTAACGGGTACTGCGATTTGTCTTGAAAAAGATAATCTCAACATAGGACGCAGATTAAAATAATTTTAATTCAGGCAAACGGAGAAAGAAAATGCACAGATACTTTTCAGACACAAAATTCAAAATCACTCTTTGCATAACATTAAGTCTGCTTATGGGAATATTTGTTGCTGCTGTTTCAGACAGCGGCTCTTCTCCGTTTTCCTCCGCTTTAAGCGTTGTTATGACTCCCTTGCAGACATTGGCATCGGAAATTGCCGAAAAGCTCGATTCCTTTGAAGCAAAGTTTGTAAGTTCGGGGGTATATGAACAGGAAATAGAGTCGTTGAAGCAGGAGCTTGACGAATACAAGGCATTGCTCGTTGACTACGAAAAGCTGAAGCAGAAAACCGAAGCTTATGAATCCTTTCTTGAGGTCAAGGAGGAAAATCCCGATTTTACTTTTGTTTCGGCAAATGTCATTATGCGTGACAATTCCGACATATACGGCTCATTCACTCTCAACAAAGGCACATCCGATTCCGTACAGAAAAACAATCCCGTTATTTACGGCAAATATCTTATCGGTGTTGTAAAAGAGGTTACCCAAAATTCCTGTACCGTATACACGCTGTTCAATCCGTCAGTCAATGTCAGCTCCTATGAAATCAGAACAAGAGAGGACTGCATAATTGAAGCACAGACTGATTTTTCAAAGCAGGGCATTCTTAAGCTTACAGGTCTTTCCCGTTCAACTCCCATTGTTTCGGGCGGTATTGTCTGCACCTCGGGAATAGGAGGTATTTATCCCCGTGATCTGATCGTAGGTTCGGTAAAAGAAATAATAGACGAGGAAACCGATATTTCCGTTTATGCAACAATTCAGCCTGCTATTGATTACAGCTCTCTTTCCGATGTGTTTATTATCACCGATTTTGACGGTAAAGGCGAATAATCTGATGAAATCAAAAGAATCCTTTTATCACATATTAAGAAAAATATCAATAATACCTGTTATCATATGCACCGCCCTGCTTCAGAACAGCTCTGACAGTTCCTCGGGTATCGGTGTTTTTCTGCTTGTTCCCTTAACAGTCAGCATAGCGATGTTCGAGCATGAATTTTCAGGTATGCTCTACGGTCTCTTGTGCGGTGCGCTGTGGGATTTATCCTCTGCTATTCCCGACGGTATATATACCTTATATTTCACGGTTTTTGCCTGTCTTGCAGGTCTGTTCACCCATTATCTTTTAAGAAATACTCTTATTTCGGCTTTTGTACTCAATATTTTCGGCACACTCGGTGTGTGTATGCTGAATTTTATTTTCAACTGTCTGGCAAAGGATGCTGCCGATATATGGAACACTATAAAATTCTTCTATATTCCATCCTTTGTTTTAACTGTTGTAACAATTCCGTTTATATATTTCCCCGTTAGATTTTTAGAAAGAAAAATACGGACAAAAACAATAATCTGAAAGGCGTGAAACACATTGAAAAACAAACTCAATAAAAAAGCCCTGTTTGTTTCTCTTTTTTTCTGTGCGGCATTCCTTGCGTTTATTGTTCTGCTGTTTAATATACAGATACTGGATTCCTCTGATTATTCGTATTCGGCTGCAACTGTTTCAAGCCATAATGTATCGGTTGAGGCATCAAGAGGCGAAATGCTTGACACAAACGGAAATGCTCTTGTTTATAATGAGCAGATCAACACCGTAATTTTTGATGCTCTCAGCTTCCCGACAGAAAACGAACAGAGAAACACCGTTATTCTGGCACTTATAAAACCTTGAAAAAAATGAAGAAAGCTGGGTTGACACCTTACCTCTTGAATTCGACAGCGAAACTCAAGAAATCCGGTTTGAAGAAAAAAGAGAAACCGATATCAAATGGCTTAAATCCACGGATATGTCAGGACTTAATTCCTATGCAACCGCACAGAACTGCTTTGATGCACTCATAGAAGAATTTGAGCTTGAAGGCTATTCAAAAACAGATGCGCTGAAAATTGCATCTGTCAGATACTATATGCGCAGACTCGGTTTTTCGGCATCAAACCCCTATACCTTCTCGCAGGATGTTTCAATCCGTACTATAGCATACATCAAAGAAAACAGCGACATTTTCCCCGGAGTGGAGGCACAGGTAACATCTGAACGGAAATATGTGGGTGACGGCACATTTGCCTCTCACATCCTCGGTGTTGTTTCGGCTATCAGCTCGGATGAATATGCCGCAAAAAAGGAAGAAACTCAAGTCTTACTTGACAATAATCTGCTTACTCAGGATGAAATTCTCGAAATAAAAGCAAAGGCATATTCTCTCAATGATAAAATAGGAAAAAGCGGTCTTGAGCTTGCAATGGAAAAATATCTCAGAGGGCAAAACGGAACAAAACAAATACTTATTGATTCCGACGGCAACACAACCGAAGAATATTCCGTTATGCCTGAAACAGGCAACACAATCGTAACAACCTTTAATAAAAATCTGCAGGAAATAGCAGAAAATTCACTTGCCAAAAGAGTTAACGAGGTAACCGACAGCGAAGCTCTTGCAAACGGTATGACATATGCAGGTGCGGTTGTTGTCATAGATGTCAATTCCGCTGCCGTTCTGGCGGCTGCTTCATATCCCGATTATTCCCTTTCCACTTATCAGGAGGACTATGCTCAGCTTGCCGCTGATGCGGGAAGTCCCTTATGGAACAGAGCCTTCCAGAGTGCATATTCTCCCGGCTCAACAATGAAGCCCGTTATAGCAATAGCTGCCCTTGAAGAGGGCATTATCACGGGAGACTCCCGTATTACCTGTACGGGACAATACGAATATCTTGACCAGACCTTCGCCTGCTTTAACAAAAACGCACACGGTACAATAAATGTAAAACGCGCATTGGGCGTTTCCTGTAATATTTTCTTCTTTGACCTTGCAAGAAAATTAGGCATTGATAAAATGAACGAATACTCAAAGCTTTTCGGTCTCGGGCAGAAAACAGGCATTGAAATATATGAGGAAGCAGGTATTCTTGCAGGTATCGAATACCGAGATTCTATAGGTCAGGGCTGGAAAGCGGGTGAAACATTGCTCGCGGCAATCGGTCAGTCCGACAACTCCTTCACTCCGTTACAGCTTGCAAACTACTGTGCAACAATAGCAAACGGCGGAACCCGTTATGTCCCCTACCTCGTAAGCAAGGTTATCTCCTCCGATTTTTCTGAGGTTTTATACGAAAAAACACCCGAAATAGCATGTGAAACCAATGTCTCACAAACAACCTTGGATGTTGTTAAAGAGGGTATGTATCTTGTTGCAAACGAAACCTCCTGTAAGCCGTACCTCGGCTCATTGAAATACAAGGTAGCCTGTAAAACGGGTACTGCCGAAAAAACACGAATAATAAACGGTGTTACCTATGAAGGTACCGACGGTTTTCTTATCGCATTCGGTCCTTATGAAGATGCTGAAATTGCAATAGCCGTTGTTATTGAAAACGCGGGCAGCGGCTCGTCAACCGCACAGGTTGCCGCAGATATATTCGAATACTATTTCTCTACTATGGACACCGTAAAGGATGTTCAGAATGAAAATACTCTTTTAGGGTGATACTTATGTCAAGAACAATTGTAATAGCTTCGGGCAAAGGCGGAGTGGGAAAATCAACACTTTCAGCACAGCTGGGAATGAACTTTTCTCTTGAAGGCAACAAAACATTGCTTGTGGATTGCGATGCGGGACTTTCCTCGCTTGATGTTATGCTCGGCTGTGCACAAAGCTGCGTTTTCAGCTGGTATGATATTTTTTCAGAGCAATGCAACGCCCCTGATGCACTCGTGCAGATAAATGAAAATCTTTTTCTTCTTCCCTCACCTAAAAACGCGGTTGGGGATAATAATGAAAATATAATCAAAGATATTTTAAGCGCAATGCAGGATGACTTTGATATAATAATAATTGATGCGCCCGCAGGTCTTAACGAGGGACTTGGAAGAGCTGCTGCAGCAGCTGAATTTTCGATAGTTGTTGCTACGGCGGATGAGGTTTCAGTCAAGGCTGCGGCTGCAGTTGATAAAACCCTGAGAGATATGGGAATAAAGCAATCACGGCTTCTTATAAACAGATATGATATAAAAGCCGCAAAAAAGGGCAAACTGCTTACTGTTGATGATATAATAAACAAAACCTATGTTCAGCTTTTAGGAATTGTTCCCGAGGATAAAAATGTTATGTACAGCACCGTTACGGGGCAAATCAACAAAAAAAGCAAATTTTCAAAGGCAATCAGCAGAATATCTCAGAGAATTTCAGGAAAAAATGTTGAACTTTCTCTGTCTTTATTAAAATAATTATTGATAATTTGTCAGATTTATGTTATTATTACTGAATAGATACTGATATTTGCAGCAAAAAACTGTTATCAGACAATAAAAAATTAACAAATTATATATTAAGGGACGGTGGACTAATGCATATCGCACTTATCGCTCACGATTCAAAAAAAGAACTTATGACACAGTTTTGTATCGCTTACTGCGGAATACTGAGTCATCATTCAATATGTGCTACCGGAACAACAGGTAAGCTTATTGAGGATGCCACAGGACTTCCCATAACAAAATTCTTAAGCGGCTCACAGGGAGGCGCACAGCAGATAGGCGCACTCATTTCCTGCAATGAAATTGACTTGCTTTTAATGTTCAGAGATCCGCTTAATCCTAAGCCCTATGAGCCCAATGAGCAGGACTTATTAAGACTTTGTGATGTTCACAATATCCCTGTTGCAACAAATATCGCAACGGCCGAGTCGCTTGTTATCGGTCTTGAAAGAGGCGACCTTGACTGGCGTGAGCTCACAAGATAATAAGGCTTTATATTCCCGTCAGGGACTTTACCAAAACATAAGGGCGGTTATTAAATCGCCCTTGCATTATTAATTTCAGAGGAGATTTTTTATGCCCTTACTCACAAAAGCACCGAGAGGTACCGCAGATATTCTCCCCTCGGAGAGCTACAAAATCCGTTATATTGAAAATACGGTATCCGAAATTGCTTCTCTTTTCGGCTTCAAAGAAATAAGAACACCCGTTTTTGAACATACCGAGCTTTTCAACCGCAGCGTAGGCGAAACAACAGATGTTGTTCAGAAAGAGATGTATACATTTGAAGACAACGGCAAGCGTTCAATAACACTTCGTCCCGAAGGCACCGCCGGCTGTGCAAGAGCATTCCTTGAACACGGTCTTTTCAATGAGCCTATGCCGCAGAAGATGTTTTATCTCACCTCCTGCTACCGCTACGAAAAGCCTCAGGCAGGCAGACTCAGAGAATTCCATCAGTTTGGCGTTGAGTGTCTCGGTGCCTCAACTCCTGCAGCAGATGCAGAAATTATAGCTCTCGCTCAGAATGTTTTTGATTTCTTTGAGCTTGACGATATAAACCTTGAAATCAACTCAATAGGCTGTCCCGTATGCAGAAAGGAATACCATAAAGCATTGCTTGAGTATTTTGAAAGTAAAAAAGGCGACCTTTGCGAAACCTGTCTTTCAAGACTTGAAAAAAATCCTATGAGAATACTTGACTGTAAAAGTCCCGTATGCTCCGCTATTGCAAAGGATGCTCCCGTAGTGCTCAATTTCCTTTGCGAGGAATGTGATAACCACTTCAAGGCTGTGCAGAAGCATCTTGATGCTATGCAGATTCCATATACAATCAATCCTCAGATAGTAAGAGGACTTGATTATTACACAAAAACAGTATTTGAGTTTGTTTCAACCTCTATCGGTGCTCAGGGTACTGTCTGCGGCGGCGGAAGATATGACGGACTCATTGAACAGCTCGGCGGTAACAGCCTGCCAGCAAGCGGCTTCGGTATGGGTATTGAAAGACTCAAGCTCCTGCTTGAAGCTCAGCACACCTCTCTTCCCGAAGAGCCCCGTGTTCAGCTTTATATAGCACCTGCTTCAAAGGACTATTCGTTTGAAGCTTTAAGACTTGTAAATGACCTTCGTATGGAGGGTATTTCAGCACTGACCGACCTTGAAGAGCGTTCAATCAAGGCTCAGATGAAATATGCAAACAAAAAGAATGTTATGTTCACTATGGTTTTAGGCTCTGACGAAATCGAAAGCCATAAGGCTACGGTGAAAAATATGGACAACGGTGAAACAAAAGAAATTTCTCTTGACAATTTTACAGAGGAATTTATGAGAATCATTCTCGATGCCGCCCTTGCCGATATAGGTCAGACGGACAATCTTAATTTCGGAGATTTCACACTTCTCAACGGAGGAAAAATATAAATGGAATTTTTAACAGGATTAAAAAGAACCGACTATTGCGGTAATTTCAGACTTTCGGATGCAGGAAAAGAGGTTACTGTTTTCGGTTGGGTACAGCGTGCAAGAAACCTCGGAAGTCTTATTTTCATAGACCTCAGAGACAGAACGGGTATCATTCAGTTGGCTTTTGACGAAAACACCGCAAAGGATGTTTTTGAAAAGGCTGAGCTTGCAAAGAGCGAATATGTACTTGCGGCAGTTGGTACTGTCAGAGAAAGAAGCGCAAAGAGCGACAAAATTCCCACAGGTGATATTGAGGTTTTCGTAACCGAGCTGCGTATTCTTTCAAAGAGCGAAACAACTCCCTTTGAAATTATCCCCGACTGTCAGACAGCAGAAAACACAAGACTTAAATACCGTTATCTTGACCTTCGCCGTCCCGACTTGCAGAGCAATCTTCTTTTAAGAAACAAGGTAACAAAAATCACAAGAGATTATTTCTATGACAACGGCTTTATTGAGATTGAAACTCCCATCCTCTGCCGTTCAACCCCCGAGGGTGCAAGAGATTTCCTTGTTCCCAGCCGTATTCACAACGGCTCCTTCTATGCTCTTCCCCAGTCTCCTCAGCTTTACAAGCAGCTTTCAATGGTAGCAGGCTTTGACCGCTATATTCAGATTGCCCGTTGCTTCAGAGACGAGGACCTCAGAGCAGACAGACAGCCTGAATTTACACAGATAGACCTTGAAATGTCTTTCGTTGATGTTGAAGATGTACTTCAGATGATTGAAGGCTACATTGCAAAGGTATTCAAAGAGGCTATAGGCGTGGATATTCCCACTCCCCTGCCCAGACTTAAATATAAGGATGCTATGGAGCGTTACGGCTCCGATAAGCCCGATACCCGCTTCGGTATGGAGCTTTTCGACCTTACGGATATTGTTAAGGATTGCGGCTTCAGCGTATTTGAAAGCACGGTTGCAGGCAACGGTACTGTCAGAGCATTCACAGCAAAGAATGCAGCATCCGTTCTCACAAGAAAAGAAATTGACAAGCTCACAGAGCATGCAAAAGGCATCGGTGCTAAGGGCCTTGCGTGGATAAGACTTACCGAAGACGGTATGGCTTCCTCCTTCGGCAAGTTTGTTTCCGAAGAAAAGATGCAGGAAATCTTAACTGCTGCCGGTGCAGAAAAGGGAGATGTTGTTCTCATCATAGCAGATCCCAAGAAGACCTTTGCTCTCACAACACTCGGCACACTTCGTAACGAGGTCGCAAAGAAGCTTGATATCATCTCAGACGGCTACAACTTCCTTTGGATTGTTGAATTCCCGTTCTTTGACTGGGATGAGGATACCGGGACTTGGGTTGCTATGCACCATCCCTTTACCTCTCCTCTTGATGAATGTCTTGACTATCTCGAAACAGACAAGGCAAATGTCCGTGCAAAGGCATATGACCTTGTTCTCAACGGTATTGAGCTTTCAAGCGGCTCAATCCGTATAACAAATCCCGAATTACAGGGCAGAATTTTCAATCTTCTCGGTCTTTCCGATGAAGAAGCATATGAAAAATTCGGATATCTGCTTGATGCCTTCAGATTCGGTCCTCCCCCTCACGGCGGTATGGGTATCGGTCTTGACAGACTTGTTATGCAGATGCTCTCCGCAGAAAGTCTTCGTGATGTTATTGCATTCCCCAAGCTTAAGGATGCAACAGAAGCTATGACAGAATGTCCCGCTGAGGTTGACAGCGAACAGCTCAAGCTCCTCGGTATAGAAATCAGCAAATAAGGTATGACAAAATAAAGGGGCTTCTTGTTGAAGTCCCTTTATGTGTACAAAGGAGTTTTTATTATGTACGATAAAAAATTGACTTTTTCAAAAGACGGCAAATTCAAGATTATGCAGATTGCGGATGTACAGGAAAGCACTTGCGTCTCCTCCGACACAATAAAGCTTATTTCTTTGGCTGTGCGAGAGGAAAAGCCCGATCTTGTTGTTTTCACGGGCGATCAGCTCTACGGTCTTCTGCCCTTTTTCAGAATGGGTAACCCTTATGTAAATGTAAAGCAGACCTTATCGGATATTGTAAGCCCTCTGGAATTCAACAATATCCCCTTTGCCGTTACCTTCGGCAACCACGACTGCCAGACAGGTGTTTCAAACAAGGAGCAGGCTGATATATACACATCATTCTCACAGTATGTGGGCGGAAATTACAGAAATGAAGACGATAAGGGAACATATACAATCCCCCTTTACTCCGAAGACGGCAAAGAAATTCTTTTCAACCTCTATCTCATAGATTCCAACGGACAGAGCATTACGGGTGAATATCTTCCCGTAAGCGAGGAGCAGATTGAGTGGTATAAAAAAGAAAGAGATGCTCTTTTTGAAAAAACCGGAAAATATGTTCCGTCTGTTGTTTTTCAGCATATTCCCGTGCCTGAATTTTTCGATGTTATCAAAAAGGTTGACAGAGGCACAAAGGGCTCAGTTGAGGCTTTCAGAACTCACAAAAACGAATTCTATACTCTTCCCGAGGACATCATAATAAACGGCGGATTTATGTATGAATCCCCTGCAATCCCCGACAAAAATTCGGGCGAATTTGATGCATTGAAGGACAAGGGCGATGTACTTGCAATTTTTGTAGGTCACGACCACATAAACTCCTTCACGGCAACACTTGACGGCATTGACCTCGTTTATACTCAGGGAACAGGCTTTAATGTATACGGTCCCGGCAGAAACAGAGGCGTAAGAATTATTGAATTGGACAAAAACGACCTCACAAAGGTTACATCAAGAACAGTCACCTTCGGCAGCCTTACAAATGACAAAATCAGCGCCCCCGTAAAGGAATTTGTGCTCACACATATCCCGAGCAGTATGGAACAGGTAAAACGCATTGCCGCTGTGGGCATAGGTGCCGTATGCACACTCGCTCTTGGAGCGGCTGTGTATAAAAAGCTAAAAAAATAACTCTGAGAGGCTGTAAAAATGAAGATATCTCAAATTTTGAACAATAATACATTCTCTCTTTCCTTTGAGGTTTTTCCGCCGAAAACAGACACATCCTTTATGAGCGTAAAAACTGCAGTTGAGGAAATTGCAAAGCTAAAGCCCTCTTTTATGAGTGTAACCTACGGAGCGGGCGGTGGCACAAGTAAATACACACTCGATATAGCAAAAGACATCAAGGAGACCTACGGTGTTCCGACGCTTGCACATCTTACCTGTGTTTCCTCATCAAAGGAAACCGTAAAGGAAAAAATCAGGGAGATTGAAAACGCGGGGATAAGCAATATAATGGCGCTCAGAGGAGATATTCCTCAGTCTATGATAAATGATGACCGAAGCCGATGGGAATACACTCACGCCATTGAGCTTATATGTCAGTTAAAGGAATTCAACAAGGATTTCTGCATAGGTGCTGCGTGCTACCCCGAAATACATCCCGAAAGCCGTAATCAGAAAGAGGATATATTCTATCTCAAAGAAAAGGTTGATGCCGGCTGTGAATTTCTCACAACACAGATGTTTTTTGATAACAATCTGCTTTATAATTTCCTTTATAAAATCCGTGAAGCAGGGATAACCGTACCTGTTATTCCCGGTATTATGCCGATAACAAATGCAAATCAGGTTGAAAGAGCACTTAAACTGTCGGGCTCCTTTATGCCGCAGAGATTCAAGAGCCTTGTTGACAAATTCGGCTCAAATCCGGAGGCTATGAAACAGGCAGGTATTGCATATGCAACAGATCAGATAATCGACCTGTATGCAAACGGCATCACAAACATACATGTTTATTCAATGAACAAGCCCGATATTGCCGAAAAGATTCAGTCAAATCTTTCATGCATACTCGGCACTCAGAACATATAATAATTGTAATTTCAGCGGAAGTGAGAATATGTTACTTGATTTCTTAAAAAACAACACCGTTTTTCTTGACGGCTCAATAGGTACTTACCTGCAGTCTCAGGGACTTAAAGCCGGAGAAAAAACGGAAGAATGGAATATAACTCATCCCGAAGCAGTCTGCAATATACACAAGGCATATTTTGATGCGGGGAGCAATATTGTAAACACCAATACCTTCGGTGCAAATTCTCTGCATTTCAATGACGGGGAATTAGAAGAAATTATAGCTTCTGCCGTTTCACTTGTAAAAAAAGCAAGAGATGAAAGCACGGGTACACAGGAAAAATTCATAGCTCTCGACATAGGCCCTACGGGAAAGCTTTTAAAACCCTACGGTGAGCTTGACTTCGAGGATGCTGTGCAGATATTTGCAAAGACCGTTTCAATCGGTGTAAAATACGGAGTAGATTTAATTTTCATTGAAACAATGAATGACCTCTACGAAACAAAGGCGGCACTGCTTGCGGCAAAAGAAAACTGCTCTCTGCCCGTGTTTGTCAGCAATGCCTACTCCGAAGACGGCAAGCTTATGACAGGTGCCACACCCGATGCGGTAATCAGTCTGCTCGAGGGTATGAATGCGGATGCTATAGGCGTAAACTGCTCTCTCGGCCCCGATGCCTTGCAAAAGGTTATCGACGAATATCTCACCTACTCCTCCCTGCCCGTTATCTTCAAACCTAATGCAGGACTTCCCGAAAACATTGACGGAAAAACTGTATATAACATAAATGAGGATAAGTTTTCAGACGAGATTGCACTCAGTATAAAAAAAGGTGTCCGCTGTGTGGGCGGTTGCTGCGGCACAAACGATAAGTACATAAAGGCTGTTTACGATAAATGCAAGGCTTTACCCGTAACGCCCGTAACACAAAAGAACAGAAGCGTTGTTTCTTCCTACACACATACGGTTGAATTCGGAAAAACTCCCGTTCTTATCGGTGAAAGAATCAACCCTACGGGCAAAAAGCTCTTAAAGGAAGCGCTCAGAAACAATGATATGGAATATATCCTCAAAGAGGGATTGGGACAGGAAGAAAAACAGGTGCATATACTTGATGTCAATGTAGGCTTACCCGAAATTGACGAAAAGGAAATGCTGACAAAGGCTGTATGTAATCTGCAGAGCGTTCTCAATTTACCCTTGCAGATAGACACGGCAAAGGTGGACGCTCTCGAAAGTGCTCTCCGCCGTTACAACGGTAAGGCTATGATAAACTCCGTGAACGGTAAGGAAGAGAGTATGAAAGCCGTATTCCCTCTTGTGAAGAAATACGGCGGTCTGGTAGTCGCACTCACTCTTGACGAAAACGGCATTCCCGAAACGGCTCAGGGAAGAGTTCAGATTGCAAAGAAAATAATTAAAACCGCAAAACAGTACGGAATTGACAAGAAAGACCTGATTTTTGATACTCTCTGTCTTTCCGTAAGTGCTGATAAAAATGCGGCTGTGACCACACTTGAAGCTATGAGCATAATAAAAAATGAGCTCGGATGCAATACAACGCTCGGTGTTTCTAACATTTCTTTCGGCCTTCCCCAACGCGATGTGATAAACAGCACTTTCTTTACTATGGCATTACAAAAAGGGCTTTCTGCGGCAATTATGAACCCGTATTCGGCACAGATGATGTCCGCTTACTATGCATTCAACGCTTTAAGCGGTACAGACGAGAATTGCAGCTCATATATTGATTTTGCAGGCACGCTTACTGTTTCACAGTCGCTTAACACGGATGCGGTTCAGAAAACACAGACTGCCGCAAGCTCTCCCTTACAGGAAGCTATAATCAAGGGACTTAAGGACAATGCAGGTGAGCTTACAAAAACACTGCTTGAAACAAAAGAGCCTTTAAGCATTGTACAGGAAGAAATAATCCCCGCCCTCGATATTGTGGGCAAGGGCTTTGAAAATAAAACTGTTTATCTTCCGCAGCTTCTTATGAGTGCAGAAGCTGCAAAAACGGCTTTTGAGCAGATAAAACTTAATATGCAAAATCAGAAAACCGACGGGAACACAAGCGTTAAATTTGTTCTTGCAACTGTAAAGGGCGATATACACGATATAGGTAAAAATATCGTAAAACTGCTTCTTGAAAATTACGGATTTGATGTTATTGATCTCGGCAAGGATGTACCTCCCGAAGAAGTCGTAAAAGCCGTAAAAGAGCATCACGCTCCTCTTGTGGGCCTGAGTGCATTGATGACAACAACACTTGATGCAATGGAAGAAACCGTAAAACTTATAAAGGAACAAGCCGAGTGGTGTAAAATAATTGTAGGCGGTGCGGTACTGACCGAGGAATACGCTAAAAAAATCGGTGCAGACAAATATGCAAAGGACGCAATGGAAACAGTACGCTTTGCACAGAATATATAACAATATAAAAGAGGATGTAAGAACAACAAATTCTTTACATCCTCTTAATTTTATTCTGTCTTTCCTTTTCTGATAAGCCGGAAATTTCCGCTTTTAAGTATTCTCAACAAATCCTCGTTTGTTTTTATTTGCTCGTCGGTTTCAATACCTCCGAAATCTGTATGTGTAACCGAATGGAAGTCGCTGCCCGAGGTACATATACTGAATTTACTCTCCCTTGCCCACTTTTCAGCCTTTGCATTTTCCTTATCTTTTGTGCCTTTTCCGTTATAAATTTCACAGCCGTGAATATATCTTATATCAGCACGGTGACGGAAAATTCTGCAGGGGTGTGCCTCAATAACAAGGTAAGCGTAGCTCTCGGCAAGCTTAAAAAAGCTTTTGAGTGATTTTGCAAGAAGATTACCCGAATTTTTCAAAAAGTCCTCTGTTATACCGAAAACAAGGAAATCGTTTATTGTGGCATAGTAACGAAGTTCCATTCCTAAAAGCACCGTAAAATTTTCATCTGCATATTTTTTTGCTTCATTATATCCTTTAAGAAAAGTGTCAATACTCTTCTGCGGAGAAAAAAAGTGCTTGCCGAAAAAGGTGTGCGCAGAATAGTGATCGGTAATAACAACACCGTCATAGCCTTTTTCCTTATATATTTTTACAACATCCGCTGCTTTCGCACTTGCACATTTACTGGTTTCTGCCGTGTGACAATGCAGCTCATACTTATATTTTTTTACGCTCATACGCTCTCACTTCCTATAGACACATTATATATTAAATTAAGAGGATGAGTAAATACAAAATGTAAATTTTTTATTTTTTTTGAAAAAATTTCAACAAAACTATTGCATTTTTATTTTTTTAGTGTAAAATAGTTTTTAGCACTCAAACAATGAGAGTGCTAAAAACAGTATATAATTCTCAGGAGGGATTTTTTATTATGGCACTTAAACCGCTTGGTGACAGAGTTGTCGTTAAATTCACACAGGCTGAAGAAACATCAAAGGGTGGTATAATTCTTGCCGCTTCAGCTCAGGAAAAGCCCCAGGTTGCCGAAGTTGTTGCAGTAGGCCCCGGCGGAGTTGTTGACGGAAAAGAAATCGTTATGGAAGTTAAGCCCGGCGATAAGGTTATCCTCAGCAAATATGCAGGCACAGAAGTTAAAATTGACGGTGAAGAACTCATCATTGTTAAGCAGGGCGACATCCTTGCAATAGTTGACTAATTTTCAGGAGGCATTTTTATTATGGCTAAACAGTTGCTTTACGGTGAAGACGCAAGAAAAGCTCTTCAGGCAGGTATTGATAAGCTCAGCAATACAGTTAAAATCACACTCGGACCTAAGGGCAGAAATGTTGTACTTGATAAAAAGTACGGCGCTCCCCTTATCACAAATGACGGTGTTACAATAGCAAAAGAAATTGAGCTTGAAGATGCATTTGAAAATATGGGTGCACAGCTCGTTAAAGAGGTTGCAACCAAAACAAATGACATCGCAGGCGACGGCACAACAACCGCAACTCTTCTTGCTCAGGCTCTCGTAAACGAGGGTATGAAGAATGTTGCTGCAGGTGCAAACCCCATGATTGTTAAAAAGGGCATCCAGAAGGCAGTCAATGCTGCTTGCGAAGCTCTTAAGGCTAACGCAAAGCCCGTTTCAAGCTCTTCCGATATAGCAAGAATTGCAACAGTTTCCGCTGCTGATGAAACAGTCGGCAAGCTTATTGCAGAAGCTATGGAAAAGGTTACTGCAGACGGTGTTATCACCGTTGAAGAATCCAAAACAGCAGAAACAAGCTGTGATGTTGTTGAGGGTATGCAGTTTGACAGAGGCTATATCTCCCCCTATATGGTAACAGACACAGATAAGATGGAAGCTGTTATTGATGATGCTTTCCTTCTTATCACAGATAAGAAAATCTCAAACATTCAGGAAATTCTCCCCTTGCTTGAGCAGATTCTTCAGGCAGGCAAAAAGCTCGTAATCGTTGCAGAGGATGTTGAGGGTGAAGCACTCGCAACTATCCTTGTAAACAGACTCCGCGGCACATTCACCTGTGTTTGCGTTAAGGCTCCCGGCTTTGGTGACAGAAGAAAAGAAATGCTGCGCGATATCGCTATCCTTACAGGCGGTGAGGTTATCACATCTGACCTCGGACTTGAGCTCAAGGATACACAGGTAGCACAGCTCGGCCGTGCAAAGCAGGTTAAGGTTACTAAGGAAAACACCATCATTGTTGACGGCGCAGGCGACAGCGATGAAATCAAGAGCAGAATTGCTCAGATAAAGAGCCAGATTGAAGTAACAACCTCTGAATTTGACAAGGAAAAGCTCCAGGAAAGACTTGCTAAGCTTTCAGGCGGTGTTGCAGTTATCCATGTTGGTGCAGCAACAGAGGTTGAAATGAAAGAAAAGAAGCTTCGTATTGAAGACGCTCTTGCAGCAACAAAGGCAGCTGTTGAAGAAGGCTATGTTGCAGGCGGCGGTGTTGCTCTCCTCAATGTTCTTCCCGCAGTTAAGGCTCTTATAGACGAAACAGAAAATGCAGACGAAAAGACAGGTGTTAAGATTGTTCTCAAGGCAATTGAAGCTCCCATCCGTCAGATTGCTGCAAACGCAGGTCTTGAAGGCTCAGTTATTATTGACACAATTCTCCGTTCAGGTAAGGTAGGCTACGGCTTCAACTTTGCAACAGAAGAATATGTTGATATGACTGAAGCGGGCATTCTCGATCCCACAAAGGTTACCCGTTCAGCTCTCCAGAATGCTTCATCCGTTGCAGCTATGGTTCTCACAACAGAATCCCTCGTAACAGATAAGCCCGATCCCCAGGCAGACGCTGCAGCAGCTGCAGCAATGGCTTCCCAGGGCGGCGGAATGTATTAATTCAAAAATCAATAAACATTAAAAAAAATACAGATAGCATATTTTGTGCTGTCTGTATTTTCTTTATGATTGTTATATTATTTTATCTGCTATTTTTTTCATATCCTCAGGCATTTCTGCCTTGAAAAACATCTTCTCCCCCGTCACGGGATGCACCAAAGTAACATTCTCACAATGCAAAGCAGCTCTGTTGATGTCGGTGCTTTCTGAGCCGTACATATCATCCCCTGCAAGTGGTGTTCCCATTGACGAAAAATGAACTCTTATCTGATGCGTTCTGCCTGTTTCAAGGTTTATTCTCACAAGGCTCATTTTTTCGCTTGCAATTTCTTCTCTCCAATGAGTTACCGCTTCGTCCCCTTCTTCGCCCACTGCGCGCAGAGTTTTCATAGGATCGGGACGGTATATTTTTTTGTTTATCGTGCCGTGTCCTTTATACTCACCCTCAACCAAAGCAACATACTCTTTTGTTATATTTTCGGCAAGTCTTGAAGCAGAATGCTTATTGAGTGCGCACACAACAACTCCCGATGTGCTTTTATCAAGTCTGCCGACGGCTCTGAATACGGGGTATTTATTTTTTTGAGCAAGATATGCCGCAACCTCGTTTGCAAGTGTATCCCCCTGATGATTATGGGTAGGATGCATTGCAAGTCCTGCAGGCTTATTTATTACTAAAATATCCTCATCCTCATAAAGCACAGATATATCATCAAAATGTGTTGCCGGGATTTCATTTTTTTCTTCGGGGAAAGTTATTTCAAGAACATCTCCCGTTTTCAGTTTATCAACAGTCCTTGCGTGAACACCGTTGAGCTTTATTGCCTCGGGAGTGTGTCTTAATTTTACAACCATACGGGCAGACATCTGCAGATTTTCTCGCAGACATTTTATTATTTTTTCACCGTTAAGGTCTTCTTCAACAGTATATTTCAGAATTCTCGGCACCTATCTCACCTCTTTGCAATTATTTTAATTCTTCTTTGCTTTTAAGTCAACAATATGTTGTATTTTTTATAAAGATTACAAAACAAACATTTGTTTGTTTATTTTTCAAAGAAGTGTTTACAATTAAAAATATTAGTGGTAAAATATCATTGAATTTTCATAAAAGACAGAGGATTTTTCAGTGGATAAATTTATATTACACAGTCAATTTTCTCCCACGGGCGACCAACCGCAGGCTATAAAGGAGCTTGCAGACGGTGTAAACAAGGGATATAAGGAACAGACGCTTCTCGGTGTTACGGGCTCGGGAAAAACATTTACTATGGCAAATGTTATCGCCGAGCTTAACCGTCCCACACTTGTTCTTGCGCACAACAAAACTCTTGCCGCACAGTTATGCTCCGAATTCAGAGAGTTTTTCCCCGAAAATGCCGTTGAATATTTCGTTTCATATTATGACTACTATCAGCCTGAGGCATATATTGCTTCAACCGATACCTATATCGAAAAGGACTCTGCCGTAAACGATGAAATTGACCGTCTGCGCCATTCCGCAACATCAGCCTTGTCCGAAAGACGGGATGTTATCATAGTGGCAAGTGTTTCTTGCATATATTCTCTCGGCAATCCCATAGACTACCGCAATATGGTGATTTCCCTGAGAACGGGAATGGAAAAGAGCCGTGATGAGCTTATCGAAAAGCTTGTTGAGATACAATATGAAAGAAACGATCTTAATTTTATAAGAAACAAATTCCGTGTCAAAGGCGATGTTGTTGACATCTTCCCTGTTTACACAAGCGAATATGCAATAAGAATTGAATTTTTCGGTGATGAAATAGACCGTATATGCGAAATAAATCCTCTTACGGGAGAAATAAGAAACTCCCTTTCGCATGTTGCAATATATCCTGCCTCCCACTATGTTGTATCCCCCGAAAAGCTCGAAAAGGCCATTGCTGAAATTATGGCAGAAATGGAAGCCAGAGAAGCGGAATTTATTTCTCAGGGCAAGCTTATTGAAGCACAGAGAATCCGTCAGCGTACCGAATACGATATGGAAATGCTCAGAGAAACGGGCTTTTGCAAGGGAATTGAAAACTATTCAAGAATAATGTCGGACAGAAAACCGGGCGAAGCGCCGTTCACATTGCTGGACTTCTTTCCCGAGGATTTCGTTTTGTTTGTTGATGAATCGCATGTAACCTTACCTCAGGTAAGAGGTATGTTCGGCGGTGACAGGTCGAGAAAGGACTCACTTGTTGAATTCGGCTTCCGTCTGCCGTCCGCTTATGACAACAGACCGCTTACATTCGATGAATTTTATGCAAAAACGGGGCAGAAAATATTTGTAAGTGCAACTCCGGGAGAAACAGAAAAGCGATTGAGCGTTCAGACAGCAGAACAGATAATCCGTCCCACAGGTCTTTTAGATCCCGAAATTGATGTACGCCCCGTTGAGGGACAGATTGATGACCTTATATCCGAAATCAACATCCGTACGGCAAACAAGGAAAGAGTGCTTATCACAACCCTTACAAAGAAGATGGCGGAAAATCTTACCGATTATCTCATTGACTACGGCATTAAAGTCCGTTATATGCACTACGATATTGACACCATTGAACGAATGGAAATCATACGCGATTTAAGACTCGGAGAGTTTGATGTGCTTGTTGGTATAAATCTGCTAAGAGAGGGACTTGACATTCCCGAGGTTTCTTTAGTTGCAATTCTTGATGCCGACAAAGAGGGCTTTTTACGCTCTGAAACCTCTCTTATACAGACGGTGGGCAGAGCGGCAAGAAATGCAAACGGACGGGTTATTATGTATGCCGATACCGTTACGCCGTCAATGGAAAAGGCTATTAAGGAAACCTACAGAAGAAGAGAAAAACAGCAGAAATACAACGAGGAGAACTCTATTACTCCCAAGACTATTGTTAAGGGCGTGAGAGAAATTCTTGAAATATCCAATACTCACAAGCGTAAGGATATTGACGGCAAGAAGCTTACAAGAAAAGAACGAGAAATGCTGATAGAACAGCTTACCCGTGAAATGAAAGCGGCTGCAAAGATACTCGAATTTGAACACGCCGCAGCAATAAGAGATAAAATTGAAAAATTAAGGAAATTAAATTAAAGAGGTCAAAAAAAGTGGCACAGAAAAAAATCCGTATTGTGGGCGCAAAGGAACACAATCTTAAAAATGTAAATCTTGAAATTCCGCGTGATAAGTTAGTCGTTTTCACAGGGCTTTCAGGCTCGGGCAAGTCAACTCTTGCCTTTGATACAATTTATGCTGAAGGACAAAGACGCTATATTGAATCTCTCTCCTCTTATGCCCGTCAGTTCTTAGGACAGATGGAAAAGCCTAATGTGGAGCTCATTGAAGGTCTTTCACCTGCAATTTCAATAGATCAGAAAACAACATCAAAAAATCCCCGTTCAACCGTAGGTACGGTTACTGAAGTTTATGATTACCTGCGCTTGCTTTATGCAAGAGTGGGTGTCCCTCACTGTCCTGTGTGCGGAAAAGAAATCCGTCAGCAGACTGTTGACCAGATGGTTGATAAGATTTGTACCTTACCCGAAAGAACAAAGTTTATGATTATGGCTCCCGTGGTAAAAAACCGTAAGGGTGAGCATGTCAAGGTTCTCGAAAGCGCCAAGAAATCAGGCTTTGTGAGAGCGAGAATAGACGGCAGTATGTATGACCTCTCAGAAGAAATAAAGCTCAACAAAAACAACAAGCATATTATTGAAATCGTTGTTGACCGTCTTGTTATGAAAGACGACATAAAATCCCGTATTGCGGATTCTCTCGAAACTGCTCTCAAGCTCTCTGAGGGGCTTGTTCTTGTAAGCGTTGTTGACGGGGAAGAAATGCTCTTTTCTCAACAATTTTCCTGCCCCGAGCACGATATCAGCATCGGAGAGCTTTCTCCGAGAATGTTCTCATTCAACAATCCTTTCGGCGCGTGTCCGAAATGTACGGGCTTGGGAATTTTCAAAAAAGTATCCCCTGACCTTATTATCCCTGATAAAAGGCTGTCCATAAACAAGGGGGCTATTCACGGCTGCGGCTGGACAAATGAAAAATACGGCACAATAGCAAGAATGTATATGGAAGGTCTTGCCGACAAATACGGATTCACCCTTGATACTCCGATTAAAGATATTTCCGAAGAGGGTGTAAATGCAATTCTTTACGGCACGGGAGAAGAAAAATTAAAGCTTCACCGCACAACCTCAATAGGTTCAGGCACATATGAAGCACCCTTTGAGGGAATTATAAACAATCTTGAAAGAAGATACAGAGAATCCGCAAGTGAGTGGGCAAGATGGGAAATTGAGCTTTTTATGACAGACCACGCCTGTCCTGACTGTAAGGGAGCAAGACTTCGTCCGGAAATGCTCTCAGTTACCGTGGGCGGAATTAATATCAACGAATTTACCAATCTTTCCATAAGCGAAGAGCTGAAATTTATCGATAATTTAGTTTTTGATGAAAGAGAAAGCATAATTGCAAGCGGTATTGTCAAGGAAATAAGGGCAAGACTTGAATTTTTAAGCAAGGTAGGTCTTGATTACCTCACCCTTTCGCGTTCCTCGGGAACATTATCGGGCGGAGAAAGTCAGAGAATACGCCTTGCCACACAGATAGGCTCTGCTCTTACGGGCGTTTTATATGTTCTTGACGAGCCGAGCATCGGTCTTCATCAGCGAGACAACGAAAAGCTTATTTCCACTCTTAAAAACCTCAGAGACCTCGGAAACACTCTTATAGTTGTTGAGCACGACGAAGACACCATGCGTGCGGCGGATTTCGTTGTTGATATAGGTCCCGGTGCCGGTATTCACGGCGGTGAAATTGTTTGTGCAGGTAAGCTGTCTGACATTGAAAAGTGCAAGCACTCAATCACGGGACAGTATCTCTCAGGCAAAAGAAAAATCCTTGTCCCCGAAAAAAGACGCGAGGGCAACGGCAAGTTCCTTTGCATCAAGGGGGCACAGCAGAACAACCTTAAAAATATAGATGTTTCGTTCCCATTAGGCAAATTCATTGCCGTAACAGGTGTTTCAGGCTCGGGTAAATCCTCGCTTATAAATGAAATTTTATATAAGCAGCTCGCAAACGACCTCAACGGAGCAAAAAAACAGCCCGGACTTCACAGAGAAATCACGGGACTCGAATATGTTGATAAGGTTATAGATATTGACCAGTCGCCCATAGGCAGAACACCCCGTTCAAATCCTGCAACCTATACGGGGGTATTCACAGACATAAGAAAGCTCTTTTCGGAAACCACCGATTCAAAAAGACGAGGTTATGCACCAGGCAGATTCTCCTTCAATGTTTCGGGCGGCAGATGTGAAGCGTGCCAAGGTGACGGTATCGTAAAAATAGAAATGCATTTTCTTGCCGATGTCTATGTCCCTTGTGAGGTATGCAAGGGCGCGAGATACAACAGGGAAACTCTTGAAGTGAAATACAAAGGAAAAAACATAAGTGATGTCCTCAATATGACGGTTGAGGAGGGCGTGCATTTCTTTGAGAGTATTCCTCAGATAAAAAGAAAACTCCAGACACTTTATGATGTAGGTCTGGGTTATATAAGCATAGGTCAGCCTGCAACACAGCTCTCGGGCGGTGAAGCACAGAGAGTGAAGCTTGCAACAGAGCTTTCAAAGAGGGCGAGCGGCAAGACCGTTTATATTCTTGATGAACCCACAACGGGACTTCACACGGCAGATGTACACAAGCTCATTGAGGTGCTTCAGACACTTGTTGAGGGCGGAAATACGGTAATCGTAATCGAGCACAATCTTGATGTAATAAAGTGTGCCGACCACATTATAGACTTAGGCCCCGAGGGCGGCTCGGGAGGCGGAGAAATCGTTGCAGAGGGTACCCCCGAGGAAGTATGCAGAAACGAAAAAAGCTTTACGGGAATGTATCTTAAAAAGCTTCTGTTTTCAGATTATTAATCGAAAAAGAACCGGTAATCTCTGCTCTTTTTACCTTTTGAAAAGCTGAAAACATCCTCTTTGCTGAAAATCAGATGGTCGCATACGGAAATATTCAGATTTTCAAGAGTTTTCACGATCATCCGTGTTGTACTTTCATCTTCCTTTGACGGAGCGGCGAAGCCGTGAATATGATTGTGAGCAAGCACTATTCCCTTTGCATCGCAGTTAAGAGCATCAACAACAATCTTATTGATATCAAGAACAATACCTGTTGAAGAGTTGCTTGTATATTCACAGATACGCTTTACACATTGCTTACCGTCTAAGCACAGCAGGATTGCCGTTTCATTTTCAAGACCTATAAAACGGTGGCGCAGATACTCAACGGCTTTTTCCGTGGTTGTGATTGTCTGCTTTTCCTCGGCCCTGTCAACCATATATCTTCTGGCAACCTCGGTCATCAGCTTGATATGGAGTGCAGAGTTGGGACCTATTCCCTTCACCCTCTGCAAATCCTCGTATGAAGCATCAAACACTCCCGAAAATGAACCGAATTCCTTTAACAGCCGATGCGCTATGTCGTTTGTGTCCTCCCGCGGGATTGAGTAGAACAGCAACAGCTCCAACAAATTATGGTCAGGGAATGACTGTGCACCGCCGCTGAGATATCTTTTTCTCACACGCGCTCTGTGATTTGCGTGAATATTTACCTCTTGTTTCTTCTTTTCAGGCATAGCTTTCTCCAAAAATAAAGTATTGAAAAACAATAAAATTTATTGTAATATTGATAAAAAATATTGTATGGGTAAATCAAATGAAATCTTTTATTATAGGGCAAAATGATGCAGGTCAGCGTTTTGATAAGTTTATAACCAAAACGCTCCCCTCTCTTCCGAAATCTCTTATGTATAAATATCTGCGCACAAAGCGAATAAAGCTCAACGGCAAGAAGGCTGACATTTCAACACGACTCAACAAGGGCGATGTGGTTGATATGTACATAAACGACGAGTTTTTTGCCGAAAAAGAGGAAAAATATTCGTTTTTGGGTGCGGGAAAAGCTCTTGATATCATATACGAGGATGAGAACATAATGGTACTCGACAAAAAGGTCGGTATACTTTCCCACCCCGATGAGGGCGAATATGTTGACACCCTCATAACAAGAGTTCAGCGTTACCTTTACGAAAAAGGCGAATATGATCCTAAAAATGAGTTTTCGTTCACTCCCGCCCTTGCAAACAGAATAGACAGAAACACGGGCGGAATTGTGCTTGCGGCAAAAAATGCCGAGGCTCTGAGAATACTCAACGAAAAAATCAAATTAAGGGAAATCAAAAAATTATATCTGTGTGTATGTATCGGCAAGCCGCCTAAAAAAAGCGGTCTGCTACAGGACTATATGATAAAGGACGAGAAGAAAAACAAGGTATCCGTTCTGAAAAAACAGATTGACGGGGCAAAAACAATGCTCACGAAGTACCGTGTTATCGACACAAAAGACGGTCTGAGCCTTGTTGAGGTCGATTTGCTGACAGGCAGAACACATCAGATAAGAGCACATATGGCATCTGTAGGCTGTCCGCTTCTCGGTGACGGTAAATACGGCACAAACGAGCTTAACAAAAAATTCGGCGGCTACAAAAAGCAGTTCCTTTATTCCTACAAAACCGTATTCGATTTTGAAACGGATGCAGGTATACTTTCCTATCTCAAGGGTAAGGGCTTTGAAGCAGAAAACATCTGGTTTGTTGATGCCTTTAATGACGGAACAATTTTATAATCAGTTTATCATTTCCTTGAACTCGCTTTCGCTTATAACGCGGATGCCGAGTTCATTTGCTTTTCTAAGCTTACTTCCCGCATCCTCGCCTGCAAGCACTATGCTTGTTTTCTTTGAAACGGAGGAGGAGGTTTTTCCGCCGAGCCTTTCTATAATCTCACTTGCCTCATCACGGGTAAATTCACTCAATGCACCCGTGAGAACAAAGGTCATACCCGCAAAACGGGTGTCGGAAACCTCTCTGAGGCTGTTCATATTAAGACCTGCATTTTTAAGTCTTTCCAACAGATTCTTAGACTGTTCAAGTGCAAAATACTGTGTGATACTGCGAGCCATAATTTCACCGAAGCCGTCTATCTCGAGTATCTTTTCTTCGCTTGCATTCATAAGCGCATCCATTGAGCCGAAATGCATTGCCAGCTGCTTTGCGGCTTTTTCACCTATGTGATTTATACCCAAGGCAAAAATAAGCTTTGACAAATCATTGCTCTTTGAATTGTTTATTGCTGTTATGATATTTGAAGCGGACTTATCGCCGAGCCTTTCGAGTTCGGCTATTTGTTGAGCTTCAAGAGAATATATATCGGCGGCATCCGAAATCAGACCTTCGTTTACAAATACCTCGAGAATTGCATCACCGAGCCCCTCAATATCCATAGCATCTCTTGAACAGAAATGTATTAGATTTCTTAAAACCTGTGCGGGACAATCGGGATTAAGACAACGGTATGCGGCAGCAGACTCATCTCTGAATACCTTTGCAGAGCATGACGGACAGGTATCGGGGAAGGAATATATTTCTCCGCCTTCAATATGCTCTTCAACACATACTACCTCGGGAATAATATCTCCCGCTTTTCTTACTCTGATTTTATCACCTATACCTATCCCCTTTTCGCGGATATAGTCCGCATTGTGCAAGGAAGCACGGCTGACGGTTGAGCCGGCAAGAAGCACCGGCTCAAAAATTGCGGTAGGAGTAAGCACACCCGTTCTGCCTACGGATATTTCAATATCTTTAAGCACGGTTACTTTTTCTTCGGGGGGATATTTGAAAGCAACTGCCCATCGGGGGAATTTTGATGTACTGCCGAGCGTTTTTCTCTGATTAAAATCATTCACTTTAATAACGGCACCGTCAATATCAAAGGGCAGCTCTCCCCTCATATTTCCGATTTTTTCTATCTCCTGTTTTGCCTCTTCAATATCCTTACATTCGGTATAAAAGGGCACGGTTACGAAGCCCAGCTCTTTAAGGAAATCAAGGCTCTGCTTATGTCCCGTAGCTTCGGCTCCTTCAATTCTCTGCACATTGAAAACAAAAATGCTGAGATTTCTCTCTGCCGTTATTAACGGATTTTTCTGTCTCAGACTTCCTGCGGCGGCATTTCTCGGATTTTTGAAAGGTGTTTCGCCTGCAAGCTCCTGCTTTGCAACAATTTTTTCAAAAACCGCCTTTGACATATACACCTCACCCCTTACCTCTATATAAGGGATGTCGTGTCTCAGCTTCAAAGGGATACTTTTTATTGTTCTTAAGTTTGCGGTAATGTCTTCACCGATGTCACCGTCGCCTCTTGTGGAGCCTCTGACAAAAACACCGTTCTCATATTCAAGGGATACCGAAAGACCGTCTATTTTAGGCTCAACAACATATTCGGCATTATCTACCGCTGAACAGACGCGTCTGTTGAAATCGTCAATTTCCTCAAAGCTGAACGCATCCTGCAGACTTTCCATTCTGACCGTATGCTCGACGGGAGTGAACAGATTTTGGGCAATACCGCCCACTCTCATATTAGGAGAATCCGCACGCAGAAACTCGGGATTGAGTGTTTCAAGCTCCTTTAATTCGCGCATCAGCATATCATAATCATAGTCTGATATGTCATTTTCATTTTCAACATAATAGCGGTAGGAATAAAAATTCAGTTTTTCGCAAAGCTCGTCTATTCTGCTTTTTATCTGTTGCTTATCCATTTCAGTAAACCTTTCGAGTGATATTATTCATTATAATATTTTTTGTCGGTTTTGTCTATAAAAAATAAAAGTTTTAATATTTTATATTTTTACGAGATAAAAACAGAAATCCGCACCATATCACTCTGCTATGATGCGGATTTCTGATTTAACATTCAATACTGTTTATCAATTTCTTAAATACAGGTTTTTCTTTAAAAGCTTCCGAAAGCGGATATCTGTTTGTCAACAGATGCTTTACTCTGCTTTGCATTTTGCTTGTTCCGAGGTTTGTTTTTGTCTTTTCAAATATTGCACCGTTTACAGCAGGTGATGTGCTTACACAAATTTCAGGTAAGCTGTCAAAGGCTTTGGCAAGTCTTACTTCTTCTTCAAAACACCGTATAGCTTCTTCTTCGTCACCGCTTAAATATTTTTTTACACCAAGATAGCCATAAACATAGATAATGTGATTAAAGCTCTTTCCGTAATCTTCATCAGGCATAACAGCTTTCAGCAAATCAATAAAACACTCCAGGATATTTTCATCATATTCCTCAGGCTCGTCATATACTCTGAATAAACTTTCGCCAAGTAATCTCAGAAGCTCAGCAACACCGTTTGCACAGGCTTGTTGTCTTTTCTGTGTGTCATTGTGATAAATATACATAGCCTCAATATCTCTTGAATTCTGCATTAAAGGCATACCCGACAGCACTTTTTCAGCAAAAGTTATATCAACTCCGCTTGAATCAATCACACTTAATCTGCTCAGATACCTACACATTATTTTTTTTGCCCAAATCCTGATACTATCGGTTGTACATTGCTCCTGAATCAAGTCATAAATACTCTGTGTCTCATTTCTGACCTCAAGCAAACGATTTGCATTAAGATTTGCATTTGTAAGGCAGTTCAGATATTTTACAAGCAAATCGAAATCCCCCGGGAATTCACATACCGCTTGCTTCATCAATGCTGTTACCTCTTCAGGCTTATGCTCACTCCAAAGCCTTGAATATTCGTCGCAATAATGCTGTATTTTTCGTTCCTGTTCAATTTTGTTAATGCCGAGAAGGCTGTCAACGCTTGTGCCGAAAAAAGAAGCTATTGCAGGAAGCATAGTAATATCGGGGTATGTTTCATTTCGTTCCCATTTGCTTATGCTCTGATTGCTGACACCGAGAAAATTCGCAAGCGTTTCCTGCGTTATGTTTTTATCCTTTCGCATTGATTTTATTGTTTCGCCAATATTGATTGTCATTTCAGTCAACTCCATTAAAAAATCAACAGCGCTGTTGTCATCTGTATCGTAACAATTTTTTAAGAACAAATCAATGACTTGTTCGGAGATATCAAATCAACTGTTTGTTGGATTATTTACAATATGGTTGACAGCAATTTTATTTTTGTTATTGCCATACCGTCTCCCGTATGTTAAAATCAATTCGGGTGATATTATGACTATACTTTCCGCTTCTCAGATAAGAGCTGTTGAACAAACGGCAAATGATGCAGGACTTCCCTACAGAGATATGATGGAGAAGGCAGGCAGAGGCTGTGCCGAATATATTTTACAAAGCTGCGGTAAATTCAATACTGTCTGTGTGCTTATAGGCAAGGGCAAAAACGGCGGTGACGGCTATGTTTTGTCGCGTTATCTTGCAAATGCGGGCAAAAAGGTCTTTGCAGTTAAAATGTTTGATTGCGAAAGCGATTCTCTTTCGGAAAGTATGAAGGATATTCTTCCCGATTCGGTTGAGCTTTTGTATCTTTCGGACAACAAGGAAAAAATATTCTCTCTTATTGAAAAATGCGATATCATCACCGATGCTGTTTTCGGAATCGGCTTTTCGGGTGCTTTGCCCGAGCATATAAAAGAGGTTTTTTGTGAATGCGCAAAAAGCAAGGCACTTAAAATTGCAATAGATGTCCCCAGCGGCTTATCGCACCTCAGCGAAAATCTCTCGAACTGCTTCAGAGCAGACCGTACACTTTCTATGCTTGCATACAAAAAAGAGCATATATACAAGCCTTACAGCTCTCTTTGCGGAAAAACAAGCATTATCCCCATAGGAATACAAATAAATTCAAAAAGCTTTCTTAATGCCGTGACAGCAAAAGAAGCGGCAAAGGGCTTCCCCGAAAGAAAATACAATTCACATAAGGGTACATTCGGACACGCTCTTCTCCTGACAGGCAGCAGAAAATACCCCGGTGCCGCCGTTATGGCAACAAGAGGGGCTTTGAATACGGGTGCGGGACTGGTTACACTCGCATTTCCCGATTGCTGCTACAACACGCTTACTGCAGCTCTTTCGGAATGTATATTCTCTCCCCTTGAAAGTGATCCTATGGGCTTTATATCGGATAAAAATACCGATTGGCTCAAAAACAACTGCAACAAATTTTCTGCAATAGCTGTCGGATGCGGAATGGGACAGACTGCCGCAACCGCAAAGTGTATAAGCACCCTCATAAAAAATTACAAGGGTACGCTGATAATAGATGCAGACGGCATAAATTCAATCTGCGATAATATAAATATATTGAAGGATGCCGCAGGTACAGTCTGTCTGACACCACATCCGGGTGAAATGTCCCGTCTTACAGGTCTTCCGGTGCAGACAATAAATGAGCACCGCGAGGAAATAGCCGCTTCGTTTGCAAAACAGTTCGGCTGTTTTGTTGTTCTGAAAGGGGCTAATACGGTTATTGCAACTGATGACGCTACCGTTTTTGTAAACACAACGGGCAATCCCGCTCTGTCGAGAGGCGGCAGCGGAGATCTGCTTACGGGTATAGCCGTGTCATTGTCGGCTCAGGGCAATTCACCCCTGCAGTCACTTATCTCTGCCGTTTATCTTCACGGCCTTGCAGGTGATATTGCCGCTGAAAAATACACACAGTTCGCCGCAACCGTTGAACGCATAACAGACTGTATTCCCGAAGCTCTTTCACAAATATGTGAAAAAGGCTTGTGATTTTCGTGAAGCAAAGCATTAAGGTTTTATCGGCTGTAATAATTCTGAGTTTTCTGTGCGCCTGTTCTCAGCTGCAGCCGTTTTCTTCTTTCTCTCCCTATAGCGAGTTCTCTCTGGAAATGGATGCACAAAAGGGAGAAAGTGAGTTTTCCGCAACACTTAATGCAGCTGACGCTTACAATATTTCACTTTTGTTTCATACCCCGTCTCAGCTTGACACCTTCCAAATCACACTCACGCCCGAGGGATATTCTGTCAATGCCTACGGCATAAATGATGCTTTACCGCCCGAATATATAGGTGAAAATTCCTTGCTTGATATTATATTTTCTTCAATACAGACATTTATCTATTCGGATTTCAGCGATTTCAAAAAAGACAGACAAAGCGGGAATTATACAGCAGAAATTACGGTAAACAACACGCTTGTCTCGGCGGTTTTCGCTCCCGACGGTTATCTTTTGTCTTTGTCTGCCCCCGACAAAGCTTTTTCGGCAACATTTACAAACACTCAAACAGATATTGACAAACAGCAAGAAAAATAATATAATTAAAAAAAATATTCAAGCGATATCATACAGTTATTCTGAATCAACGGACTTTTCAGAGAGAAAAACATCGGTGTGAGTTTTTTAAGTTCAGAGCAGAAACGCCGCTGTATGCCGCCCTGATGATGAATCAGGCGTATTTTCTGCGTTAAAGGATAAAGAGTGGTGCTTGTGCGCAATTCGGGTGGTACCGCGGTTTTTAAGCCGTCCCGTTTTTTGTGTGCAGGTATATTTTTTTGTGCAAAAACAAATGATATATATTTTTTATGAAAGGACAGTTCAAAAATGAAATGGACAGGACTTAACGAAATCAGAGAAAAATACCTTTCTTTCTTTGAAAGCAAGGAGCATCTGCGTCTGGGCAGCTTTTCACTTGTACCTCAGGGCGACAAGAGTATTCTGCTTATCAACGCAGGTATGACACCTATGAAAAAATACTTCACGGGCGAGGCAACTCCCCCCTCAAAGAGAGTTACAACATGTCAGAAATGTATCCGTACTCCCGACATTGAAAATGTTGGTAAAACTGCCCGTCACGGCACCTATTTTGAAATGCTCGGCAACTTCTCCTTCGGTGATTATTTCAAAAGAGAAGCCACAGCCTGGGCTTGGGAATTTTTCACAAAGGTTATGGAAATCCCCGCAGAGCTTCTTTATGTCAGCGTTTATCTTGAAGACGATGAGGCATATGACATCTGGACTAAAGAGGTAGGCGTTGATCCCTCTCATATGGTTCGTTTCGGCAAGGAAGATAACTTCTGGGAGCACGGTGCAGGTCCCTGCGGTCCCTGTTCTGAAATTTATTTTGACAGAGGCCCCTCAAAGGGCTGCGGCAAGCCCGATTGTAAGGTAGGCTGTGAATGTGACCGCTTTATTGAGGTATGGAACCTTGTTTTCACCCAGTTTGAAAACGACGGCAACGGCAACTACACAAGACTTAAAAATCCCAACATCGACACAGGTATGGGACTTGAAAGACTTGCATGCGTTATGCAGGATGTTGACAATCTCTTCGAGGTTGACACCGTCCGCAATATAATGAAGCATATCATTGAAATTTCAGGTATTGAATATCACAAGGATGCTAAGAAGGACATTTCTCTTCGTGTTATCACAGACCACATCCGCAGCACAACCTTTATGGTTGGTGACGGTGTTCTTCCCTCCAACAGCGGCAGAGGCTATGTACTCAGAAGACTTCTCAGAAGAGCTGCCCGTCACGGCAGACTTATAGGCATAGACCACCCCTTCCTTGCAGAGGTCTGCGAAACTGTTATCAAGGAAAATGCAAATGCATATCCCGAGCTTACCGAAAAGCAGGAATACATCAAAAAGATCATTGCAATGGAAGAGCAGAGCTTCTATAAGACCATTGACAGCGGCTTAGGTCTTCTCAACGAAATGATGGCTTCAAGCGAAAACGGTGTTCTTTCGGGAGAGGATGCATTCAAGCTTCAGGATACCTTCGGCTTCCCGATTGACCTTACAAAGGAAATCGTAAGCGAAAACAATATGACGGTTGACGAAGAGAAATTCAGACTTCTTGTTGAAGAAGCAAGAATGAAGGCAAAGAGCGTCAAGAGAGACGGTGCCGAAACAGACTGGAGAAATTCAGATGTTTCTTTCAATGACCTCAAAAAAACAGTATTTGAAGGCTATACAAAGAGAACAACCGAATCAAAGGTTTTAGCTATAGTCTGTGACGGAGAAAGAAAAGACGAAGCTTCTGCGGGCGACGAAGCAACACTCGTGCTTGACACAACAGTTCTCTATGCAGAGGGCGGCGGTCAGGTAGGTGACACAGGCGTTATCTCGGCAGACGGCTTTGAATTTACGGTATCAAACACAACAAAGAACAACAACGGTATTTTCCTTCATAAGGGTGTTGTTTCAAAGGGCAGCGTAGCTGTCGGAGATTGCTGTGTTTCTGCTGTTGATGCTTCAAGAAGAGAAGCAATAAAGAGAAACCACACAGCGGCTCACCTTTTACAGGCTGCTTTAAGAAAGGTGTTAGGCACTCATGTTGAGCAGGCAGGTCAGCTTGTAAATGACTCAATAGTAAGATTCGACTTCACTCATTTCTCAGCTCTCACAAAGGACGAGCTTACAGCTATTGAAAACGAAGTAAACACAGTTATTTTCGCGTCTCTCCCCGTTTCATCAGAGGAAAAGACACTTGCCGAGGCAAAGGCTATGGGTGCTATGGCTCTCTTCGGTGAAAAATCCGGTGAGACAGTAAGAGTTGTTGATGCTGCCGGCTATTCACTTGAGCTTTGCGGAGGTACACACGCTGCCAACACAGGCAATCTCGGTATTTTCAAAATTACAGCCGAAAGCTCAGTTGCATCAGGCGTGAGAAGAATTGAAGCTGTTACAGGCTTTAATGTGCTTAAAAACATCAATGATACCTTAGCTCTCGTATATGAAACTGCAGCAGCCCTCAAATGCGGTAATATAAACGCACTCCCCGAAAAGGCTGCCGCATTAAGTGCAGAGCTTAAAAATAAGGACAAGGAAATTGAAAAGCTGAAGGCAGAAGCCGCAAAGGCAAAGGCAGGCGAGCTTTTCAAGGAGCTTGGCGTGGTTAAGGGCATCAAGGTTATAACTGCAGATATGGGCGAGGCTGATGCAAATGCACTCAGAACAATGCTCGACTCTGCAAAGAGAGACGATGCGGTTGTTATTGTTGCCGGTAAAAACAGCGAAAAGGGCACTTGCTCCTTTGCCTGTGCCTGCGGCAAGAATGCTATAGCAAACGGTGCTCACGCAGGAAATATCGTAAGAGAAACAGCAAAAATCGCAGGCGGTGCAGGCGGCGGCAAGCCCGACTCGGCAATGGCAGGCGGTAAGGATATAACAAAAATAAACGATGCTTTAGCAGCGGCTCTCTCAATCGTTACTGCTGTTATGGGTTAATCAAGTTACGGAGGAAAAAATCAATGGATTGTATTTTCTGTGCAATAGCAAACGGAGAAATTCCTACAAACAAGGTATATGAGGACGATAAGATTTTAGCCTTTTATGACCTTGAGCCTCAGGCTCCCGTTCATATACTCATTATCCCTAAAGAACACATCAAGTGGGCATATGATGTAAACGAAGAAAACTCTCAGGTTATAGCTCACATCTTTGCAAAAATTCCCGAAATTGCAAAAAAGCTCGGCATTGAAGACGGCTTCAGAATAGTAAACAACTGCGGTGCTTTAGCAGGACAGAGCGTTCAGCATCTCCATTTCCACCTTATGGCAGGAAGAGCATTCACCTGGCCCGCAGGCTAAAAACTTAATCACACATTTAACCCCCTTTCATATTATGTTAGTGTAAGACACAAAGAAAGGGGGTTAAAAAAATGTTATTTGGTAACTGTAACGGTGGTTGTAACTGGATCTATATCATAATCCTCATCCTTCTCCTTTCAAATGATTGCGGATGTCAGTCCAACAATACATCCTGCGGCGGCTGTGGCTGTGGTTGCGGCTGTAACTGATTAAATTAAAGAGAGAGCATTTGTCGGCTATGCTGACAGATGCTCTTTTTTTTCGTTGACAAAACAGACAGCATTCTGTAATATATAAATATACAAAAAAAATAAACGGAGAGAAGAAAATGAACTATATTTCAAAAAAAGAAAAAGTAAATTTCTACACGGGACTTTTCGGGCAGAATCTTGTATATTCGCTCGTAGGCGGCTCGTTCTTCACCTACTTTATGACCGATATTGCATTCTTCCCCGCATTGGTGGTTTCCGCACTTCTCATTGTTATGAAGGTATGGGACGGCATAAACGATCCGATTGTAGGCTCGTTTATCGACCAGCATACATTTAAAAACGGAGAGAAGCTTCGTCCGTTTTTAAGATACACTCCCCTGCCCGTAGGTATTTCAACAATTCTTCTGTTCTTTGTTTTCTCAACAAAGGAAGACCTCTTGTGGCTGAGAATATCATATTTTGTTATAATGTACATCTGTTGGGACTTAGCATACACCTTGCAGGATGTTGCATTGTGGGGTATCACGGCTTCCGTTTCTCCCAATTCAGACGAAAGAGATGTTTTTGTTAAGTGGGCAAGAATCATAGGCTCTTCCGTTTTCGGTATTTTCTCAATGGGTATTCCGATGATAATGGAAATGGTTGCAAATGCAGTCGGCAGCTCAATGGCTCTTATGACACTTGTGTGTGCCGTTATTTTCGGTCTGGGCGGTGCGATGATAAGCCAGAGAGCATCTGCGGCAAAGGAAAGAATACTTGCAGCACAGGATAAAAAGCAGTCCAATCTCTGGGAAAGCTTCAAGCTTCTTTTCCAGAACAGAATTCTTCTTCTCACAACCTTAGCAAACCTTTTCGGTGCACTCGCCTTCGGTAATAACCTTTTAACATACTTCTTCAAATATAAAATCCCCGAGGACTTTATCGGCGGCGGTCTTATCGGTGCCCTCGGTCTTACAACAATATGCTCTGCAATCACGGCAATTCCCTCTGTTTTCGGTATGCTGTTTGCAGACAAAATCAAGAAATTCTGCAAGGGCTATATAAATGCTATGATGCTTATGCAGGCTTGTAATCTCATTTCAAGAGTTATTGCCTTCTTCATAGGCTTTGAGGGCAACAACATATGGCTTTCTATGATAATTATCGGTATCGGTAACTTCCCTATGGGTGCTTCGTCCATTGCCCAGACCTCTGTTTTCTGTGACAGTATCGACTATATGGAATGGAAAACAGGCAAACGAACAGAGGGCATCACATTTGCAATGCAGACCTCGTTTACCAAGATTTCAAGCGGTATAACAGCAGGTCTTGCAACACTCGCACTTCATCTTCTTGACTACAAGGCTATTGAAGACACAGCAGAAACCTTTATCGGCACACAGTCCGCTGCATTCGAAGCATGGATTTGGCCCTTGGTTATTCTCACCCCTGCAATAGCAAGTCTTCTCTATATAATTCCTCTTATGTTCATCCGCTACACTCCCGAAAAGAGAAAACAAGTTGAAACAGAGCTTAAGGAAAGACGCGCAGCACTTAATAATACAATTAAATAAATTTAAAAGACTGCCTCAAAACATCAAAAACAGATGTTTTGAGGCAGTCTTTTTTTCAGTTATAAAGATATGCTATATCATATGCGTCACCAATCATTGTGTCATATCCCGTTTGTATATAAATCCATAAAGTTGCATAACTAATAGCCTCTACCCCTTGAAGATTCTGATTATTTTCCGCTAAAATTGCTTCCATATCCGCTGTGGTAAACTGACCTGCTCTATAATAAGGATATTCAACTTCTCCCATACCGATTAATGAATCAGTATCAATCAGGATAAAATATGTATCTCCCTTTGATGTTTGCTCGGTTATGTAACCGTTTTCATTAACCGTCACATCAAGTTCCTGCGGTATTTCACCATTTGCTCTTAATTCATAAGATAAGCGGTATGTATCAATACAATGAAATAATGCTGCATTACCTGTGGGGATATATTCAATGCCCGTAATATTCGCTTCTTTCACCGTAACACCCGATTTTGCCAGCTCTTCAATTCTGTCTGTTACACAGTCTGCGGCATATTCATACACTGCTACTTCATATCCGGCTTGGACATTCTCTCCGATAGTAACGGGAATTTCAACCGTTTCTTTCTTTGCTTCAGAGAAAACAAATCCGACTGTAGCAACACAAACAAGTGCAACAACAATAACCGCGGCAACAGCTGTTTTCTTCTGTCTTGTCAATCTTTTTATACGCTGTTTTAACATAGCCTTTCCGTAAAGTGCGGCGGCAGGTGCAAAAAACAGTCCTTTGTGCTGTTCTTTTGCAGAAAGATCGATAATTGTTCTGCCGTATTCATTTTTATTTTCCGAACTGAAAAGCTTTACTGTGCTTTCATCACAGGCAAATTCCGCATCTGCTTTTGAGAGAATTGCCGCCAACCACACAAGCGGATTGTACCAATGCAATATAACACAAACACAGCGCAAAAGGGACCAGAGATTGTCGTGATGCTTGTAATGTGTATATTCGTGTGCAAGTATGTGCGCGCGCTTTTTTTCGTCCTCAAAATCGCCCCGTGCCATATATACATTAGGCTTTATAACACCGTAAAGACAAGGATTTGCCGTAAGAGAGCAAACAAAAACTTTTAACGGATAGTTTTCTTTCTCCACCGCTTCGCGTGAGTGTCTGACTTTCAGATAAAAATGCAGATTACTTATTAACAAAACGCAAGCAAAAACAATTATCCCCATTATCCATACAGTAAAAAGAGGACCGTCTGATGCTATAGTATCATTTATATTGCCTGCCGCTTCGGGTACTGTCTCCCAAAAGCTTTCAAATCCCGTATTTATCAATGGCAGCTCGTTTGCAAAATAGTAATCGTACTGAAAACGGGAATGAAACAGATTTTGCAGGCTAAAGCTGCTGCTGAATAAATTAAACGGAACAAGCAGTCTTATCAACACAATAAGCCATAGCGAATACTGAAATTTTGCGCTGACTTTGTTTTTGAATATAAAGCGAAGAAAAACAAAAATAATTATAAGAACAGAACAGGAAATTATCCAATCGAACATTTCTATTCATCTCCTTTTCTTGCATTATCTAAAATCTCATACAGCTCCTCTATTTCTTCCCGTGTTAAATCCTGTTTTTGTGCAATTGCACTCATCATAACGCTGATACTGCCGTTATACACTCTTGAAAGGAAATTCTGAGTTTCCTTAACAACAGCCTCCTGCCTTTCAACAAGAGGCGAATACATTTTCAAATCATTTTTCTCCTCGCACTCAATAAGACCTTTTTCAGTCATTCGTCTGAGCATAGTAAGTGTGGTAGAGCGGCTCCAGCCTACACTTTTTTTCATATATTCAACAGTTTCTCTGCCGTTCTTGGGAGAATTTTCCCACAAGCATTCAAGCAATAGCCACTCATTGTTTGTAAGTCCGTCGTGAAATTTAGACATTAACATCACCTCTTGCTGTTTACTTTGTAAACTCATTATACACTACAGGTGTTTACATTGTCAACTGTATTTTTTCAACAAAAAAAACAGTATGATATTCTACAAACTGAACAAAACACTTTTTCAGATAACGGTTGAAAACGGCAAGCAAAAACTGTATAATAAAAATGATATGTAAAAATATAAATTTTACGGAGGCAAATATGAGAAACATAAAGATATTAAATGCAAACTGGCTCTTTTCAAAAGAGGCTAAAAATGTTCCCTCAACTCTCCCTGCAGACTGGACTCAGCTTAATCTCCCCTACACCTGGAACGGTGAAGACGGTCAGGACGGCGGCAACGATTACTACAGAGGCGTTTGCTATTTCGCAAAGAGCATAAAGGCAGACGAGCTGCCCGACGGCGCGGTTAAATACATTCAGTTTGACGGTGTAAACTCTTCCTGTGAAGTATTTTTCAACGGCAAAAGCATCACTAAGCACGACGGCGGTTATTCAACCTTCAGAGCCGAACTTAAGGATATAAAGGACGAAAACTTAATAGTTGTTGCAGTTGATAACTCCTCAAATCAGAGAGTTTATCCTCAGAATGCAGACTTTACATTCTATGGCGGTATCTACCGTGATGTTAAATTAATCGGTGTTGCCGAAAAGCATTTTGACCTTGATTATTACGGCTCTCCCTCTATTATGGTCACTCCCGAAATCAAGGGTGCAGACGCTGAGGTTACAATCAAAACATATATAAACGATGATGACGACTGCAAGGTAAGATATGAAATCATTGCAGACGGTAAGGTTATTGCCGAAACAACCGAGGACGAGGACGATAAGGCAAAAATCACCATCAATAATGTACATCTCTGGAACGGCATAAAAGACCCTTACCTTTACACCGCAAAGGCAACTCTTATTTACAAGGGTGAAGAGGTGGACGAAATTTCAACCCGCTTCGGCTGCCGCAGCTTTAAGGTTGATCCCGAAAGGGGCTTCTTCCTTAACGGTGAAAGCTATCCTCTGCGAGGTGTTTCCCGTCATCAGGACAGACCTCAGATAGGCAACGCGCTCCTTCCCGAGCATCACAAGGAAGATATTGAGCTTATTCTTGAAGTGGGCGCAAACACAATCCGTCTTGCTCACTATCAGCACTCACAGGTTTTCTATGACCTTTGCGACGAAAAAGGACTTGTTCTCTGGGCTGAAATCCCCTATATTTCAAGACATATGCACGACGGCTTCGATAATACAGTAAGTCAGATGACCGAGCTTGTTGTTCAGAACTATAATCATCCGTCAATCGTTGTGTGGGGTCTTTCAAACGAAATCACCATCGCCGGCTCAACAGATCCTCATCTTGTAAAAAATCATCAGGTACTCAATGACCTGTGCCATAAGTTGGACAAAACCCGTCTTACAACCATAGCTTCCGTTACAATGTGCTCCCCCGACAATGAATATATACACATAAGCGACATCGTTTCCTACAACCACTATTTCGGTTGGTACGGCGGCACAACAGATATGAACGGGCCCTGGTTTGATGACTTCCACAAGAAGTATCCGAATAAGCCCATAGGCCTCAGCGAATATGGCTGCGAAGCTCTTGACTGGCACACATCAAATCCCGTTCAGGGCGACTATACGGAAGAATATCAGGCTTATTATCACGAGGAGCTTATAAAGCAGATTGCCGAAAGACCTTATCTGTGGGCAACTCATGTATGGAATATGTTTGACTTTGCCGCTGATGCCCGTGCAGAGGGCGGTGAAAACGGTATGAACCACAAGGGACTTGTTACCTTTGACAGAAAGTATAAGAAGGACTCCTTCTATGCATACAAGGCTTGGCTTAATCCCGAAAAGATGGTGCATATCTGCGCAAAGAGATATATTGACAGAGTTGAGGATGTAACAAAGGTAACTGTTTACTCAAACTGTGACGAGGTTGAGCTTTTCGCAAACGGTGTAAGCGTTGGTAAACAGACAAAGGGCAAATATCCCTTCTTCTACTTCAATGTTAAAAATGAGGGCGAAACCGTGCTTACAGTAAAAGCCGGCGAGCTTGAGGATACAGCAACAATCCGTAAGGTTGATACTCCTAACGAAGCCTACATTATGAAAGAAGAAGGCTCAGTTATCAACTGGTTTGAAATCAACACTCCCGACGGCTATTTCTCAATCAATGATACAATCGGCGATATAATGTCAACAATGGGCGGTAAGCTTGCTTTTGTTAAAATTGCCCTTAAGGTAAAAAGCTCTCTTTCAGGCGGCAATGACAAGGAAAAAGGCGGCGGAATGGAAGTTGCAGGCTTCAAGCTCAGTGCAAGTATGATAAAAAATGTTTATGCTATGGCAAAGGGCTTTACTGTTAAACGAGTTTTCTCAATGCTCGACGGAAAGTTTACAAAAGAAACAATACTTGAAATAAATGCAATACTCAATAAGGTCAAGAAGCCTAAGAAATAAAATGTAAAAAAATCATCCCGTATGTACCGAAAATACATACGGGATGTGTTTCTTATATTAAAAATGCGGCATATAAGGGAACGGTTTTTATTGAATTTTCAAAACCGAAATTTTTCTCTGAGAGCTTTATTGAATACTCAGGCTCAAACAGCTTTGTATATATCTTCAGACTTTTTGCTTTCACATTTTCTGCGGCTTTTACCTCGATGGGAATTATTTTTCCCTGACGCTGAATAATAAAATCTATTTCAGCTTCTCGGTCGGACTCCCAATAATATGAGGTATAGCCATTGGACAAAAGTATCTGATTGACATAATTTTCAACCATTCCGCCCTTAAAATCATCAAGCTCGCTGTTCTTATACAGAATATCACTTGCATCAATCTCTTTTTTTGCACAAAGCAATCCGCAATCGGATATATAAATCTTAAATGAATCTATATCTCTGTAGTTTTCAGGGGGCTTTTTTATCTGCTCAAGCTTATAAATCTGAGAAATTATGCCGGACAAATTAAGCCATTCTATTGCATTTTCAAATTCTGCGGCACGGGCTCCCTTTTTTATCAGCTTATATTGAAATCTTGTGTTCTTTTTAGACAGCTGAACAGTTATATTATTATAGACAAGACTTGTTTTTTTAATTTCATTTGAGGTATTATATTTGCTCATATCATTAAGATAACCGGCAAGAATCATATCCTGAATATGTCTTATAAGTATAAAATCCTTTGTTTCAGCATATTTTGCCACACATTCGGGCATTCCGCCCACAACAAGATATTTTCGGTATAATTCCAAAGCAGCAGTATGCAATGCCGCAGGCATCGGCTTATTTTCTTCAAAGCATTGACGGATTAAATTTATCAGCTTTTCTTCTCCGAGTGCAAGCATAAATTCTTCTATATCCAAAGGATACATGGTTTTTATATCAACCTTGCCTACAGGAAAAGAAAATTCTTTTCTGTTTACGGCAACACCGAGCAAGCTGCCCGCAACAATGATATGATATTCGTTTGCATCCTCACAGAAATATTTAAGAGATGTAAGGGCGCGTTCACAAAGCTGAACCTCATCAAAAATTATAAGTGTTTTTTCTCTTACTATCGTTTGCCCTGAAATATGTGACAGAACAGGAATTAAATACTCAGGGCTTATATTTTCACTAAAAGTTTCATTAAGGGACGGATTTGTTTCAAAATTAAAGTATGCAACATTTTCATAATATTTTCTGCCAAATTCGAGAGCCGTGTATGTTTTACCGACCTGTCTTGCACCTTGCAATATAAGAGGTTTTCTCTGAGGACTATTTTTCCAATCAACAAGATACTGCATTATTTTTCTGTACATTTTCAACACCTCAAAAATAAGTATACCACCTATTCGTGTAAAAATCAATATCTTTTTGTTTTATTTTTACACCAAAACACACGAACAAAACACAAAATTCAACACAAAACAACACTAATGCAATTAAAAGAAAAAAACTCCGCCCTGCTTCAAAAAAAAGAACACGGGCGGAATTGATTTTTAGTTATAGAAATTATAAAGCACAGCCGTGTCGGTTACGGTGTTGTCTACATACCAGGACATTCCGATTTTTACAACGGTTACATCAAGAGATGCAACCTCTTCGCCGTTTTCGGTGTTTACTTTTACTTTAACGCTCTGCACCTCGCTTATATCGTCTGTGCTGACACCGTAGGTTTCAAAGATTTGAGTGTTTGCTGCCTTTTTGTATTCATCAGCATCAACAGTCTTCACTTCATCTGCAACACAGGTGAATTTATAATCCTCGCCGTATGCTGTCTGATAAACACCCGTTGATTTAGAGGAAAGCTGAACACCCGTGTTTTCATCGAAAACATCCTGAGTACCCGTCAGAGAATCGCCGTACTCGCTGACATTCGCTTCAAATGCCGTGAAGAAAATTTCGTCTGTAAAATACTTATCTCCGAAAACTTCTTCTCTTGTTTCGGTGAGCTTTGCTATGTATGAGCTGTATACCGAAGCATAATCATCCCAACCGTATTCTTCTACAAGCTGAACATAGTAAGCATACATTTTTTCGGTAAGCTGACCTGAGAGTGTGCCGTCATCGTTCAGGGTTTTCTCTCCCTTGAAGGAATCGTCATTGTAGCCTGTGAGAGAATCTGTATTGCCGCCGATTTCAAAATCAGTATCTCTGTAAACGGCAGGATTTATATAATATTTTCTTATGAAATCACCGTATTTACTGCCTTTGCTTGCGAGAGTGTTTTTATATGCATTATAGCCGTCACCCGTCTGCACAATAGTGTCAACATATGTTCTTGCAAGCTCCTCGGGATGAAAGGCGGTGTATCTTGCCTTAAAGGTTAAAACGCAGGTGAGCGAGAGAAATACGGCAATTGCAATAAATGTAATAACTGCATACAGTTTTGTGTTAAAGCTTTTTTCTTTATTTGCCATTTTCTTTTCCCCCTTATCCTTCATTTACTGAGCCTTTTTCGGCTCTGCGTTCAATAAGTGCTTTGGTTATATTCTCTTTCTTTGTGCCTACCATATCATAGAACAGCACGGGCACAGCCTGAAGCACAACAAAGGCGGCAGGGATTATGGTGTATATCATCAGAAGCTTATTGAGTGTGCCGTCTGTCTGTGTGGCATAGGCAACATTCGCATCTGTTGACACAAGATAACCTGACCATGTGTACAAAAGCCAGGGACCGAGCGCCTTTGTGAACGCGGAGGCAACCTTTGAGAAAAGACCGTAGCCTGCATATGCGAGACCTTCCTGTCTTTTGCCTGTTTTGTATTCAATTTCATCAACACAGTCTGCAATCATAATATTGGGGGTAACATTGGTGTTACCGTGCTGAAGACCGCAGAAGAAATTGAGAATAAGGAAAGGAATTATAAGTCCGTCATTGAAGCCCACACCTCTTGAAACAAGGAAAAGTATAGCAAGAGAGGAAGCACCGTAAAGGCTGAAAAGAATAAAGGTCTGCTTGGTTGAGAACTTTTTAAGAACTATATTTACAAGAAGAGTACCCACCGCAGTACCTATACCCATAGGAAGCAACAATGCAAGCTTTAAGTCCTTTGAGCCTAAAAGATAAATTGCTATGTAGAGAGAAACCGTGCCGTATACACCTCTGCCGAAGCCGCAAAGCTTGGTGAGTGAAACCATAAGGAGGTTTTTGTTTGTGAAAACAACCTTTACAGCGTCCTTAAGGCTTACCTTCTCCTGAGTAAAGGGCACACGCTCTTTGTTGTTAACAAAGAAAATCATAACAAAAAGAATAAGTCCCAAAGCACAGACGGCTGTTGAAATAACAAGGTCGAGGCCTTGTCCCTCTGCGTTTTTATACTGCTGCTGTCCCATAAAGGCTTTCATAAGAAGACCTACAACAAGCACAACAACCATACCGCCCGACTGACCGATAGAACGCAGGAAGGAGGCAATCGAAATTGCAGTTGAACGCTCCGATGGCTCGGGTGAACACAAAGAGCCGAAGCAGTTTGCAGGACTTTCAACAGCACAGCAGAACATTGTGTATGCAGAATAAACCAAAAACATCCATATAATAGCAAGCGTCTGATTATTTGTATTGGGAGCCACAAACACAAGCATTGAAATAACGGCAAGCGGAATAACACCGAAGCCTACCCACGGCTTTACCTTACCGAACTTTGTTCTTGTGTTGTCAACAAGATAGCCGATAACAAGCTCACAAACGGCACCGACAATACCTGCAACAAGGAAAACTATTGAGATTACATTTGACATTGTGTCTGCATCAAAGCCCTTGCCCTTGAATGCAAAATCTGCGAAGAAAGTGGCAGTATAGTCGGGCATCCAGCCTGTGAGCAGAGCAACACCGAAAAGACCTATACCGAAAGTAATTATTTCCGATTTTTTCATATACTTTGTTTTTTCGGACATAATTAAACCTCCTTAAATTTATTAGTGATAATATATCATATTACAGCATTTGTATTCAATGGTTTATTTCGACAAATAAATATAATTTTTTTGTTGTTTTTGTTTTTGTGTTGAGCTATAATAAAAATATAAATATTTTGCTGAGGTGTTCTTATGAAAAAAAGACCTATGAACAGAAAAACGCTCGAGTATTTTGCGCGTATGGCGGCTGATGCTTATATGAATGATCCCGTACACGCAAGAGCAACAAAAAATGAAAAAATAAGAAGAAGATATATTTATCACTTTATGATAGAGCGTCTTTCCACCTCAAACAGAGAGGATATAATCTATTTCGACGAGGAAAACAGAGGAATTTGTGTGTGGCGCGAGGCTCACAACGAATACAATATGTTTGACTTTCTCTTGTGCCCCAACTGGGTTTTCCTTGTGCTGTATCTCCCCTCAACAATAAAAACACTTTCGGCTTATTCTCACCTTGATGTAAAGGTATTCCCCGAAAACACCCTCATCATCTCCCCCGTTTTTGTCGATCCCGAGCATCAGGGAAAGGGTATCGCAACAAAGCTTATAAAGCAGGGCATTGCAGATTTAGTCCCCAAGGGCTATAAATTAGGCCTCGAAGCACAGAACGAGGATAATGTTAAGCTCTACGAAAAATTAGGCTTTAAGACGATTAAGCACGAATATTTTGAAAAAATAAATATGCACAGCTATTATATGATGTATCAGCCGTAAAACCGGCAGCAATATCCCTTTCCATTTTTCACAGAAAAGAGTGTATTCAATGAAAAAAACATATTCTGTTTTGCTGTCTGTTTTTGCAGTGGAATTTTTGGTTGTATGCATATTAGGGCAAAACAATATAAAATTGGATTCTTGGATTGGCGGTATAATAGGCCTGTTAGTATTTATGTTGCCTCTGCTGATTCTTCTGTTTTTGCTGAGTAAAGATTATGCAATACCTAAAAACAAACAATTACTCTGCAAAATCGGTTTTTTGATTACCCTTATCAGCTCTGTTTCAGGAGTAATTGCAACATTAATACAAAATTTTAACGGTGGTTAATTATGAAAAAGACACAAGCAGGGTACGATTCTATGACAGGGGACGACAGGACAGCGACAGGACAGGGGTCGGTTCTATGTCTTACTACCCCCTGTCTTGCTAAAAACATATAACAAAATATGGAGTCCAGGAAGGAATCTGATACCATGACTATTGACCTTAAAAAAGAGGTTGCTGATTTCGATACATTGAAAAAACGCTATTTTATACGTGATGGCTTTGTTTTTACATCTTGGAGTGATGCTCCCTATCATTTTGATGTTCTTGTTGTAAGGTCACCAGAAGATGCGGATGGAAACACTCAAAAATTTCCCTTATCCATTCATTCCTTAAAGGAACATATTAGTCTTATCGCAGAACAACAAATAAAAAGAGTTCAAATTATTGCAGATGATATTTCTTTTATCACTGAATGTCCGTCATTAAAGGAAATTGCTGTTTATCCCTCAAATTCAACAAAAAAAGAATTTGATTATTCTCCACTCTACAAACTCAAAAAGATAGAATCTTTAAGTTGTCAAACAGTTTACGGCAATAAATATCAGCTATCTTGTTCAATCGATTATTCAGAAATTCATGGATTGAAAAGATTAGCTGTATATTCAAAAGAGCATCTAAATTATAATTTGGTGAAATCAATAGAATCTCTTTGGATATCTAACATAAAAGAGCATCAGGATTTTCGTCAGTTAAGTTGTAGTACAGAACTCAAAGAACTAACAGTTTTGCAATGTGGAGTGAATTCTTTGGACGGTATTGAACGATACCATAAATTGCAGTCTTTGGATTTATCATATAATCGTGCTCTTAATGATATTTCAAAACTGGAGACTGTTGCAGACTCATTGCGCTTACTAAGTATTGAGTCTTGTCCTAAAATCAAAGATTTTTCTTGCTTACACAAATTGACTAATTTAGAACATCTTTCATTGTACGGTAATAATTCAATTCCCGATTTAGCTTTTCTTGAAAAAATGAAAAACTTAAAAACATTTACATTTTCAATAGAAGTTGCTAATGGAAATTTATTACCGTGTTTACACTTGGAATATGCTTCCTGCCTGAAAAACAAAAAATGGTATAATTTAAAAGACAAAGATTTACCTAAAAAAATACCATTAAAACCTTTTAAAATCAGGTAGAGCTAAGACAGTGTCTAAAAAAGACAGGGAAAAAAGTAAGACAGGGGGGGACAGGACAGGGGCTAGTTCTATATCTTAAAACAGTAAGGAGTGGGCCATATTAAGTTCGTTTCATTCAACCAATTGCCGTTATATGCAGATGATTTTTCATTTCGTTTTTTTGATGACATAAAAAAGAACGATGCTATTGTGGTATTTAACCCGGCAGATGCACTTATTATTTCACCCGTGCTTTTACGCTCCAGACATTCTTTGGAAGAACATATTGAGCATATCAACAGCAACAACATAAAAAAAGCAATCGTTGTTGCAGAAAATATTGAGTTTTTGAAACAATGTCCCAGTTTAGAATATCTGAAGATTTTTCCTGCTATAAGTGCTAATGAATTTGATTATTCACCGCTTTATGAGATGCCGAACATAAAATGCTTGCACTGCGAAACAATGTATGGGGAAGATGAAGAAAAGATAACAACTATTGATTACAGCCGTTTTCCCGGTTTGAAAAGGCTTGGTATAAAAGGCGGAAAAGGACACCTTAATGTTCATACTGCAAAAGAGGTTGTATCTTTATTTTTCGATTTCGGCTTTCCAAATGCAAAAACATTGACCGGTTTTATTCCCGAAGGCAAACTTAAAAATATTTCGATAAACCAGTCGCCCATACAATCTCTTGATGGAATTGAAGCGGCTTTACAGCTGTGTAAATTGGAGTTATCGTATAATCGCAGACTGACAGATATTTCAGCATTACGCCATTTGAGTGAAACATTGCGTTATCTTGAGATAGATACTTGCGGAAAAATTTGTGATTTTTCAGTACTGAAAGAGCTGCATAATCTGGAATTTTTAACTCTGAAAGGATCAAATGTGATTCAGGATCTGTCTTTCCTGAATAAAATGCCAAATCTGAAAAACTTTCACTTAACAATGAATGTAGAAAACGGTGATTTGAGTTTGTGCGAACAATTACCGTATGTCAGAATCAAAAATCGTAAACACTATTCACACAAAGATAGCGAATTACCCAAAAATTATACTGCCCCCGATGATATTATTTAAGTCGAATTAAATAAGACATTATACGGACTATTGTATTATTCCTCTTGACAAGACAGTAATTTAATAAAATATATAGGAGGTATGCACATTGATTTTTTTAGAGAAAATAAATCACCTTATCAAATCCTATAACAGCAATATGTATAAGCCGATGGATGAAGCTGTCTTATATGGTTTATATGATAAAACACCGCCGCTTGCCGAGCATATTATTTTCAATCCTATGCCGGCAGATGTTATGCAGAATATGGTAAATAATTATAAAAGAACCTTTCCCGAACAGTTACTTACTATATATCGGGCTATGAACGGAGCTAATTTATTCTGGTCAACATGCCTGATTCGTGACATAAAAATTCCTATGAGTTATTTTTCAATCTACGCAATCCCCCTGACCTATGACAGAAGACATATCGAACCTTTTAATATCAGCATAGAAGACCTTAACCGACCGAAAAATACCCCCGATAGCTGGTTAAAATTCGGATCTTTCTATAAACCGAAAAATTTTTCAGACAGATTTGATTTATTTGTTGACACAGACAACGGCTGTGTTTTTTCCGTAGACCATGATGCAGAAAAATGTGACACCATTGAAAGTTGGAATACTGTTGATGAATGTTTGTGTTATATCTTTGATTTGTTAAATGAAGCTGAATTGTGAATGGTTTTATAAAACAATCAATGGTTTATAAAAAGTCAGAACACTCCTCATACAGTACGCTGAGGGCAGCGTACCCTGCCTGACGAAGACGAAAATTCTCTGCGAAATCCTGACTATACTTATCATAACCAAAATTAAAAACTGCCGAAGCTACTTTGGTTTGTAGCTTCGGCAGTGCTTTTTTTATTTCGCAACGGGGATGTTGATTTCAAGGTCTGTCAGGGGGAAGGAGCAGCAGGGGTGGAAGCAGTTGAATTTGTAGTCTGCAAGTCTGCGGTATTCGAGGTGCTTCGGTACATAAACCTCACCTGAAATCAGATGTGAATGACAAAATCCGCACTCACCGCTTCTGCAACGGGCAGGAACGGGAATCCCGCTTTGTTCGAGAATCTGCATAACAGAATCTGATGATTTACCCTTTATGATATATGTTTTATCCTGTACTGTTACTGTAATTTTAACCGTTTCGGGAACATCTGACGGGTAGTCCTCCTGTGTTGACGGATTATGGAACTCACCGAAAAGCTCGTGACGGACATATTTCTTTTCAAGTCCTAACTTTTCAATTTCCTTGTCAACAAAGGCATACATCTGCTGTGAGCCGCAGATAAATACCGAATAAGGCTCATTTTCGGGAGCGTATTTCTTTATAAGCTCGGCTGTAATAAAGCCTTTTTCCATATTCTTGCTTACTTTTTTCTCGTCACTCAGCACATGAACAACCTTGATTTTATCACAGCTCTTTTGGAGTTCTTCAAGTTCATCCTTAAAGAGAATACTGTTCTTATCACGGCTGCCGTAAAGCAAGGTCATTTCAAAGTCCTCGTCACCGTCATTAATTGCGTTTGCCATTGAAAGGAAGGGAGTGATGCCGCTGCCGCCTGCAATACAGATAACCTTTTTTGCATCTCTTAAGGGCTGATATTCAAAATTACCCGCAGGAGCAGAGGCTGTAACACAAGTTCCTACTGTCCAGTTATCAAAAATATAGCTTGATACAAGACCGCCCTCTACCCTTCTTATTGTGAGCATATATTTTCCGTTGAGTGAATCCTTGGGAGAAGAAGAAATTGAATATGCTCTTGAAACCGGCATACCGTTTATTGTTTCAAAGATACTGAGATACTTTCCTGCTCCGAAATATGTAAGAGCTTTTGTTCCCTTTTCGGTGTCGGGAACAAGCACAAAGCTTTTACAGTCCTCAGTCTGTTCAATAATTTCTGCTACCTTAAGATACTGCTTCTTGGGATGCAGTGCCTTTGCAAGTGCTGTTGCACTATCCTCAACATTCGGGAGCTTTGCCTCTGCATTGTTAAATCTTTTTTGTCTGCCTGCAAGTAAAGCAACGAACTTACTTGCTTTTAATTCTTTTAATGAGCCTGACATCTTATTTACCCTCCTTCAATGCCTTAACAACCAAACCACCGGCTTTTTCACCTGTATAATATGCACAGCCGTAGCCGTCACCACGCTCCTGAGTTGCACCGCAGAAGAAGAAATTATCAAACGGCTGATCATTCAGATACTGTGCGGTACGGGGAATAAGGCTGTCCCACATATCAAGTCTGTAGCCGTAGGGGGTACCCAAGGGAGTGTTGAGATATCTTGCAAACGTGGGAGGAAGAGCAACTTCTATTTCTTCAATATAGGGGGTAATTGAGATATTGAGAGCCTTTTCGCAGGTTTCAATCATATCCTTTGCGACCTTATTTTTGAACTTCTTATAATCCTCGGGCTTAATGTCCTTCATAACATCCCCGAAGGTCATTGTTGTAAGGAAAAGCTGACTTGTGCCCTCGGGAGTACAATCGGGGATAATTTCATTAAGGCAGTTTATGATACAATATCCGCTGAAAAAGCCGTTACAAGCCTCATACTGCTTATCTGAATCTGAGTCGGGAGCAATAAATACGGAATAGTCTGTTATGCCGAGCTCTTCCTTTGTTTTGTTCATGCCGAGATATACTGTGGTAAGAGTTGCGGCTGTTTCACGGGCGTTGAGCATTTTAAGCTGCTTTTCGGGAACATCCTTTTTATCAAACAATTCACCGAAAACCTTATAGGGATAGGAATTGCAGATAAAGTATTTACCGTAAACCTCTTTTTCTCCGTTGATAACAACACCTGCAGGCTTGCCGTCTTTAACGATAAACTTTGTTACCTCAGAATTATACCATATATCGCCGTCGTTATCTCTGATAACCTTATCGAGTGCAAGGCTCATTTCGTGGCTTCTCTTATCAGGGATACCCGTTCCGCTGCTAACATAAGCATGAAGCACAGTCATATAATAAAGGAAGTCAAAGCGTGATGCGGGTGAACCCATATAGCACCAATAGGTATTAAAAATATCCTGTGCTTTTTTGGGCATACCGAGTGCATCAAGACCTTCAGTAATATTATGTGCTGCCATTCGCAGAGCATCAGGCAGATATTTAAGAACAGAGGGAATATTTTTGGGATTGTCAAGACTGTCAAAAATCTGAAACAAATTAGCAGACAGCTCAAATGCTTTTATACAGCTTTCATATGAGCCCGGAACCAATTCATCCAATTTTCTTGCGAAAGCTTCAAAGCCTACGGGCATACGGGCATCAACAGTGACATTTACACCGTTTTCATTTATAAATGCATCCTTATCTCCATCTTTAGCGGGAACTATAAGACGGAAGGTAGAATTATGCTTATGCCATGTTACATCCGCATCAAAGCGATTGAACATAAGATCAACAGCACCGGGATCACCATCAGAGCCTATTCCTGCCAGCTCGTGAAGTGACGGTTCAAATTCGAACCTGCCTCGAACAAAAGACGAAGCAGAACCGCCGGGAATGTTGTGACGCTCAAGAAGCAAGGTTGAAAGTCCTGCTTTTGCACAGGTCGCAGCCGCAGCAAGACCGCCGTTTCCTGCACCGATTACGATTACATCATATTTTTTCATTTTTTCCTCCAAATTACTATATTGAATAAAATTGACATATTTATATTATATCAAAGCATTGCAACATTTACAACTGATATTTTTTATGTTACAATACAATAAAAGCGAGGAATGAAAATGAATAATGAACTGAAAAAAACATATAAACCCTTTTATGAATGGAAAAGTAAATCTTTACAGAGAGAATATACCGAGCCTACTCCCCTGCTGAATGCCGACGGCACTCTCAATGCAAAGGGCTGGGCAAGGAAAAATGTTTTTGAATACGACAGAAAGCTTGTAAAAAAAGAACGGCTTATAAGCCGTAAGGAATGGGACTATTACACGGTAACAGACGGCAAAAAGCAGCTGCTTATAAGCTTTGCAAATGTGGGAATAGGCGGTTTTATGGGCTGCAGGCTTGTTGATCTTGAAACAGGTGTAACAGATGCGGATGCTTCTACCATTTTTGCAGGCGATAAATTTGTCCCCTTAAAAAGAATAGACTGTCCCGGCAGATTCAGCGGAAAAACTCGCACCACGGAATTTGATTTTCACACAAAAGAAAACTGCAGAACTGTATATTTCAAAAAAATGCACAAGGGAAAATTACTCGAATGTACACTCGAAATGGATATCCCCGACTGTCTTGAAAACATAACAACCGTTCTCCCCTTTGAGAATAAGCCTACAATGTTTTTTATGACAACAAAACAAAACTGTATGCCTGTCTCGGGTGTTCTTCGTTGGGGTGACTACACCTACAGCTTTTCCAAAGACACCGCATTCTGCTCGCTTGACTGGGGGAAGGTGAACACCCCCAGAGAGCTTGTGTGGTACTGGGGCAGCGCGGCTGCTTACCTGCCCGATAAAAACGGCAATAAGCATATTTTCGGTTTTGAAATAACCTGGGCAATCGGCGATGAAAGCCACGCTACGGAAACCTGTATTTTCTACGACGGCAAGGTGCATAAAATCGGTGCAGTTGATGTTGAAAGCTTCCCCAAAGACCGATTTATGGAGGAATGGAAATTCATCTCCGAGGACGGTCGCTTCAACCTTACAATGCGCCCAACCTTCGACAACAAAAGCGACCTGAACCTTAAAATTGCGCGTATGAACTGTCATCAGCTTTACGGAATATTCAACGGAGATGTAACTCTCGACGACGGCACGAAGCTCCCGATAAAAGACTTATTTGCATTCTGTGAATATGTTGAGAATAAATGGTAAATAATATATTGACATTCAGTGCGAATTGGTGTATACTGATAAGCACTGAAAATAAGCCGATGTGGCGGAATAGGCAGACGCAAGGGACTTAAAATCCCTCGCTGGCAACAGCGTACCGGTTCAAGTCCGGTCATCGGCACCAAAAAAAGAGACTTGTGTATACAGGTCTCTTTTTTTGTGTTTATGTCCGCAGGACATACATCGTTACGAGCAAAGCGAGTACTTCATTTGACAGCCTGCTGTCAACTTCATTGTCCGTAAAGCGGACATAAAACGAAGTTGCCTTACGGCAAACGAAGTGGCTTTGCCAATGAAGTGTGCCTAAGGCACAACGAAGTACCCTTCGGGTAACGGAATTGTTTCCGCAAATCCGCCATTATCACCAATACTCAACAACATCCCTTATCCCTATTGCAAAACCTCGGCTTTAATGTTACAATTTCCTTATAACACTTTGCAAAAGGAGAAAAAACGATGAATAAACTGACAGATACCTTTAAGCTTTATAACGGTGTGCGTGTGCCTTGTGTGGGGTACGGGACTTATCTTACTCCCGACGGGGATATTGCTAAAAATTCGGTAAAAGAGGCTCTGAAGGTCGGCTACAGGCATATTGATACTGCTTTTATATACGGCAACGAAAAGGCTGTCGGTGAGGGGCTCAGGGAATCGGGTATCGACAGAAAAGAAATATTTGTCACAACCAAGCACTGGGTTACTATGCGAGGCTTTGAAAAAGCAAGTGAAGCCATTGATATTTCACTTAAAAATTTAGGACTTGACTATCTTGACCTTTATCTTATCCATTGGCCTTGTGTTGAAAAGGTTTCTCCCGATTGGAAGGAAATTAATGCCTCCACATGGAGAGCATTTGAAGATGCATACAAAAGCGGAAAAATCCGTGCTATAGGTGTTTCTAATTTTCAGAAAAAGCACTATGATGCATTGGCTGAACGCTGTGAAATCAAGCCTATGGTTAATCAGATTGAATTTCATCCCGGCTACATACAGAGCGAAACAGTAGCATATTCACAGAAACAGGGTATGCTTGTTCAGGCTTTCAGCCCTCTCGGCTGCGGTGCAGTTCTCTCAGATAAAACATTAGAAGCAATCGCAAAGAAATATAACAAGAGTGCTGCACAGCTTTGTCTGAGATTTGTGTTGCAGTCAGGTCTTAATGTGCTTACAAAATCGGTTACCCCCTCAAGAATAATTGAAAATGCCGATATTTTTGATTTTGAGATAAATGCCGAGGATATGGCTGTTATTTCAGCTTTACCTGAGCTGGGTTTTACAGGCTGGCTTCCCGAAAATGCGCCTGCTGATGCATTAGCTTAACCAAATATCAAAAATGGGGAATGAAAATGAAAAACAAGGTACTCACTCCTGAACAGTCACAAAGACTTCAGAACAAAAGAGAAAAAGAAATCAGAAAATGGGAGAAGGAAAAGGCACGGCCTCAGAGGGCTTATTATATGGCTTTTCTGGTGTTCATAATCTGTGTTGTTTATATCACCGATGAAATTGCATCACAGATAGGCACGCTTATGAAAACCGAAATTGCGACTGACCTGCTTGCAAAATACGGTGAAAGCTCTATTGGCTTTTTAGATATTGCGGGTATGGTTGCAATTCCGTTTTCTCTGCTCTCGCTTTTCTATAAGCCCCTTGCAGACCGTTACGGCAGAAAGCTTTTTCTTATTATCAATACTTTCGGGATGTCACTTGCGATGTTCATAATTTTCCTTTCGGGGAATCTTTATGTTTATCTTATAGGCGTATGTGTTATGTCCTTCTTTGTTCCGCACGATATGCAGGTTGTGTATATTATGGAAACCGCACCGCCTAAATACAGAGCAACAATGTATTCACTTGTAAAAGCTGTTGCGACCTTCGGTATTATGCTTGTCCCATTGCTTCGCCGTATGCTTATGACAGAGAATTCACAATGGAGAATGGTTTATCTGGTCCCTGCTGTTATCGGTATGGTGATTTCATTTATCGCCTTGATTTTCACAAAGGAAACCGATGCCTTTATTGATTCTCGTCTTCGCCATCTTAAAATGTCTGACGAAGAAAGAGAAAAAGAAAAGCTAAAAAAAGACTCTCAGGGTGCACAGGGCGGTTTTGTGGCGGCTGTTAAGTTTGTTGCACATCACAAGCAGCTCAGATGGCTTTATGTTACGGTGGCACTCAGTACTATAGGCGTGCTTATCACAATGCACTATCAGACAATTATCTCCTACGGTTATGCGGAAAATTATCTCGCTCAGGGACTTTTCTCTTCATTGGAAAAGGCTCTCAACAGCGTGGCAGTCAACGAAGTAACATCTGCATTATTCCTCTTCCCCATAGGCAGCGGAATTGCTCAGTTAGTACACGGCTTTATTTCCGACAAATGGGGCAGAAAATGCTCGTCTGTTGTTGTGGCGGTTATTACGATTATTTCGCTCGTTCTGTTCTCCCTCGGCTCAAAGCAGGGCTGGTCACCGTATATTGTCGGATTATTCAGCGGTGCAAGTGTGGGGGCGTTCTGGAGCTGCGGTGATATTATTGCTCTTATGGTAAGCGAATCCGCTCCCACAAATCTGCGTTCTTCTATTATATCAACACAGTTTCTTGCAATGGGCTTCGGATATATTATAGCCTACGGTGTGGGCTTACCTTTGATTACGGCATTGGGCAATTCGGCGATATCAAAAATTGTGCTTTACCTTGCTCTGCCGGGACTTCTCATTTCTCTTGTTGTGCTCATTGCAAAGGTAAAAGAAACAAAGGGAGCAAATCTTCATGATGTTACAGGCTCCGAATGGGATTAACGAGGTGCTATTATGTTTGAATACCGAGGCTTTATGCTTGACAGCGTGCGTCATATGCAGAGTATTGAAGAAATCAAGAAGCTGATTGATGCTCTCAAAGTGCTTAAAATCAATAAGTTCCATTGGCATCTGACAGACGACCAGGGCTGGAGATTTGAAAGTGAACGCTTCTCTGTGCTTAATACCGTGGCAGCTGTGAGACCTTATTCCGATTTCGGGAAAACATACGAATACGGGGCATACGGCAGAGTGTACACAAAAGCCGAGATGAAGGAAATCGTCAGTTACTGTGCAGAGAAAGGCATTGAGGTTATCCCCGAATTTGATATTCCCGGTCACACAAGCGCACTTTTGTCTGCAATGCCGTCCCTCTCCTGCACAGGAGAAAATGTAAAAATAAAAACTCATCAGGGAATTTTCAAGGATGTGCTTTGTCTGTCAAAGGAAGAAACATATAATACGGTAACCGCAATTATTGACGAATTTCTTGAAATATTCCCCGGAAAATATTTTCATATAGGCGGGGATGAAGCACCGTCCGAGAGTTGGGAAGCTTGTCCGTGCTGTCAGAAGTATATGAAAGAACACAGCATAGAAAATTATGCACAGTATCAGAACTGCTTTATGAACAGGATTGTTGATTATCTTGAAAGCAAGAACAGACATTGCATTGTATGGAACGATTCAGCAAAGGGCGGCAATCTCGATAAAAGAGCGATTATTCAGTACTGGAAAGAAAGTCCCAAGCCGAGCGTAAGGTTTCTCAACGAGGGCGGAAAAGCAATACTCTCCCCCTTTTCCTACTGCTATTTTGACTATGATTATAACATCACACCTCTCAACCGCACCTATTCCCTTAAAGCAGATTTACCCGGTCTTACAGACAAAGGCAGACAGAATATCCTCGGCATTGAGGGAACAGTATGGACCGAATACATAAGTGAAGACACACAGTTAGAAAGACTTGTTTTTCCGAGACTTATCGCAGTTTCAAAGCTTGCACTCGGAGAAAGCAGCAAGCCGTATAAAGAATTTTTGAATGATGTTCACAGCATACAAAAACAGCTTGACAGCATCTCGTTCTGTGATGAAAAGCTATGGACAAAGCCCAGAGCCGCCTTTGTTTACGGCTGGCTTAAATATGTGAAGGAGCACATCACCAAGGATTTTATAAAGGAACTGATAAAATAGTTTATCAATTTTAATAAGGGGAAAATGAAAATGAAAATAACATGGTACGGAACTGCAACCATAGGAATTGACGACGGCAAAACAAGGCTTCTTTTTGATCCGTTCGTGCGGATGAACAAACGGATTGAAACAACACCTGTTGAGGGCTTTGCGGGGTTTGATGCGGTTTTGATTACACACGGGCATTTTGACCATTTATACAGTATACCAAAACTCACCGAAGTTGATAAAAATGTTCCCGTATACTGCACCAAAACTCCCCGTCAGTCTCTTATCAACAAAGGAGTTAGTGCAGAAAGGATAAAAACTATCAAGCCTGACGATATTTTTGAAATCGGGGATTTTACTATCCGTGTGCACCGTTTCAGACATATCATTTTTGATCCTGTCTATATTTTATCTGTCGTGCCCAAATGCGCGCTTATGTTGCCGAGACTGTTTAAGCAGGTAGCAATAAACCGTACAATGCCCGAGGGAAAAGAAATTGTGGCTTTTGAAATTGAATCCCACGGCAAAAAAATATTTCTTACAGGCTCTTTCAGAGATACTCCCGGAATTGCATATCCTAAAGATATTGATATGCTTATTCTTGCCAACGGCGGCAGCGTTTTTGTACCCGAAAAAACAAAGGAATTTATAAGCAAATATCATCCCAAGAAAATTTTTGTTGACCATTTCGACAACGCCTTCCCTCCCCTTACAAGAAATGTAAGCGTGGAAAGACTGAGAAAAACAATAAAGAAAAATCATCCCGATATTGAGTTTATCAAGCCCGAAATATGCAAGGCGGTTGAAATATAATTGTATGCCGTATGCCGTTTTTTGAATCTACCGCATACATCTGTGAAGAAAATTAAATAGCTTCTGCTTTTCATATGTACTGTCATAAAAAAACAAAAATTCACAGAAGCCATATTGACAAACACAAGCTACAGAAAGGATGTGTTATAATTGAATAATAAAAATCAGATAAGTATAATCATAAAAGAATATTTTGACATTATTTCTCCTCTGCTGACATTTGAAGACTGTGAAACAATTTACAAAACAGAACGGCAGATTTTATCTTTGTTGTGTGAAGTAAAAAAGTGCACCGAGCTCGTTGATGAGTGTTGGGCGATAATTGAAGACACAAAATGTCTGCAGTTATCTTCTGATAGTCTGCTTCCGATTTCATCCGATAACTCTCCCCACAGTGTTGCTTATAACATAAAAACGGAGATATTATCCGAGTGCCGTATAAACAGGATAAAGAAATTTGAAGAATTTACCTTCATTGAAAATCTTAAAGACGAGGCAAATGTCGGTGAACGAAACTCGTGCCAGCTTCTTGCTGTTTTAAACTGGCTGGGACTTATTGTTCCTGAAAATCGTGTTTCCGCACAAAACATCTGGGCGGTTCTGGCAATAAACGGGGACCGACTGTCTATTGAAATGCTGATATTCGGACACAAAATTCTCGGCGAAGTCGAGCAAGAAAAAAAGTGGATGCATATATATGACATACTGCAGACTGAATATGATGCATTTTCCGTAATCGCGCTGTATTCAAATTATGCAGAATATGCAGAGGAGGAAGTACAGCTTGCCAATCTGATAATGTTCATCTCGCAAAAAAATCATAATAAAGGCACAAACAATATTGATCGTGCGATGACACACTATATACTCAACAGTAAATCTGATTACAAATCAAAAATGGATAAGCTTTCATCTGAAACAAATTATTACCTTGCAACACATATCGAAGACAAAGCATCGGCAAAAAAATACGGTTTTAACTAAATAAAAAGTCATAAAATCTTACGGACTACAGTGTCCGAAAAGGGGTGAAAAACAAATGAGTATTCTGCGAGACAGATTTATTGACGAACACATAAACAAAAACTATCCAAACGCTAAAATTATCAATTACAATGATCCTGACAGTGCCCTTGTTTTTTACAGCGCTGAAGAATTGCAAGCTGTTGAAGATGATTGGTTTCCTTTGTGTTGTTACAAGGATCCTCAGACCGGAAAAGCTGTGTATGGCGGCAGAAAAAAGATATTTCATACATACACTGAAGGTGAAACGGGAGCAGGCAAAACATCGAGATTTGTTATGCAATCAATACTTGCACTGTCAAGCATGAAAAATAAGCCCAGCTTTGTTATTGTGGATATACACGGTGAAATAATTGAGAATTTATACACCCACCTAAAGAAAAACGGATACGATATAAAAATTCTGAATTGCGATAATCCGCAGAGATCAGACACCTATAATCCGTTTTCCGAATTAACGGAGGAATGCTTAAAAACTCAGTGTATCAGCAATGATACAATAAACAAAATCCGAAAAATATCCGAAATTATCCAGCCTGTTGAATCTACAAATGATCCTATCTGGGACCGAGGAGCAAGATCGTACACCAACGGCTGTATTCTTGATAAGTTTGAGGATCTTATTAGCGGAGATTTGCCTGCGGAATGTATGACAATTTACAATGTAATACAGAACCATCATTGGCTGCGTGATGAATTGGCACGCTCTCCGAGAGGCAATAATTTATTCGATATACCGCATTACAAGAAAAAAGGTATACAAGCTCTCTCTGCACAAAAAATGATTTCCGTAACAAACAATGCAGACAAAACCCGAGCTTCTTATTTTGGTGTTGTTGAAAATCATTACGATACCTTCGGGCAGCCCTCCTTATACAGTCTGTCTTCAAATAATACGATTGATATTTCCGATTTCATAGACAAACCTACAGTTATTGTTATTCAATCCGGAAGCACAAAAATCGGTGATAATTTAATTTCACTTCTGGTAAATGAAATATATACCTATATCGTAAAAATCGGCAAGGACTGCAAGTCCAAAAGGTTACCCCGAAATATTCACTGCTTCCTTGATGAATTCGCGAACTGTAATATTGCAGACGGTACGGAATATATCAAAATGCTTACAACATCAAGAAAATTCGGTATGTTCTGGCATATGATTCTGCAATGTGATGCACAATTAGAGAGAAAATTTGACTCAAATATTGCAAGAATTATCAGAGCAAACAGTACCGAAATATTCATGGGATCACACGACTATGAAACCGCAGTCCGTTTTGCAAAATCCTGCGGTCAGAAAACTATAGAAGCCTTAGCAAGTATTATTGAGCAAAAGGATCCGCGCCTTGAAGTTGTTGATTTAATGACAACAGAAAAATTAAATTTAACAGAAGAAGGCTATATTTATGTCAAATCCAACCGACATCCGTTGCTGAAAACCTATATTGAGGCATTTTATAATTGTAGCGAATTTGTTCCCGTTGAAGATATCGACCTGATTTATCCTTACAATGATTTTGATTATCAACAAACTGCGTTTTTCCCTGACGAGCTGCCGCAAGTAATAACTATTGCAGAATATGATTTACTGCAATATATAAGGGAAGAAAAAAAATCTCTGCAAGAACTGCAGGAGCATTTCAGTATATATGATGTAACAGAAATAATCAAAAGTCTGGCACGCAACGGAGCCGTTGCTCTGCTTAAAAATCATATGGTCAGCTCCAATATTACCGAAAGGCAGTTTGATTTATATGATTTCAGCAAGAAAAACGGACTGAACAGATTTTTGACTGCAGAAAATCAGGAAAACGGCAACCGCGGCGTAAATAATTCATCCGCTAATGCAAATAAACCTGCAAAATTGAGCACAAAAGAAATTGAGGCATGGTTTTCCGGGGCGGTAACGGACAATCCCCTGCTTGAGGATATCAGGAAGCATTTAGAGATTTATAACGGCGGATATATTCTGACAAAACTTCGCTCTTTTACCTGCGTTCCTGATTTTTTCCTGAATGCAATCAGGTTTTTTATGATGTCAAAAGAAGAGCAAACAGAAAACACCCTTGATTTCCCCAAAGGAGTTCATACCATAAAATTTGAAATCATTGAGGAGTTTATCAAAAACAATGCTTTCAGTACAAAAGAAAAATGGCAGGAAAAACTACAGTACGAATATGATTATCTTTTGACTGAAAATCTTTTCCCTGATTCCGTTCTGCAAAAATTCGAAGTGGCAATAAAAGAATTTCAGGAATTATCATTATCGGAAATCCGTGAAATAAAAAAGATTGTTACAGAAAACAACTGAGAAGAGGAAACAAAATGCTTAATGACACAGACACACTTATAAGTAATGTTATAAAAAAAATTGTTGACGATTTCGGACCTGCTATCTTTGCAGACAAAAAGAAAGCCCTCGCCGTTATTGCTGATTATTTTTCAAAAAATAACATAACGGATGAAAAAATGCTGGTTGATCATGCGATTAAAACAGGTGTGATTGAAATTATCGCAACATCGGATAAAAGCAATTATGCAGATTGCAGAAAAAAGGCATTACAAATATTAACAGAAGAGCAATTTATAGCAAAAAAATGGGCAGATAAGCTTCTTTTGTGGTTTGATGAGGCACTCAGCAATACCGATATCACACAACCTGCCCAAGAATCAGAAAATTGCGAAGAAGCAAACACTGAAAATATCAACACGGAGCATATTAACCCTGTTGATGCAATTTTAGATGAAAATAATTGCGATAATGTCTTTTTGTACGATGAGGACGGAACTGCAACGGAATTTGAACAAATAGCAGTAGTCCCTGTAAATGATAACATTTGTGCAATATTGCGTCCCGTTGTCACTATTCCGGGAATGAAAGAAGGTGAGGCGTTAGTATTTGTTATTGATGAATTCGATGATGGAGAAGAATTCCTTTATGTAACAGAAAATGAGAGCTTAATAGATGAGGTATTTGACATATACTATAAAATGCTTGAGGAATCCGATACGGATGAATCCTGAAAAAGAGCTTCGCCTATACCGACTGTTCGGTATAGGCGAAGCTCTTTTAATTTTCGTGTTCCTTTATCCAACTGAGTATTTTTTAATAATCTGTTTTTCCGTCCGCAACAGAAAGACCTGAGTGAATAAGCTCGAGTTGTGTGTATTTGATTTTCACATTGTTAAGCTGCAATGTCATTAACATTACAAGCACACCGATTCGCTTGTTGCCGTCAATAAAAGCGTGATTGTTTGTCAGCGAAAACATAAGTCTTGCTGCCTTTTATTCAACAGAGGGATATGCCTCATTATCTCCGAAAGAAGATACTGCACTGTACACCGCAGATTCAAGAAGGCTTTGCTCCCGTATGCCGTGACTGCCGCCTGTTAGGTTGATGAGCTTCTCATGCAATACAACTATTTCTTCAACCGTTAACAATATCATTATTTAGCAAGCTCCGATAAGGCTTCCATATTTTCGTCAATCAATTTGTCAGCAACAGTATCAATTTTTGCTTTCCGCATCTGTATTGCGGCTGCAATAGTGTTGTACTCATCAAAATCAACAACATATCTCGGTTTGTTTGTAACAAAGTCAACCCCTGGCTATGCCAGGGGGAAAAAAGAGCTTATAGCGAGGAAAAAAGTAGACAAGAAAAAAACACCTTGATATAGTAGAAGTGGTTTGCCGACCACACAACTAAAATATCAAGGAGGTCTTTAACGTGAAAGAAAAAGACATAAATAGTTTAGAACATACAAGTTGGAGATGTCAATACCATATTGTATTTGCCCCAAAATATAGACGACTTGCAATATACAAGGAAACAAAAGTAGATATAGGAAAGATATTGAGACAGCTATGTCAACAAAAAGGAATAGAAAAAATAGAGGCAGAACTGTGTCCTGACCATGTGCATATGTTAATAAGTATCCCACCGAAGTATAGTGTATCACAGGTAATGGGATTCCTTAAAGGAAAGAGTAGCCTAATGATATTCGACCTGCATGCAAATCTCAAATAC
>JAFXAK010000019.1 GCA_017517135.1 Clostridia bacterium
CATGTGAAGACACAGACTTCGACCATGAATGTGACTATGGCTGTGACAAGGTATACGGCACATGTGAAGACACAGACTTCGACCACGCTTGTGACTACGGTTGTGATAAGGTTTATGGTGATTGCGTAGACGCAGATAATGACCACGACTGTGATTACGGCTGTGACAAGTACTTCGGTACACACGCAGACGAAAACAAGGATCACACTTGTGACTACGGTTGTTCAGTAACAATCGGTGACTGCGAAGATGAAGACAAGGATCACGCTTGTGACTACGGCTGTGATAAGTACTTCGGTGCACACACAGACGAAAACAAGGATCACACTTGTGACTACGGTTGTTCAGTAACAATCGGTGACTGCGAAGATGAAGACAAAGATCACGATTGTGACTACGGCTGTGACAAGTACTTCGGTGCACACACAGACGAAAACAAGGATCACACTTGTGACTACGGTTGTTCAGTAACAATCGGTGACTGCGAAGATGAAGACAAGGATCACGATTGTGACTACGGCTGTGACAAGTACTTCGGTGCACACACAGATTCCGCAGAAGACAATGACCATGTATGTGACTACGGTTGCGGCGTAGTGCTTGAAGAATGCTCCGATAAGACAAACGACGGTGACCACGATTGTGATGTTTGCGGCAAGGAAGATATCACAACTCACACTTACGATTCAGTAGTAACCAAGCCCACATGTACAACCGGCGGTTACACGACCTATACCTGTACAGAATGTTCAGACAGTTATGTAGCAGATGAAACATCCGCTCTCGGTCACGATTTCTCCGTAACTGTAGGCTCAACTGCAGGTGACTGTCAGACTCTCGGTACAACAACATTCAGGTGTTCCCGTTGTACTGAAACAAAGGTTGTTGAAGACTCATTCGGTATGCATGATTATGAAGCAGTTGTAACAGCTCCCACATGTGCTCAGCAGGGTTATACAACATACACATGTTCAATCTGTTCAGCTTCCTATGTTGACGATTACACAGATGCAACAGGTGAGCATAAGTTCAATGTATTTGTATCCTCCACAGCAGGCACTTGTCTTGAGGTCGGCACAACAATCTACAAGTGTGAAAACTGTGATGCAACAAATGTTGTTGACGGTGCTATAGGCGGACATACAATTACTGTTGAAAAGATAAATGTAATTGAAGCAACATGTACCGTAAACGGTGAGTACGACAGAGTTGAGTTCTGTTCAGTCTGCAACACAAATCTTGGCACAAAGCATATCATAACAAATATGGCAGACCATATTTCAGGCGAAGTAGTTGTTGAGAACGAAAAGCCCGCAACAGCAACCGAAAACGGTTCTTATGAAGAGGTTATATGCTGTGAAGACTGCGGTAAAGAGCTTAGCAGAAAGACAATTGTAACTCCTGCAACAGGCTCCGATTCGGACGACGATTCAGACCTTAACACAGGCTCAGGCATTAAGCTTTCCTGGTGGGAAAGATTCATTGCATGGCTTTACAAGATTTTTGCAACCATCAAGCAGCTTTTCACAGGCGGTATCGGATAATCTGTCAGATATCCTTTCAGAAAACCCCATAAATTAAATCAACGGCGTTGTGTCCTGTGACACAGCGCCGTTATTTTAGGTAATGGGTAATAATGAAAAGTGAAAATGTGAGGAAGACGCGTTGTGTCTTGGATTATATACACAAAACCAAAGGTCCGCAGCGAAAATTACCGTCTTCGTCATGGTAGGGGACGCTGCTCACAGCGTTCCGCATATGGGGAATTCTAACTTTATACAACCAATTCATTGTGTACAAAAAACCAATGTGCACAACGGAAATTACCCTCCCCGAAAAACGGAACGCATGGTATGCGTTCCCTACAAATGCGGAACGCAAATGTCTGCTTTATATATAATGTATAATTGCCATATCCGAACAGGCTTTTTGTCCGAAAAAAATGTCCCCGAGAACTGTATATTGTATATAAAAAATCGGGTATCACAAGGCTTTGGTCAAAATAAACAAAACAAAAAAGGCAAATTTATGTAATACTTTATATTGCATATTGATTTTAATTATTGTATACTGTATATGTATCTCAGTATCAAAAAATATAAAGGAGCATAATATTATGAAAACATTGAAAAAAGCTTTAAGTATTGTTCTCAGCTTTATTATGGTGTTTACCACTCTGGTATTCTTCAATCCCATAAAAGCTGATGCTGCAATAAAGGCTTCAGACTTTGTCTACGGTACGTATTATTACTATCCCTCTGGCACAAAGTTTATTTCCGACATTAAGATAGCTCAGCAGGTAGCTGATGAAGCAGGCTGTAAAGATAAGCGAAAAAATGCATCTAACGGTGCAAAAGATGAGCTTATAAACGCCGGCTACACAATTCTTGGTACCTATGACATCGGTTCTGATGGTGATGTTCAGATGACCGGTAACCTTACCCAGCGTAAGGACGAGGCTAAGAACTGGACAGCATTTACCTTCCTCGGTTACAAAACAACAACCGATATCAATCAGGCTTATACCGGTATCCGTGCAAGACATGATGGATCATCAGCTTCATTCACAGCGGATAGCAGTACCTATACCTGTCTGTCTACTTATGACCTTAATAAGAGCATCGGTGGTGACACAATCTATCTTTTCGCAACAAAAGATGAAAAGGCAGGTATGCCCATTTCAGAGCTCAGAATTTACAATGCCAATGATGATTGTTCCGGAGGTGCTGCTGCATGGGCAGGCAATGACCGTCTTGTATACAAGGGCAGCAGTTCTGATCCTTCTGACCTTAACAACGGCACATCCGACACCAACTATATCTATATTGCATACGGTGACTACGATGTTTTCGAAGCAATCCCCACCGCAACAATGAAGGCTCTCTATGACCAGATCACAAGATACGAGGGCTATACAGATATCAGCAAGCTTTCACAGGTTGACAGCACTAAGTATAACGCTCTTGTTAGTGCATACAACACAGCAGTAACAACCTATAACGCATTTGACAACGATTATAACGCTGCTTCCTACACAAAGGCTCAGGTTGAAAGTGCAACAACAACTCTTAAAAATGCATTTGAAGCATTCGTAGTTACTCCTGACTACTCAGCTCTTAATGCAAAGGTAGCAGAAGCTAACCCCTATCTTGCAGATACATCTCTTTACACAGTTTCAACTGCTGCAGCTCTTTCCAATGCTGTTACTGCAGGTACATTAACTGCTAAGACCTTCGAGCTTAAGAACTATACCACAGCTCAGGCTTTCATTGATGCATATACTGCTGAACAGAATAAAATCAATGCAAGCATTCAGCCCATTGAAGATGCAATGCAGGCTCTTGCAACACAGATAATCTTTGACACATCAACCAACGGCGGTGAAAACAATGTTTCACCCCTCACAGTTACCGTTGGTAAAAACACAAGCGTTACAGTTAATCTTTCTTCCTACACAGGCAAGAAAACAAACTATGACTTCTTAGGCTGGAGCACGGATCCCGATGCAACAACAGGTTCAACAGCCTCCGTAACAGTTCCCCTTGCAACAACCTTCTATGCAATCTTTGCAATCAGCAAGTATACTCTTGCTCTTGACGGCAACGGTGCAACAGAGGGCTCCTACACACCCTCAGAACACGAATTCGGTGCAGACCTCACATTCCCCACAGGTATGTTCAAGAAGACCGGTTACCGAGTTCTCGGTTGGTCAACAGATAAGAATGCAACAAGTGCAACATATGCAAACGGTGCAACTGTTGACGGCGGTATTCCGGGCCTTGCAAGCGGAGCAACAGCAACCTTCTATGTTGTATGGACTCCCATTAAGTATAAAGTTGAATTCAACGGCAACGGCGCAGAAGGCTCAATGTCAACAAAGACATACACCTATGACACCGCTTATGATCTCCCCGAAAACACCTTCACAAAGGAAGGCGGTATATTCAAGGGTTGGTCAACAAATCCCGATGCAACCGAAGCTGAATATACAGACGGTCAGCAGATTATTAATCTCTCCGCAACAAATAACAGCACAATCACTCTCTATGCAGTATGGGATATCGCTAAGTACACAGTTGCATATAAGGGCAACGGTGCAGACGAAGGTGCAGATTATTCCGAAACACACGATGTTTCCGACAGCTTCACTCTTCCCACAGAAGATACCTTCAAGAAGACCGGCTACACACTTGTCGGTTGGGCAACATCAGTAAATGCAACCGAAGCTGAATATGAAGCAGGTGCAACTGTTAAGAATCTCACAGAAACAAACGGTGCAACAGTTACTCTCTATGCAGTTTGGGAAAAGGCTGTTTACACAGTAACATTCGTATTCGCAAACAATATGAAGACAGTTGCCACATACGGCTACGGTGACACAGTTGTTATCCCCGCAAATTCAGCAGATAATTACGATGACAATAATCACTATACATACTCCTGGCCCACAGTTGCAACAACTGCAACCGCAAGTGTAACTTATAACGAAATCAAGACAGGCGAAGCTCATGATTTGTCTCTTTCCGAAAGATTGGCTCCCACCTGTTCAGTAACAGGTTATGAAAAGTATGTCTGTGATTGCGGATATGAACAGACAATTGAGCTTGAAGAAGCAGGCCACGATTACGAAGCATCAGTAACATATCCCACCTGTACTCAGGGCGGTTACACAACCTACACCTGCTCCAAGCCGGATTGTGATAAGGGCAAGAACTACACCTATATCGGTGATATAGTACCCGCTCTCGGTCACTCACCCAAGGCAGCAGTTAAAGAAAATATAACACCCGAAGATTGCGGTAACGACGGTTATTATGAAGATGTTGTATACTGTTCAGTATGCGGCGAAGAACTCAGCAGAACCCCCGTTGTTGTTCCCGCAACAGGCAACCACAGCTACAATGCAACACAGGTACAGGCTACCTGTACAGAACCCGGCGGTACAAAGTATGAATGTTCTGTCTGCGGTGATGTATATTATGATGTAACCGAACAGCCTCTCGGCCACAATTGGGCTGCAACAACATACAGCTTTGCAGAAGACGGTAAGTCCTGTACAGCAGAAAGAGTATGTCAGAGAGAAGGCTGCGGTCTTGTAGAAACAGCAGAAGCTGAAATCACATCAGAAGAAACCACTGCTCCCACATGTACAGTTGACGGTTGGACAACATACACAGCCACCTTTGATGTTGACTGGGCAAAAGTTCAGACCAAGACTGTTCAGGATATTCCCGCACTCGGCCACTCATGGCATGAAACAACCTATAAGTTCGCTTCCGACGGCAGCACCTGCACAGCTACAAGAATCTGTAAAACAGATGCTTCTCATGTAGAAAAAGCAGAAGCTGATGTAGAAGCTGTTGTTAAGACAGCCGCAACCTGTACAACAAAGGGTTGGACAACATACACAGCTACCTTTGAAGAAGATTGGGCTGAAACTCAGGTTCTTGAGCTTGAGGATATCGCAGCTCTCGGTCACACAAAGGCAGAAGCAGTTCAGGAAAACTATAAAGCTCCCACATGTACAGAAAAGGGCTCCTATGAATCAGTAGTATACTGTTCTGTATGTAATGTTCAGATCAGCAGAAAGCTCGTATCCGTTGCAAGACTCGGTCACGACTGGGGCGAAGCAACATATACCTTTGCAGAAGACGGCAGTGCTTGCACAGCAACAAGAGTTTGTAAGACTGATGCAACTCATGTTGAAACTCTCGAAGCTACAATCACCTCCGAAGTTACAAAGGCTCCCTCCTGTGACACCACAGGTGACACAACCTACACAGCACACTTCTATGCTTCCTGGACAGAAAATCAGACTCTCACAGTAGTAGGCAATGTTCCCGCTGCAGGTCACAAGGAAGACAGATTTACAAAGGAAAATGAAGTTCCCGCAACCTGTAACACACCCGGTTCCTATACAAAGGTTATCAACTGTATGGTCTGCGGTGAAGAAATTAGCAGAACAGAAGTAACAGTTCCCGCAACAGGCGACCACAACGAAGGCTACACAGAAAGAGTACAGTTAACAGTTCCCACTTGCGGTGATGACGGTGCATATAAGTTGGTTGTTTACTGTACAGAATGCGGTGAAGTAGTAAGCAGCAAGGAATATGTAGATCCCGCAACAGGCAAGCACACACCCGGTGAAGTAAAGGTTGAAAACGCAACTGATCCCGCTTGCGGTGTTGAAGGCTCATACGACAATGTTGTTTATTGTACAGTATGTAACGATGAACTCAGCAGAGAAACAATAACAATCCCCGCAACACAGAACCATGTTCCCGTTGACGAAGGTGTTGTAACACCTCCCACATGTACTGAAGACGGTTACACAACTCTTACCTGTTCAGTATGTACTTCTGAATACAAGGTTGATATCGTTCCCGCAACAGGTCACACAGAAGGTGCAGTAGTTGTTGAAAACGAAGTTGATGCAACATGCTCCGCAGAAGGCTCATATGACAATGTTGTTTATTGTACAGTATGTGATACAGAACTCAGCCGTGAAACAGTAACAGTTGAGAAGCTTCCTCACACAGAAGAAGCTGTTGCAGGCTACGCTCCCACATGTACTGAAACAGGTCTCACAGACGGCATTAAGTGTTCAGTCTGCGACGAAATTATCTTAGCTCAGGAAGTAATTTCCGCAACAGGTCACACAGAGGGCGAAGTTAAGGTAGAAAACAATGTAGCTCCCACATGTACAGAAGACGGCTCATATGATGAGGTTGTTTACTGTTCAGTATGTGATACAGAACTCAGCAGAAACACAGTAGTTGTTGAAGCAACAGGCCATACTGAGGGCGAAGTTAAGGTAGAAAACAATGTAGATCCCACATGTACAGTTAACGGTTCTTATGACAATGTAATATACTGTTCAGTATGTACAGTTGAAATCAGCAGAGAAAAGGTAGAAGTTTCTGCAACAGGCCACAGCTATGTAGCTGTTGGCACAGTAGATCCCACATGTACAGTTGACGGTTACACAACCTACACCTGTTCAGTTTGTGCTGATTCCTACGAAGCAGATATCGTTCCCGCTCTCGGTCACTCCTTCACAAACTACACATCAAATAACGATGCAGCTTGTGAAAAGGATGCAACAGAAACCGCAGAGTGCGACCGCTGCGATGCAACAGACACAAGAACTGTTGAAGGCACAGCTCTCGAGCATATCTTTGAAACATATGTATCAGACGATAACGCAACCTGTCTTGAAGACGGCACAAAGACTTCCGTATGTAAGCTTTGTAACACAGCAACCCACACAGTAACAGAAGAAGGCACAGCAAAGGGCCACATCTTTGAAAACTATGTAGCAGACGGCAATGCAACCTGTATTGCAGACGGCACAAAGACATCTAAGTGCAGCCGTTGTGATGTAACCTTCACAGCTCCCGATAAGGATTCAGCTCTCGGTCACGACTTCACAAGCTACATTTATGACGGTAATGCAACCTGTACAAAGAACGGCACAGAAACCTCCAAGTGTACCCGTTGTTCTGTTAAGTTCACAAGAGCAGCTGTAGGCACAGCTCTCGGCCACGACTACACAGTAGAAGTAGGCACAACAGCAGGCGACTGTAAGCATCCCGCAACCACAACATACAAGTGCGAACGCTGCGATTCAACAAAAGTGGTTGAAGGCGCACTCGGCGAATGTGTTGTTGTTGAGGTTAAGGAATACACAGTAGAGCCCACTTGCTCTGCAGCAGGTAAGTATGACCTTGTAAAGGTTTGCGAAGTCTGCGGTGAAGAAAAGAGCCGTACAGAGGATATCGATGCTCCCGCTCTTGACCACAATTATGTATTCATCAGCTCCAAGGAAGGTACTTGTGTAACTAAGTACACACTCAACTACAAGTGCTCAATGTGTGATGATATTAAGGTTGAAATCGGTGACCAGTTCGGTAACCACTCACCCAAGGCTTCCAAGCAGGAAAATGTTAAGCTTCCCACATGTTCACAGGACGGTTCCTATGATATGGTAACCCGTTGCAGATACTGTAACGAAGTTCTCCACACAACAAGCTACACAGTTCCCGCAACAGGCCACAGCTTCACAGTTAAGGTTGACAGAACAGCCGGTGACTGCCAGACAGTTTCCTCAACAACCTATAAGTGTCAGTATTGTACTGAAACACAGGTAATTGAAGGTCAGCTCGGCACACATAAGAAGGCTGAAAGACAGGAAAATATAGTTGCTGCAACTTGCGCTACAAGAGGTTCTTATGATAAGGTTACATACTGTACAGTTTGTAACGAAGAGCTCAGCAGAAAGACAGAAACCACTTCTAAGCTCAAGCATGCTTCAACCGAGATAAGAATTGAAAACGAAATTCCTGCAACAACAACTACAACAGGTTCATATGAAGAGGTTGTATTCTGTGAAGATTGTAACACAGAATTGAGCAGAGTAACCGTAACAATTCCTGTAATAAGCAATGGCTCCAACTCAGGCTCCAACTCCGGTTCAAGCTCCGGCTCCGATTCAGGCTCCGACTCAGGCTCGAACTCAGGCTCAAGCTCAACCGGTAAGCTCTCCATCTGGGAAAAGCTCATAGCATTCTTCCGTTCCTTGCTCAGCATTTTCGGCTTATAATCGAACGGTTAAAAAGAATACTGATTAATTAATCAACGGCGTTGTGCATTTGCACAGCGCCGTTTTTCCGTTCTCCTCAAATTTCCGTCCCCTACCGTGACGAAGACGCAACCGTCTGCGAAGCAATTTATTGTGTGCAAAAAAACAAATGCACACAACGAAAATAACCTTCCCCGTAAAACTACAATCCGCAACCTTAATTTTGCTACAAAAACCTTTGGTTTCATCAAAAAAATGCACTCTCCGTTTTTCGGAAAGTGCATTTTTTTAATATATAGGAAATTGCTCGCAAAAAGTGAGCAGTCCGGCTTTATCAAGAAACGCCTTTCCCACAAGAGTGGGGGCAGGGGGTTGATAAATTGTAAGAATTTTTCTTAATATATAGGAAATTGCTCGCAAAGTGAGCAGTCCGGCTTTATCAAGAAACACCTTTCCCACAAGAGTGGGGGCAGGGGGTTGATAAATAGTAAGAATTTTCTTATTCCTTTTCGTATTTTGCATATAACTGCTTTGCCATAGGGCATTTTCCGCCGTCTTCCTTGTAGCAATACTTTTTCTCATGCTCTCTTTTGGATGCCGAAGAGGGGAACTTAGTGAGCATACTCGTATTTTTTATGTAGCCCTCGCAACAGATATAGTCAACATTCTCTTTGATGAAAAACGGACACTTGATTAATGCTTCAATAGTTAAATTTGGCATAGTTTTACCTCCTGAGTACCTTTCTTGGGACATTTCATATGTTATAATAACAGTGCAGATGTTTCTGTTGTCTTTAATAATACAGAGTTCTGTAATACATTTCTCCCCAAAAACGGTGATTTTTGAAATATTTTCTCTTTTTTTATTGACTTTTTACAGTATTCTGTATTATAATAAGCCTGCTAAAGAATTTTTTACAGATTTCTGTATTGTTTCTATCAATATAATAATACAGATTTATGTAAATGTCAACCTTTTTAAGGAAAAAAATTCAGAAAATGGGAAAAATATGGAAACTTATAAAATAATCAAGGAACTTTGTGACAGCAAAAACATAAAAATGTCGGTATTGGCAGCAAACATCGGAATAAGAAGCTCAGTTTTTTCGGAGCTTAAGATGGGAAGAACGAAACAGCTTTCAACCGCAACCTTGCAGAAGATAGCTGCATATTTCGAGGTGCCCTTATCAACGCTTGTTGAAGAGGAGCTGTCAGCCGTGGAAGAAAAGCAGAACGAGCTTTTCAGAAAAAGAAAGCTGCTTTTTGACCTTTCTCAGAAAGCAAGCGAGGAAGACCTCGACAAAATGATAAAGATTTTCGGGGCAATTATAGAGTGACGGTAATAATCCGAACCATGCCTGAAATCAAGCCTTTTCAGCGCTTTTCGGTGTTTCGGCTTTGAAAGGCGTCAGCCTTCCTGCATCCTCAACATCCAAAAATCATCTGAAAAATCTTTGATTTCAGGTCGAAGATTTTTTATCTCGAGAATTTTAATAAAGAAGTGGCGGAAGTCAGCTGATAAAAAACACGGTTAGGATTATTACCGTCACTCTCGGGCGAATAAAGGAGGATTCTTTTATTGGAAAATATTATTATCAGAACAATACCTCTTCCGTCTTCGGTGAGGGCATTTACCGTAGCCGATGAATCGGGGGATTATAATATTTATATAAACAGCCAGCTGTCCTTTGAACAGCAGCAAAAAAGCTTCCGCCACGAAACGGTTCATATAGAAAACGGCGATTTTTACAAAGAAATGACCGCAACGGAAATAGAAAGGTCACACAAATTGAGGTAAAAGCGAAAAGGTAGCAAACAATAAATCGGCTTGCAGACATTTAGATTTGCAGGGAACGCTGACACAGCGTTTGGCATAAGGGAAGAGTAGCTTCCCGTTGTAGTTATTCATTTTTCGCAAGCAATAAATCGCTTTATAAAGAATGAATTTACTTTGTAACTACCATAACGAATACGAAACCGTATACAAATATTTGATATAAATGCGAGGAAAATATGAGCAACATACTTGAAATCATAAATTCAATAAAAGGCGAGTGCGCGTGCGGGATGTGTCACGGTACTGCTATTGAGGATATTGTAATCGAATCGGGAGCCGTAAACAGAGTTGGTGAGCTTCTTAATAAAAACAATTTTCCCAAAAACATTCTCCTTGTTGCGGACGAAAACACACTCAAAGCGGCAGACGGTATAATCTCAAGCCTTAGCGATTTCAATGTCACAATGAAAATATACCCCTCTATCCGTGTTGCCGAAATGCACCATGTTGAGGAGTTGGAGGCACTTATAAAGGACAGGGATATAGCGGTTTTGTCGGTGGGTACAGGCTCTGTGAACGATCCGTGCAGACTGGCAACAGCAAGGCAGAAAAAGAAGCTTTGCATCTTCGCAACCGCCCCCTCAATGGACGGCTTTGCTTCTTATTCCTCTCCCATTGTGAAGGACGGCTTCAAGGAGAGCTATCCCGCGAAAAGTCCCGAGCTTATAATCGGAGACACGAAAATTTTAGCCGCTGCCCCCACCGAGCTTAAAAGCTCGGGCTTCGGGGATATGATTGCAAAGTATGTGGGACTTGTTGACTGGCAGATATCGCATATCCTGACAGGCGAAGCTTACTGCGAAAAGGTAGCGGCACTCACAAGAACAGCCGTGGACGAGCTTATGCTTATGGCAGACAGAGTGTGTTCACGGGACGAATATACGGCAGGAAAGATTTTTGAGTCACTTCTGAAAACGGGCATAGGAATGAGCTTTATGCAGAATTCCCGTCCCGCAAGCGGCAGCGAGCATATTGTGGCACACCTGATTGAGTGTAAAGAGCTGCCCGAGGGAAAGATACCGAATCTCCACGGAGAGGATGTGGGAGTGTGTACACTCGAAATACTCAGAATTTATAACATCCTTGCCGAAAAAGAAAAAATCTCTGCCGTAAGAGAAGCAGAGAACTGGGAAGAAATATTCGGTTTTTACGGTGCTATGCGCCCACAGGTGGAAAGAATGAACTTTCCCGATAATATCACCGACAAAGTAAACACCGCTGTTTTAGAGGAAAAATGGAAAGAAATCAGACAGATAATAAAATCCGTTCCGTCATATGAGGAATGTAAAACCGCAATGGAAAAAGCCGGCTGTAAAACCACGGTAGAGGACATAGAAAAAAGCCGTGAGCTGTTCGATAACTGCGTAAAATACTCTCCGTATATGCGAAGAAGACTTACGCTGTTGAGAATAATAAATATGATCAAATAAAATTCCGAAGAATGTAAATTGATGTCAAAAAAGTTCCGTCCCGATTTTGTAGGGGACGGAACATACATAAAAACACTCCGAAGCAACCACGCTCCGGAGCTTTATTTATTATTTGCCGTTCATTGAATTTTTTACTGAGCCTGCAATCTTTTCGGCTCCGTTTTCTATTTTCTGACCGATTTTTTTGGCTCCGTCTGCTATTGTTTCACCAACATCCTCGGCTGCATCAAGTACGGTTTCGCCTGCCTCTTCCATACCGTCAAGTATTGTTTCGCCGGCATCCGAGAGGGTTTCCTCGATTATTTTTGTTGTACTTTCGTTTGTCTGAGGCGGTGTTGTTGTGGTTTCACGGTTGGGTGCGGTGGTTGTATTATTCATATTGTCGTCATTATTGCTTCTGCAGCCTACGAAAAGCAAGCATACAACCGCAATACAGACAGCAATAGCCAAAGCTGCTTTTTTCATTTTTTCAACTCCCTTCAGGCGACTGTTTCACAGTCGCAGTTTTATTCGCCTTGCGGCGAGTGGTATTGCTTCGCAGTTATATTACGCTTCGCATAGTGTTATTGTGCTTCGCACAGTTTTAAGGCGAATAAAATACCACTATTGCCGTAGACAATAACATCACTGCAAACAAAGTTTGCGGCATCACTTATCATTGGGTATATCAACCCTCTTCTATTGTTTCCCGAACACAAAAAATCATTTGTGGAAATAATTTATCTTGTGAGTGTGCCGTTGTCGGAATAGAGGAGAATTAAAATGTCGGCTTCCTCGAGAGAAAGCATATCAACATAAATCAACATTTCCTGTCCGTCCGTACCCGCGCACAGAAATTCGTATACATACTTTTCCTTGCCCGTGTCTGTGGGAATTACCGCTAAGCCCGTGTCTTTTATTTTAAGAGAGGGGGAAATTGCCGCACTTGCTGTCTGTTCATCTGCAGCCGAGGTCGGGAAAGCTCTTTCTGTATGATTCATAAGATAATCCGTGGCATCCATTGATGTGACCTTGCCGTCAAAAAGGGAAATGCTCACCTTTATAAGGTCGGGATAGCAGACAAAATCATTTTCCTCGTATGCGAAATTTATCGTGCATACTCCGTCGGTGGTGTAGTAATAGGTCTCTTCCATATTGTCAAAGCCGATTTTTTCGAGAAAATCCTCTGCCTTGCTGACGGCTTCCTCTTCGCTTATCTTCGCTTCTCCCACAACTGCATCAGAGAGGATATATACGGGATATCCGCCCTTTTTGCTGACGGACACATAAACCGTATCACAATAAAAATCATAGGTCGGGATTTCACCGCCGCTTACTCCGTCAGCCACCAAAGCATCCTCGGAGATACCCAAGATATCGGCGGCGGCTCTCTTTGCCGCGGCATTGGAAAGCTCCTTTTCGTTTTCAAGAAGAGCTGAGACAGAATTTAACTTATTATCAGCATACGGGCCGTCGTATATGAGCGTGGGATAGTCCGAAAAGGACTGCTCTGCATCACCTACGGCATTTATATAGCTTACCATCTGTTCGCTGCTCTCCTGAGCCGCGTCAAGTGTGCTGTTAAGCTCATCAAAAGTAAAATAGTTACTGTTGTTAAGCTCGCTCATCAAGTCAAACTGTGTTGACAGACTTGCGGCATATTCCGTGAGATTACTGAGGATTTGTCTGTCCTCCTCGCTTATTTCCTCAGCTGCCGCCGCCTTGCGGCTTAAATGTGCCGTATATTCACCTACCTGTGACAAAAACTTATAGATGTTATACAGTCCCACCTCGCCCGATTCGAGTGCGGAGAGACTTGTTTTTGCTCCCGAGGCTTCTCTGAGCATTCTGACGGACAGATTGTTAAGCATTGAACTGCCCGTGGCATACTGAGCCTTCGCAAGGTCGGTTTCTATATTGTCGAGATATTCGCACATCTGCTCCAAAGCTCGCTGACGGGATATTCTCACGAGTGTTTCATAATTTTTTGCCGTAACCGTCTCGGTAATGCCCCAAATCAGCATAGCTGAAAAAACAGCCGCCGCGAAAGAAATCAAGCGTATTTTCAAACGCCTTTTCATAAAAAATCACCTGAATAAACATTTTTTTATAGTTTTACTCAAAAAATAAAGGATATTCATAAATTTTTATATTTGCACTTTTATTATTTTTTAGTATAATGTAATGAGTGCAATATAATTTCAGCAAAGGTTCTGGTATAAATGGAAATTTATCTTGATAATTCTGCCACGACCAAGGTTTGTCCTGAGGCTGTACGGGCTGTAACAGACTGTCTTACCGAAAACTACGGAAATCCGTCTGCGGTACATTCAAAGGGAATCAAAGCAAAAATGCTTTTGGATGCTTCGAGGCAGAAAATTGCCGATGTGCTGTCCTGTGACAGCTCTGAGGTTTACTTCTCCCACAGCGGAACGCTTGCCAACAACACAGCCATTTTCGGTGCGGTTGAGGCAAAACGCAAAACGGGAAACAGAATTATAACAACCTCCCTTGAGCACCCGAGTGTTTCAAGGTGTATGGATAAGCTTGAAAAGTGCGGCTTTGAGGTGATAAGACTTGCTCCCTCAGCCAACGGCTCGTTCAGAACAGAGCAGTTAGTCAATACGGTCAATAAAAACACGATACTCATAAGCACTATGCTTGTAAACAACGAAACGGGTGCAATAAATCCCGTTGAGCTGATTTCCAAGGTCGTGAAAAGAGCAAGCGCTCCTGCGCTTATACACATTGATGCGATTCAGGCATTCGGTAAAATCCCCGTAAAGCCCGCGCGTATGGGTGTTGACCTTCTGAGCATCAGCGGACACAAGGTACACGCTCCTAAGGGTGTTGGTGCTTTGTATATAAGAAAAGGAATAAAAATAAAGCCTTTCCTTTCGGGAGGCGGTCAGGAAAACGATATGTTCTCGGGCACAGAGGCTCTTCCTGCAATAGCAGGCTTCGGTGCGGCGGCTTCGGCTCTTCCCGACCTTAACAGACAGCTCGAACAGACACGCAATCTTAAAAACTTCGCACTCAATGAGCTGTCAAAAATCCCCGCAGTTGAAATAAATTCACCGTCGGATGCCTTGCCGTACATACTCAATATTTCGGTTACGGGTATTCCCTCTCAGGTGCTTATAAATTATCTCTCACAGAAAGGAATTTACATTTCCGCAGGCTCCGCGTGTAAAAAAGGCCACCGCAGCGAGGTGCTGATAGCTATGGGACTTCCCGCAAAACGAATTGACAGCGCCGTGAGAGTGAGTATGTCGAGATTCACCACACAGGAAGAAATCGCCGTATTCTGCGAAGGAGTAAACGACGCGGTGAAAAATATAAGAACGAAATTATAATTAAAATAAAGGATAAACAAAAATGAAAGAAATCATACTCTTAAAAGACGGTGAACTCGCTCTCAAGGGCCTTAACCGTTCAACATTCGAGGATATACTCATAAAAAATATCCGTATGCGTATTTCCTCTCTCGGAAATTTCACATACAGAAAGTCTCAGTCTACTATTGTTATTGAGCCTGAAAATGAGGATATTGACCTCGACGAGGCTGTTTCAAGAATCTGTAAGGTTTTCGGTCTTGTGGGTGTGTCCCGTGCGGCTGTATGCGAAAAGGATATAGACAAAATCCTTGAAACTGTATGGGATTATCTCGGTGACGAGCTGATGCTCTCAAAGACCTTCAAGGTAAACGCAAAGCGAGCCGACAAAAAATTCCCTCTGACCTCTCCCGAAATATGCGACGAGGTGGGCGGCTTCATTCTCTCAAAGGTAAGAGGAATAAAGGTTGATGTACACAACCCCGAATACACCGTAACCGTTGAAATCCGTGACAATGCCGCATACATCAGAGGCCCTCAGCTTAAAGGTGCGGGCGGTATGCCCACGGGTACGGGCGGCAGAGCCTGTATACTCATTTCGGGCGGTATAGATTCCCCCGTTGCTGCATATATGATGGCAAAAAGAGGCGTAAAGCTCACGGCTGTACATTTTGCCTCGCCCCCTTACACCTCCGAGCTTGCAGAGATGAAGGTACACGAGCTTCTCAAAAAGGTGTCAATGTACTCGGGCAGAATAAACCTTTTCACCGTACATTTCACCGCTCTTCAGGAGGCTATAAGAGATTACTGCCCCGAGGATATGTTCACCGTTACAATGAGAAGAGTTATGATGAAGATAGCCTCGGCACTTGCCGAATGGCAGGGCTGTGAGGCTGTTATCACGGGTGAGAGCCTCGGTCAGGTTGCAAGCCAGACAATAAAGGCTATACGCTGTACAGACGAGTGTGCAACTCTGCCTGTATTCAGACCTTGTATCGGTATGGACAAGAACGAAATTGTTGAGATTTCAAGAAAAATCGACACCTTTGATATCTCAATCCGTCCCTATGAGGACTGCTGTACGGTATTTACTCCCCGTCACCCCAAAACCCGTCCCACACCCGAAATGGCAAGAGAAACAGAGGCACTTATACCCAATGAGGATGAGCTTATTAAAAAGTGCATAGAAGAAGCTCAGATGATGATTATTGAGGCTTTCAGATAAGCTATAAAGAGGCTGGTGTACAGCCTCTTTTGTTTTTTTTTTTGCAAACAATAAATTGGCTCGCAGACGGTTGCGGGTTGGTTTTTGTAGTCAACGTGTCCCACAACGTTGCGCATACAGGAAAAGTAACTTTCCGTTGCACACATTTATTTTTTTGCAGACAATAAATTGGTTCGTCATGGTAGGGAACGATGCCCACATCGTTCCGGTATAAGGAAAATGTAACTTTCCATTGTTCATATTTGGGTTTTTGTAACAATAAATTGGTTTGCAAAAGTTAGAATTTGCCTATTGCGGAACGATGTGGGCATCGTTCCCTACAAGATGAAGACGGTAATTTGCATCAGAAAATTATAAACTGATACAAACTGATATCAATTAGTATCAGTTGTTTTTTAATATATAGGAAATTGCTCGCGAAGTGAGCAATTTAGCTTATATCAAGAAACACCTTTCCCCCAAGAGTGGGGGTAGGGGGTTGATAAATCGTAAGATTTTTTCTTATAAGCTCCCGTCAAATTCCACACTTGCAAACACAAAAATTTTTCTGTATAATTTCCCTGAGGTGATTTTTATGGCTTTTATTACAAAATGGCTTTCATTTGCAGTTATGATGTTTTCTATTCTTTTCAACACTATTGATGCGGCAGTAATCAAAAAGGCGGATGCTCCTGAAGCTGAGGCTCAGCTTGTTGAAATGCAGGACAGGTTCGATAAATACGAGCTGAACGACGAGATTACCGTTATCAATCTCGGTGTGATGTCTCTTTCTCAGCGTCATACGATTATTGCGCTTCAGGGACTTATTTCAAGAGACAAGCCTGCGCTTTTTATTGATTACGGCTCTGCTACACACAAATATGCTCTCGAGGAAATGGAAAAGGCAGGCTATACGCTTTCTTACACAGACGAGGACGGCAATCCCTGGAGCTTTGAGACAGTTATAAAAAAATTCAGCTCCTACATAACAGACGGCGGTTATATCCTCTACAAAACAACAGAGGACCACGGACAGCTCAACACCGCAATAAATCTTACAACACTCACCGGCTTCCTGCCCGTAAGTGAGGATATTGAAGAAAGTGTTATCGCACTCGGTCTTGAAAAGAAAGAGGATATAAGTAAGGATAACATAAATCTCAAGTATCTCAAAAAATTCTATAAGAAGCATAAAGAGTCTTTCCGTAACGATTCGCTTGTACATCTTTATTACTATGCTTCGGGTATGAGAGATTTTGCAATTCAGCAGAATATTTTTGTTATGTATATTGAGGATTCAGACTTTACGGGCAGACTTTTCAGAGATGAGGTTATGCGAAAGCTTACTCCCTCGGCTCTGATTTTCGGCTGGTGTCAGTATGAAATCAAGTTCAATGAATCTGCCTCACGCTACGGCCACAGCGTTGTTCCATCCGACCATTCATACAATCTGAGTATTCTTTCCTGCTTTGATGTTGAGAAAAACAGCTTCAACACTCATCTTCCCGACTCTGTTGAGCTTGATGACAGCAAGCATTATGTTTCTATTGTTTACAGCGACGGCGACAATCTTCAGTGGATTCAGAACGGATTTTCCGAGTTCCACACATGGCAGTCTTATGAAAACGATACTCCCGTAAGCTGGACATTCCCTCCGATTGCAAGCACATTGAGCTCCGTTGATGTGAAGAGAACTCTTGAAAACGGTGAGGGCACAGCCTTTATCACGGGCCCCTCAGGCGGCGGCTATGCGAGAATATCCAAAATGAGCTCCTCGGAGCTTGACGCTTTCTCTGCATACACCGCATCCGTAATGCTTGAGTCGGGACATACTATAATGACCTTCCTCGACGAAATCAAGGGCAAGGGCTTTGACAAGAGCATGCAGAAGAGACTTGAATATTTCTCACGCTACGATAACATCGAGGGCGGTATTCTCCAGCTTGATCCCAACAACTACGCAGGTGGCGGCGGTAAGGTCTATTTCTCAAATGACAAGCCCTTTGTGACAGTCGGCTTCAGCCTCTGGTATCCCAGCGGAAATGCCGAAGAGGTCACCAACGAATGGCTTAAGGAACAGGCAGACATAATAAACGCCAAAAAGGCAGACATCAATTCAATAAACGGTTATACGGTAATAAATGTACACCCGTGGACTGTTGGCACGGATGATTTACAGTATTTTGTAAGTCAGTTAGGCGACAATATAGAGGTTATCGGAATAAACGAACTGCTTGCAGCAATAAAGCAGAACATTCCGCACGAATTTGCACAGCCTGAATAAACAATAAAGCTCCGGAGCGTGATTGCTTCGGAGCTTTTTTGCTTTGTTACAAACAAAACAAAAAAGGTAACACGGAAAATCCGTATTACCTTTAAGTAACTCTTATTTAAGAGCAGCCTTAGCCTGTTCGGTGAGAGAAGTGAAAGCTGCGGGATCTGCGATAGCGATTTCTGAGAGCATCTTTCTGTTAAGAGTAACGCCGGCCTTCTTGAGACCGTTCATAAATGTTGAATAGTTCATACCGTTAGCCTTGCAGCCTGCGGAAATTCTTGCAATCCAGAGTCTTCTGAAATCACGCTTCTTCTGCTTTCTGCCGATGTAAGCGTAGTTGCCGGACTTCATAACTGCCTGCTTAGCAGTTTTGAAGAGCTTGCTCTTGGAGCCATAGTAGCCCTTAGCGAGCTTGAGAGTTTTATTTCTTCTCTTACGAGTCATTAATGCGCCTTTAATGCGTGCCATTCTACTTTACCTCCGTTAAATCTTCTTCTTATTTGTAAGGAATAAGACGCTTGATCTGCTTTACATTTGTTTTGTCTGCAACTGCAGTCTTGCGAAGATTTCTCTTTCTCTTAGTTGTTTTTTTGTTAAGGATGTGTGATTTGTTAGCGTGAGCACGGATAGGCTTGCCGTTCTTGGAAAGCTTAAAACGCTTTTTTGCGCCGCTGTTTGTTTTGATTTTAGGCATTGTTTTTTCCTCCTGTGTGTTTTTTGATTTATTTTATGCGGTGTTATTTCTTAGAAGACTTTGCAGCGAGGAACATAAGCATTGTTTTGTTCTCAAGCTTGGCTGCTTTTTCAATAACGCCGTATTCGGAGCAAGAGTCTGCAAAGGACTGCATAATTTCATATCCTCTTTCGGGATGAACCATCTCTCGTCCTCTGAAACGGATTGAAACCTTAACCTTGTTTCCTGCCTTAAGGAAACGGATAGCGTGGTTTACCTTTGTTTCAATGTCGTGAGTATCAATGTTGAGGGTGAGCTGAACCTCTTTGATCTCAACGACCTTCTGGTTCTTCTTAGCTTCCTTTTCACGCTTCTGCTGGTCGAACTTATACTTACCGTAGTTCATAATCTTACATACGGGGGGTACGGCCTGAGGAGCGATTTTTACCAAATCAAGGTTTCTTTCATTTGCTCTCTTGAGAGCCTCGGATGCAGACATAACACCGAGCTGTTCGCCGTCATCTGTTATAACTCTGACTTGATTATCCCTGATTTCCTCATTGATCTGCAGTTCCTTAGTAGCTATATTCAAGCACCTCCAAAAATAAATAGAAAAATGCGGACAGAAGACTGCCCGCACATAATAACACACTTATTCTCTGAAAAGAGTGAATTATTTACCCTGAAAAACGGAATTCGCAGGGTGAGAACGGGAATCGTCTGCTTCATTTACCGTCAGATTATAACAGATACATTTATATAAGTCAAGTATTTTTTTCAGAAATCTGAAAAATTTCCGTTTCCGTCAGCACTTTCGTCTTCGTCAGGTAGGGAACGATGCTGTTTTTTTAATGAATAAGAATTAAGAATAATGAATAATTTCGGAAGACGCATTGCGTCTTGGATTTTAAAATGCCAACCGCAGGCTCATCACTTTTTACTTTTTCACTATTACTTATTACTTCAATATTCTGCCCTATTATTTCAACAAAATTTTCACATTGAATTTGTGAATAATATACCAAAATTTCCGATTACTTTCAAGTGTCTTGCAAAAGTACATTTTATATGTTATCATAAATCATATTTATGTTCTAAGGAGGGAGAAAGGTGGCAACAGAAAACAACGGTGCACCCAAGGAGTATACCGACGAACAACTCCAATATGTCTATGAAAACCGAAGATATGTAGGCACAAAGGAAACAGTCGGCTTCGTTCTGTGGGATGCTGCACAGAGTTTGAACATCAACACCTATTCCACGCGATTTGTAACAAACATTGTTAAGGTTGACCTCGGCTATCAGACAATAGCTAAAACAATCAACAGTGTATGGGATATCGTAAACGATATTTTCACAGCAGCAATAGTTGAGAAAACCCGTACCCGTTGGGGTAAATTCAGACCTTATCTTTTAGGTCTTGCAATCCCCGGCTGTATCGGTACTCTTCTTTATTGGTTTATGCCCCTGCTTTTCGGCGGTAAGGCAGCAACCTCAATTTCAAAGTTCATTTTCTACCTTGTGCTCGAAATCGTAAAAGAGGGTATCGGCACATTCCAGGGTATTGCAAGAACAGGTCTTTTGTCGACCATAACGCCGCACCCTGTTGACCGAACGAGGCTTATAACCATAGCAAACTTCGCTTCGGGTACCTTCGGTGAAAAGCTGCCCGAGCAGATAATGACGATTATACTTGACCTTATCGATAACAAGGCATTCAAAACAAAGATGTCCATTGAAAAGCAGATGCTTATAGCTTTCATCGGTATGGGTACGGCAACAACACTTCTTTCCAGCGGTATGTCATTCTGGTTCTTTGCTAACTCCAAGGAAAGAATCATGCAGTCAATCAAAACACCCAGTGTCAAGGATTCAATCAAGTCTATTCTTAACAACAAGCCCATTCTTCTTGTTACATTATCAGACTTCCTGTCAGGCTTCGGTATCTCAGGCAGTAAGTCCGACTACTACATAGATGTTCTTCACTTTGCGTCAATGACAATGCTTGCAGGTATCCCCGCAGCACCCCTTTCACCTGTCAGCTATACCTTTGTACCCTGGTTCCGCCGTCATTTCTCAAGCCGTGTGCTTTATATCGTAAGCCACGAGATAGCAAACTTCCTTTATGTGTTTGTATTCCTCTTCGGCTGCATCGGCTTCAATCCCAAGACCTTCAAGGGCGGTCTTTACAGAAACAAGTGGGCAATGCTCTTTGCAATGGCAACATGGGAGCTTATCTGGACATTGTTCTACGGCTTAAGATCAGTTATCGGCACAGAGCTTTACAACGAAACAATGGACTATTGCGAATGGAAGAACGGCTACAGAACAGAAGCTATGACCTCCGTTGCAAAGGGACTTGCAGCAAAGGTTGCCTCCAGCACAAGCTCAGTTATCACAACTGCGCTTAAGAAGATGGTAGGCTACGACCAGAACGCATATACAAAGGGTGAAGAACAGCCCGACTATGTTAAGTTCTATCTCTTTGCAATGTTCACAATCGTTCCTGCTCTCACAGGCTCATTCGGTATCATTCCGATGCTCTTCTATGACCTTTCCGGTAAGAAGAAGGAGCTTATGTACGCAGAGCTTCTCGAACGCCGTAAGAACGCTGCAACCGTCGCTTCATCAGGCGACAAGGAAGCACTCGAGGCTATCGCAGAAGAACAGATTAATATCGGTAAAAACAAATAATTTTTCGGGAGGACTGTGGAAACAGTCCTCTTTTTTTTGTATATCCGTTGAAATATATCTGAACATTATGTATAATACCAAAGAGGTGTTTTTCTATGTCTAAATTCGATGAATCATATATTGCATTATGTAAAAAGATACTCTCCGAGGGTGTGAGAGTTGAAAACAGAACGGGTGTGGATACCATAAAAATTCCTGCTCATTCTCTTCATTTTGATTTGAGTGAGGAGTTTCCCGTGCTTACCACCAAGCAGGTGTTTATCCGTCAGGCGGTGCTCGAAATGCTCTGGTTTTATCAGGCACAGTCAAATGATGTCCGCTGGCTTCAGGAGAGGGATGTAAAAATCTGGAACGAGTGGGAAATAGACGGGGAAGGCTATTGGAACGCAACGCAGATGGTGCCCGACGAAAACGGCAAGCTCAGAAAAACCGAGGTGCATAAGTTCTTCGGCAAGGAATATGCGCACACCATAGGCACCGCATACGGTTATATTGTAAACAAATTCAAGTTAACACAAAATCTCATAGACAAGCTCAAAAACAACCCCGGTGACAGAAGAATGGTGATGTCCTTGTGGCAGAATGACTATCTCGACACCGCTGTACTGCCGTCTTGTGTATGGAGCAGCGAGTGGGATGTAACCGACGGTAAGCTCAACGCGTGGGTACATCAGAGAAGCTGTGATGTGCCGTTGGGACTGCCCTTTAATATCACTCAGTATGCAGTTCTGCTTTCGATGTTAGCTCAGGTCTGCTCCCTCGAGGTCGGCACACTTGACTGGAGCATAAAGGATGCTCACATCTATGTAAATCAGATAGAGCCTATAAAGGAGCAGATCCGTCGCTTCGACGAAAACGGCTCTCTGCCCGCTCCCAAGCTGTGGCTCAATCCCGAGGTCAAGGACTTCTTCGAGTTCGACAATTCCCGTGACTGTAAGGATGTAAAGCTCATAGACTATCAGCATATGGGCAAGCTTTTATTTGAAATAACTCAGTAGGGTGAAAATTATGATAATTTCAATGATAGCCGCAGTAGGCAAAAACAGAGAGCTCGGCAAGGGTAACGGGCTTATATGGCGCATTTCCGAGGACCTTAAATTTTTCAAGGCAACAACTATGGGACATCCCATAATAATGGGCAGAAAGACCTTTGAGTCTCTCCCCAAGGCATTGCCGGGCAGAAAAAATATTGTTATCACCCGTGATAAGACCTATACTGCCGAGGGTGCCGCGGTAGTGCACAGCATTGAAGAGGCTATAGCCGCCGCAGACACTGACGAAGCCTTTATAATAGGCGGAGAGAGCATCTACAAGGCTTTTATTGCTGTGTGTGATAAAATGTACCTCACCCTTATAGACGGAGAGGACAAGGATGCCGATGCATTCTTCCCCGAGTATGAAAGTCTGCAGTGGAAAAAAGAAGAATTATTAAAAGCAGAGGAAAACGGAATCTGCTATTCAAGAATACTTTTTGAAAGAGTTAAATAATGGGAATAAAAAAATATATAGGCGACAGGGCATTCTATAAAACCGCAATGACGGTTGCAATGCCCATAATGCTTCAGAATCTTATAACAAACCTTGTAAATATGCTCGATAATCTTATGGTCGGCTCAATCGGTACCGAGGAGATGTCGGGTGTTGCAATAGTAAATCAGCTTTTGTTTATATTCAACCTTGCCGTTTTCGGAGCAATGGGCGGTGTGGGTATTTTCACAGCACAGTTCTTCGGCAAGGGCGACAACGAGGGAATAAGATATTCCTTCCGCTATAAAATAATAATATCCGTATGTCTTGCACTTGTTGCAATAGGAATTTTTTGTGTCTTTGACGAAAATCTGATATCCCTGTATCTGCACGATGTTGAAGCAGGCGCAGATATTGCCGAAACACTCGGCTTTGCAAAGCAGTATATGGCTTTAATGCTTATAGGGCTTATACCCTTTGCAATCTCTCAGGCATTTTCGGGCACAATGCGTGAAACGGGAGACACCTTTGCTCCTATGGTAATAGGTCTTACCGCCGTTGTAACAAACTGCGTGTTCAACTATCTGCTTATTTTCGGCAAGCTTGGCTTCCCCGTACTCGGTGTAAGAGGTGCGGCAATAGCAACGGTTATTTCGCGTTTTTTGGAATGTATACTCGTTATTGCATATATGCTCATAAGAAAAAACAGATTTTCTTATATGAAAGGACTTTTCTCGAGCCTGTACATACCTGCAGACACCTTTGCTGCAATCACAAGAAAGGGTATGCCTTTGCTTCTCAACGAGGTGCTGTGGTCTATGAGTATGTCAACACTCGGAATTGCATATTCTCTTCACGGCATAACGGTTGTTGCGGCATATAATATTTCTTCAACCGTAACAAACCTGTTCAATATGGCTTTTCTCTCTCTCGGCTCAAGCCTCGGTATTATAGTAGGCAAGCTTTTAGGTGCGGGAAAATACGAGGAAGCCGTTGACACCGACAGAAAGCTTATAGCCTTTTCTATGTTTGTGAGTGTCATAATGGGCACATCTCTGTTTATCGTAAGCGGATATTTCCCCGGTCTTTACAACACAACCGACGAGGTAAAACAAATCGCAACCTACCTTATCCGCGTATGTGCCTGCACGGGACCGATAGTGTCCTTCGCAAATGCCGCATACTTTACACTCAGAAGCGGCGGAAAAACAGTTGTTACATTCATCTTCGACTCAGGCTCAATGTGGATATTGTCCGTCCCCATAGCCTTTATGGGCTACTATGTTTTCGGACTTTCCATTTTCGTAATATTCCCCATAGTCCAGCTGCTTGAAATAGTAAAGGTAATCTTAGGTGCAATACTTATCAAAAAGCGTGTGTGGGTTAATAATATTGTGGAATGAAGCAAATTGACAAAAAAACGGTCACCGACCTCGGTGGCCGTTTTTCTTTCGCCAATCGTCGGAAAAATATATCGCCAATCGTCGGAAAAATATTTCGCCAATCGTCGGAAAAATATATCGTTAATGCCGCACCTCTTTTTTTTCTTTTTTACATCCGCTTTTTCGTTTTAATATTGATATCTTGTTTTTTTCGTGCTACAATATTATGTTGAAAAATAATATAATAAAAAATTAAGGAAAATAAAAATGAAGCTAAAAGAACTTTACTTAAAATTATACAACGCTGTTTTCTCCGTGCCCTTTTTCAAGGCTTTTCTGAAAATTCCCTTTGTTGAGAAGCTTTTGCAGTATGAAATTGTGTCCTATCTCGTTTTCGGGGTGCTCACAACGGTTGTAAACTTCGTTGTGTACGGGCTTTCAAATCTGCTTGCGGGGGAAAATTACGAAACAAAGGTGCTTTTCAGCGTCGGCACATTCGAGTTTCTCTGGATATATGTCTCTCAGGCATTCGCGTGGGTTGCTGCAGTCATATTTGCATATATCACCAACAAGCTCTTTGTGTTTGAAAGCACATCGTGGAAAGGGCAGGTTGTGCTTAAAGAGGTTGTGTCATTCTTCTCTGCGAGAATACTCTCCTTTATACTTTTCGAGGAGCTTTTATTCATACTTCTTGCAGGTGTACTTTCGATAAACGGCTGGATTGCAAAAATCATAATAAGCGTGCTTGTTATTGTGTTTAACTTCGTTGCAAGTAAGTTAGTTATATTCAGAAACAAAAAAACAACGGAAGGCGAAGAGTAATATGCTTAAAATTGCCGTCTGTGATGACGAACCCGAAATTTGCGAATATCTGCGCACACAGGTGCTTGATTTCTTTGCCGCCGAGGATATTGACGGCAGCGTAAGCATATTCAATGACGGACTTCCGCTTGTAAAGACCTATGAAGACGGTACGGCGGATTTTGATATGATACTGCTTGACATCACAATGAAGCAATGTGACGGACTTTCAGCCGCAAAGAAAATCCGTGAATACAATTGTGATGTTATGATAGTTTTTGTCACAGCATCTGCCGAGTATGTTTTCAGCGGCTACGAGGTAAGAGCCTTCCGCTACATCTTAAAGCCCGAGCTGCTTCACGGCTTCAGACGGGTATTCTCCGAGTGTGTTGCCGAGCTTACGAAAAAAGACGAGTCTGTGTTTTCTTTCCAGACGGGTGCCGATACCGTGAGTATTCCTTTAAGAGAAATTCTGTACTTTGAAAGCGACCGCAGAAAAATCAGTATAGTCTGCCCAAACGACAGGGAATACACCTTCTACGGCAAGCTTGACAACATAGAAAATCAGCTTAAAAAGCTCGATTTTGTCCGCTGCCATCAGAGCTTTCTTGTGAATACGAAGAAGATACTCTCTTTAAGAGGCACAGAGCTTGCCTTAGTAAACGAAACCGTCATCCCCGTAAGCAAACGCAGAGCAAAGGAAACAAGCGAAGCGTTTTTGTGGGCGATGAGATAAAAAAGCGGAGCTTTTTTTTAGGTAATAGGTAATAGTGAAAAGTGAAGAAGTGCGGAAGACGCTTTCGCGTCTTGGATTATATTTGTGAGGAGAAAACGGTGATTGATTTTATTGTCAATAATTATCAGGACATAATTTTTAATACTGCGAGAATTTTCTCTTCCGTATTTGAGATAATTCTTGCTTATATCCTTGTAAACAATTTCTACACCCCGCGTGCTTTTCTTAAAAAATACGACTATATCCCATTTGTGGCACTCAGCGGAATTATGATTTTTCTGCTTGAAAACGGAATACTCGAAAACGAGAAATTTTTTGTTGAGTGTATAGTCCTTGTATTATTCCTGTTTTTATTATATGACGGCTCTGTCAGAGAAAAGCTTACCGGCTCTCTTGTGTTCTGTTCACTTATTTTTTTAAGCGAGACTGCCGCAGGGTATCTTAAAAATTTACTTGTCAGGCTGTTTGATTTTGATTTTGAATCGGATACAATGTTTATCCGTATACTCAACCTCACTTTAGCAAATATTATAATGGTTGTTGCCGCAATAATACTGAGTATTTTCGCAAAGCGTTTTGCCGTTGCAAAATCGGGTTTTATTGTGTGGGTGATTCTTTTGTTTGTCCCCGCAATAACGCTTATAACCTTTTCCGTGTACCAATACTATATTGAAGCCTATCCGAGGGAAAATCTTATTCTCACATATATGCTCATTTCCTGTGTAGGACTTGTTTTCATAAATATAATAGTTTTTGTGCTTTTCTCGAGACTTAACAGTCAGCTGAATATAAAAAGAGAAAAGGATATACTGACCTCTCAGCTTTATCTTCAGCAGGCATCCGTCAAGAGACTTGAAACCTCATATAACCGCACAAGAAGCTTCCGCCACGATATAAAAAACCACATCCTGCTTATGAATATGTTGGCTCAGCAGGAGAAGTTCGACGAGCTTAAAGCCTATCTCAGAGAAATGAGCGGTGTTATCGACGAATCGGCATATGTAAGAATAAGCGGTATTTCAGCCGTTGATGCTATTCTCAATGAAAAGATGTACGAAGCGCAGTCGAAGAGCATAACAACCTCATTCGATGTTGTTAATCTTGACAAGAATAATATACAGCCTCTTGATTTGTGCATTATACTTTCAAACGCACTCGACAATGCAATAGAAGCCAACGAAAAAATCGAGAATAAGGACGAAAGATATATAAAGCTCAAAATACACGGCAATGAGGCTTTTTCGGTTGTGTCCGTGTCAAACCCCGCCCTTGAGGCACCTAAAAAGAATACTATGGGCGGATATATAACGAGCAAGAAGGACAAGCCTGTAAACCACGGCTTCGGACTTAAAACTATAGAAAGCACGGTAAAGAAATACCGCGGAGAAATGCTTTGCAAGCACGAGGACGGTGTTTTCACTCTTGTGCTCAGACTAAATAAGATAAATTGACAACAGCTTATAAATTACGGAGGAATTGTTATGGAGAATATTGCTGAGCTTATAAAAAAGGCAAAAAAAGAAACCGGTACGCTGATCCTTGCACACACCTATCAGCCGCCCGAAATAATTGAGCTTGCCGATATAACGGGAGACTCCTTTAAGCTCGCTCAGGCTTGCCTTGAAACAGATGCAAAAAGAGTTATAATGTGCGGTGTCCGCTTTATGGCAGAGAGTGTAAAAATTCTCTCCCCCGAAAAAGAGGTCATACTGCCCGCCCCCGAGGCAACCTGTCCTATGGCAGAAATGATTTCTCCCGAAAGAGTGAGAAAATACAAAGAAGAAAACCCCGACTCCGTGGTAGTTGCATATATAAACACAACCGCGGCACTCAAAGCCGAGTGCGATGTGTGTGTAACCTCTTCGAGTGCATTGAAGATAGTTGAAAAGATAGAAGCCCCCGAAATTCTTTTCATTCCCGATAAAAATCTCGGAACATTCGTAAAAAATGCCTTCCCCGAAAAAAATATCGTTGTTTGGGACGGCTACTGCCCCATACACGACAGAGTTACTGCCGAGGATATACTGGAAGCTAAAAAAGCACACCCCGAAGCCTTGGTTGCAGTACACCCCGAATGTAAAAAAGAGGTCGTTGACCTTTGCGATATGGCAGGCTCAACTGCCGATATCATAAAATTTGCATTAGCAAGTGAAAAGGATGTCATAATCGGCACTGAAAGAGGCGTTGCGGATTATCTCACGCTTAAATACCCCGAAAAGGGCTTTTATCACTTAGCTCCCGAAAAGCTCGTCTGCAAGGATATGAAGTATGTTGATACAGATACCTTATTGAAAGCTATCAGAGGGGAAGCAGGCGAGGTAATTGAAATAGACGAGGCACTTCGCATCAAAGCAAAGAAAAGTATAGACGAAATGCTCAGACTCGGTTGAGAAAAGAGGCTTTTTGTATGACAGAAAGAAATAACAAGGTATATGATGTTTTAGTTGTCGGCAGCGGTATCGCGGGTATGTACGGCGCATTGCAGTTTGACGAAAGCACAAGCGTTGCCGTTTTGTCAAAATACTCAAAAACAACCTCGAACTCTAATCTTGCACAGGGCGGTGTTGCCGCCGTGCTGTCATTAGAGGACGACAGCTATGACCTGCACATCAAGGACACCCTTATTGCAGGCAGACACGAAAACGATACCGAAGCGGTTGATGTGCTTGTAAGAGAGGGGCCCGAGGATGTCAGAAAAATAATGGAAATGGGTGTCCGTTTTGACGAAAACGAAAACGGAGAGCTTGACAAAACCCTTGAGGGCGGCCACTCCAGAAGACGAATAGTGCATTATAAGGACTGCACGGGTGCGGAGATGGTAAGAGGACTTCTCGGAGAGGTCGAAAAGAGAAAGAATATCGACTATTGCGAAAACACCGTGCTGTGCAGACTTGTGAGAGTAAGAAGCGGCTTCAGAGCAGATTTACTGTGCGAGGGCGAATACTTCTCCGTTTTCTGCAGCTACTGTATGCTGTGTACGGGCGGTGTCGGCAGAGTGTATAAATACACCACCAACCCCAAGAGCGCAACGGGTGACGGTATCAGAATAGCCTACGAATTAGGTGCACAGATAAAGGATCTCAGATACATTCAGTTCCACCCCACCGCCTTCAATTCCAAAGACGGCGAGCAGTTTTTAATAAGCGAATCCGTAAGAGGCGAGGGTGCATATCTTTACAACTGCGAAAAGAAGCGTTTTATGGACAGATACGACGAGCGGCTGGAATTAGCACCGCGTGATGTTGTTTCAAAGTCCATAATACTCGAAAGCAGAAGAACGGGCAGCAATAACTTCTATCTTGATATAACCCACGAGGATTCCGATTTCCTCAAAAAACGCTTCCCCGCAATATATGAGGGCTGTATGAGATACGGTGTTGATATGACTAAGGATTTAATCCCGATTTTCCCCTGTCAGCACTATCTTATGGGCGGAATTGAGGTTGACCTCGATTCAAAAACCACAGTACCCCGTCTTTATGCCTGCGGTGAGTGTGCAAACACAGGTGTTCACGGCAAAAACAGACTTGCCAGCAATTCACTGTTAGAGGCTCTCGTTTTCTCAAGACGAGCCGCTGAAGACATAAAGAGATGTATGCAAAACGGCTTCCCCACAGTTGCCGCAATCCCCGTTGAGCTTGATTTCTCAGGTGCTCCCGTTCCCGAGGGGATAGTGGACGACATCAAAAAAATAATGCAGCGAGCATATTTCGTTATGCCCGATGCAGGTGCAATCCGCTTCGGCTTAAAGCAGATAGACTCCATATTAAAGCGTCTTAAAGGCGGTAAATTTGCATACACAACAAAATATCTTGAAGCCCTCTCACTTGCAAGTGTGGCTTACATTGTTCTCAAGGAGGCAGAAGAAATATGCTGATACCACAATTTTATATTGACGATATTATAAAAAATGCCATAAAGGAAGATATAAACTATCTTGACCAGGCTTCGGCTTTTGTTATAGACGAAGACAACGAAACAACCGCCCGTTTTGTTGCAAAGGCAGACGGTGTTCTTTGCGGAATAGAAATAGCTTTGAGAGTTTTCGAGCTTCTTGATTCTTCCTGCACATTCTCCGTTTACAAAAAAGACGGTGACGAAATAAAAAAAGGCGACCTTATAGCAAGAATACACGGCAAAACTACATATCTCTTACAGGGCGAAAGAACCGCACTCAACCTCTTACAGCACCTTTCGGGTGTTGCAACCCAGACAAATGCGGCAGTAAAGGCTGTTGAGGGTACTAATGTGAGCATTGCAGACACAAGAAAAACCCTCCCCGGACTTCGTGCCTTGCAGAAATATGCAGTAGTCTGCGGCGGAGGTAAAAACCACCGCTTCAACCTCTCGGATGCCGCTATGCTTAAAGATAACCACATAGATGCAGGCGGCGGAATCCTTGCAACAGTAAGTAAGCTGCGTTCAAGAGTAGGCCACACCGTAAAAATCGAGGTTGAAACAAGAAATTTTGAAGAGGTAAAATTAGCCGTCGAAGCAGGTGCAGACATCATTATGCTCGATAATATGACAGCCGAAGAAATGAAGCAAGCCGTAGAATACATAAACGGAAGAGCCCTCACAGAGGCTTCGGGTAATATCACACTCGAAAACATAAAAGAAAAAGCTCTCTCAGGCATAGACATAATCTCCATGGGCTCACTTACACATTCAGTAACAGCTATGGATATTTCGATGCAGATTGACTGACAGATAAAACAAAGAAACACAAAAAGAGCCCGTACCGCAAATGCAAGCGGTACGGGCTGTCAGCTTTATTTGTTCCGAAAGCAGCAAATTGTTTATTTTGAATGGTAGGGAACGATGCCCACATCGTTCCGTTATAAAGCAAATTCTAACTTTTTTTGCAGGTATTTTAACCTATATCTGACCAAAATCTGTGTACAAATTAAAGTAACTTTTCCCTCATGCGGTACGATGTGGGCATCGTACCCTACCTGACGAATACGCAAATTCTCAGCAAAATCCTTAAGTTGTTTGTGTTGGAACGCTGCCCTCAGTGTTCCCTACAAGTACAGACTTTGGTTTGTTGAAAAAGCAGGTGGTTTTAATGTAAGATTTTGTGTCAGGTTGCGTTTTTCTATAATAGGTTGGTATAAAAACAGCTGAAAACCGATGTGTGCGAAAGATTTTTCTTAATTGCGAGAATAATATTTTATAATAAAGAATAATTCGGTAGTATTCTTTTAATTGTTTTTTATACTGTAAATTGCATAACATCAAATTGCTGAAACAAATTATCTCAAATCTCTGAAGTAAAAAACCTCAAATTACTGAAATAAAAAGCCTCAAATTGCTGAAATTGTATTTACTTGTTTTTTTTGTTGTGATACAATACAGGTAATAGATATGTTAAGGAGTAAAACAATGGCATATAAAGATAGAATTATTGATAATTTATTAGAGCTGAAATTGGAGGCATTCGGAGCCGCTTTGATAAAAGGGCCAAAGGGGTGCGGGAAAACTACTTCTGCAAAGCAAAAAGCAAAAAGCTTTGTTGAATTTCAGGATGAAGAGGTAAGAGATAACCTTTTGGCAGTTGCACAAGCTGCACCGAAAAAGCTTCTTATAGGTGAAAAGCCGCGATTATTTGATGAATGGCAGGATGCACCTAAATTATGGGGAACAATACGCAAGGACATTGATGATACAGGAAAAAACGGTCAATATATTTTAACGGGTTCGTCATCAAAGGATATCAGTACGCCTCATACGGGAACTCTGCGAATCAGTCAATTATTGATGTACCCTATGAGTCTTTATGAAAGCGAAGAATCAAACGGCAGTGTTTCACTGATTGAATTGTTTAATAATCCTGATAATTTTGACGGATGTGAATCAGATTTGTCGATTGACGGTTTGATTTTTGCCATATGCAGAGGCGGTTGGCCAAGAGGCCTGTTAAATGAAAGCACACGGGCAAAGCTTGAAATTGCAAAGGATTTATATCGTCAGACTTATTCGGTGGATATTTCAAATATTGACAACATTAAAAGAAATGCTCGCTGGACACAGGCAATATTGCAATCGTACAGCAGAAATATTTGCACATTAGCAGAAACAAAAACAATTTTTGATGATGTAAAAGCAAATTATGATGTAAGTGAAAAAACTCTTTATGATTATATTGATGCACTTGAAAGATTATATATAATTGATGATATAGATGCGTGGTGTCCTGCAATCCGTTCAAAAACGGTTATCCGGGCATCTAAAAAACGCAATCTTATTGATCCGTCCGTTGCCGTGGCAGCGTTAGGATTGTCACCTGATTACTTTAATACCGATTTTAAAACACTTGGTTTTCTTTTTGAATCTTTATGCATCCGTGATCTTAAAATTTACTCTTCTGCCTTTGACGGAACAATGTCGTATTATAGGGACAGATATGGTCTGGAGGCAGACGGTGTGCTTCATCTTAATGATGGCAGATATGCACTTCTTGAATTCAAATTGGGCTCAAAGGAAATTGAAGAAGGTGCAAAGCACTTGTGTGAAATAGAAGAACTTATAAAAAAATATAATGAAAAAGAAAAACAATGCAAGCTTCGTTTGCCTGATTTAAAAATTGTTATCACGGGTACACAGTTTGGTTATAAAAGAGAAGACGGTGTGTTTGTTATTCCTATCGGTTGCCTGAAAAATTAGCAGATTGCGGTACCTGTGTTGCTTGCAAATGAAGTTTTTATCGGAAGTAAAAATTTTTGACACTATAATGAACTAAACCTCCCGGATATGCGTCAGCAGTATCAGGGAGGTTTGATTTTTCCTGTTTCCAAAAATTATATTTCAATACATTTAACAATTCAGCAAGAATCCGAGCCTTCTTTAATGCGGATAAAAGCATCAGTTCTTTTTTTCATTTCTTGTATGCTGAGCAGATTAATTTGTTCTAAGCTTTCGTTCAGGGTGAAATATCCTCTTAACAGCGGATGAATTTTCTGATATTCGTTTTGAACTGTTCTGAGAGCAGTTTTGAAACAGTCATAGCCATATGTGTTGACAAGATACGGTAAGCCTGCAACAGACAAAATATGTTCATAGTCAATATAATCGTGATTGTTTGTTGATTGCTCCTGAAATTTTTTCATAACAGGACAAAGCTCTTCTTCAGTAGCGTATGCGGTATATCCTCTTATAAAAAATATTTTAAGCCTCATTTTACGGCATCTTTTTAAGCTGTCGGAATAAAAGGCTTTTAAGTCATAATTCATAGCACTTTTATTAAGCAATAATACTTTTAAGTGTTCAAATCTTATTTCGTAGCAATGTTTTTTTGATGTTGCCTTATCGCATAAAAAGTCAATTAGTTCCTGTGTCAGATTGTATGTATATAAATCTTGTAATAATTTTTTATATTCGGGGTGCAACAAACAATCTGAACATTTTGAAAACCAATATTTTAATTCTTCAAGCATACTGATACCGCCAAAAAACTTATTTAATTGTATTTCTGAAAAACTCGCACATCTTGTCGATATATATTTTTCCTGCCTTGCTTTCGGGCTCGAGCACACCGAAAACATGGGGCAGATTTTTACCCTCGAACTTGGGGAAATTGAGAAGAGACGCGTCAATTCCCTTTGATAAGAACAGCTCATATGCCTTTTTTGTCTGCTTTAATGCGAGGAAATCGCCCGAGCTTGTGACGAAGAGCGTGGGGGGGAGCTTGGCAAAGTCTATAATCTCGTCTAAATTGAGGTAGGGTGTTGTGCTTGTTCTGAACGGCTTTTCGTCCCACATTTTTCGGCAGTAAGCACCCATAACAGATGTGTTCATATATGCAACGGGAGAGGTAAGTGTAAGAGCAGTAAATTTCAGCCCCGTGTCAACCGTTGAAAAGTGCTGCTTTAAGTATGCACTTCCGTTTATTATAGCAGAATAAACTGCAAGCTGACCGCCTGCGGAGTCGCCCGTGAGCATAATATTGTTTTTGTCGGCAGGGAAGGAGTCAATATTGTCGCCTATCCATTTAAGAGCCTTTGAAATGTCCTTAAGCTGCTCTCTCACCCTTACATCGGGCACAAGAGGATAGCTTATATTGAACACACAGAAGCCTCTTTTTGCAAGGGACAGACAGTAAAACTTGTTGAGGTCCTTGTCGGCATACATCCATCCGCCGCCGTGTATATCTATTATAACAGGCAGCTTCCCCTCGGTATTTTCGGGGTAGTATACATCGAGCAGATGATAAGGATTTTTATCGTCTATGTAAGGAAAATTGTTTTCCTCTTCAATCCCCTCAGGCTTTATCTGCCTTGCGTGAACCTTTGCATCACTCTTTTCGGTGTTTTTCCACACCTTGGAAAAAATATTAAAAAGGATATCCATAAAAATTCCTCCGTTATCACTATATATGTTTATGATATAAAAATAGTTTTATTTTGTCAATACCACGGATTTGCAAACAGAAAGTTGACATTTCACATTGAGATGTTAGGTGACAATACACCTAAGTTCTCAATGAAAATTTTGTTTTCGTCAGCATTTTCAGTTTCATCATGGTAGTCAAGGATGCTCTTCTTCGTTTCCTCAAATTTGCTGCACATTTCTTAAGTTGCTTGTCGTACAGCATCGTTCCTTACAAATTCAGACCTTTTGTTACAGTGTAAAAAATCAACAGCTGTATTTTATTGACAATCTGTCATTAAAATATTATAATCTAACGGATAGTTAAAGTTTTGTAAATAAATTGTATATAAGAGGTTTTATATGTCTAAAGTAAAGCTTGCCGTTATTGCGGATATCCACCATTATTCCGAAAAGCTCGGTAACACGGGCAGGGCGTATGAGCTGCGTTCGGGCTCGGATCAGAAATGTCTTGCCGAAACGGGTGCTGTTGTTGACAGCGCATTCTCTATGTTCGCCGAAAGCGACATTGATGCCGTTCTTATTGTTGGCGACATCACAAATGACGGCGAGAGAGCCTCGCACGAGGAAATCCTCAGAAAAATGCAGGAGCTTGATAAGAAAAAGCCGGTGTATCTCATAACCTCCACGCACGACTGGTGCTCGGATAACCACGCGCGCCGTTTTGCGGGAGAGGATGTGTTTACGGATGTTGAAACCCTTTCGGGCGAACAAGTCCGTGATTGGTATGCTTCATTCGGAGAAAAAACGCTCCTTTCGTCCTTTGACACTCCTCAGGGCTTTACCTCAAGAAGCTTCCTTTTGGGGGATAATGTGCGTCTTCTTGCAATCAATGACGACTGTAACGGAGAGGGCGGAAAATCGGGCTACGACGAAAATCACCTCAGCTGGGTATATTCTCAGCTCGAAGAAGCAAAGGCAAAGGGACAGTATGTTATTGCAATGGAGCATCACTTATTGCTTCACAATGTAGGCTCACTTATAAACAAGGGACAGAGTATTGCAGATAACTTCGGTATGGCTTCAAAATTTGCCGATAAGGGACTCAGACTTATGTTTGTGGGACATTCCCATATGCAGAGAACAACCGAATTTATAAGCGAAAACGGCAACAAAATCACACAGGTGAATGTAGGCTCGCTGTGCGGCTATCCCGCACCTGTCACCTATGTAACAATAGAGGACGGTGAAGCCGAAATAAAGGTGGACTATCTCAGGGGCTTTACATACAACGGTAAAGAGTACGGTGCCTCATTCTTTGAAAAGCACACAAGCGATGTTATGTATAATCTTCTCAATTCCGCTGTGAGCGACAAAAAGGATTTCCACGAACGCTTGCTGGCACAGGGAATAAGAATAAAAAGCTTTGATAAATTATACCCCGTAATAAAAAAGGGTGCGAATATTCTTCTCAAAATGAGGGTAGGCACGGCAGGACGGCTTATAAATTTCTTTACATTCGGCAAGGGTATTGACAAAAAGAGCGTTAAAGCCATAAAAAACGAGCTGCTTTTGCCTCTTGTTATAAAGGTTTTTCTGTGCGTGTTTGACGGCAGTAAAACTGCAAAAGACTTTAACGAGGAAACAAAAAAGGTCGTTTTCGATGCGGGCACGCTTTTTGAAAGAATAGTAAAAAAACTGCCTCTTAAAGCGAATAAAAAAGCAGGCCTACTGAAAACTGCAAAGCAGATTTCCGATATTGCAGGCGAATTGGTTTACCCTGCCTTACCCGATAATGAATACTGTGTAATTTCACTTAAATGATTGGAGAAATAAAGATGGCAAAGAAAATTGTCTGTATGACAGGTGCAACGGGCCATGTAGGCTTTGCAACTCTCAAGGAGCTTGAAAAGTATGACGACAGAGAAGTCCGTATTCTTTTAAGAAAGGATCCCGGCTATTTTGACGGTATCAACTGCACAAAGGTAAAGGGCGACATCACGGATTACGAGTCACTTCTTGAAGCATTCAGGGATTGCGAAATCGTATATCACATTGCCGGCTGTGTTGAAATCAAGGCAGGCAACGAGGATATGGTATACAACATCAATGTGAACGGCACAAAGAATGTTGTCAAGGCTTGTCAGAAATGCGGTGTAAAGAGACTTGTTTATATGTCAAGCGTTGATACATATGTGCCTCTGCCCGATAACAGAGAAATGACAGAGGTTTATAAGTATAACCCCGACGAATTGGAGGGTGCATACGCTAAAACAAAGGCTGAAGCAACTCAGTTCGTGCTCGACAACAACGGTGTTGACGGCCTTGAAACAGTAGTATGTCAGCCGAGTGCCTGTATGGGACCTTACGACTTCAAGGTGTCGAGTGTCGGCAGTATGATAAGAATGTTCTCAAGCGGAAAATTCCCCATCACAATGACCTTCGGCGGATATAACTTCGTTGATGTACGCGATGTTGCCATAGGTACAGTTGCAGCAGGTGACAAGGGGGGAGCAGGTGAGGTATATCTTCTCTGCAACAAGTCCTGCACTGTTGACGAATTTATCCGTCTTCTTGCCGAGGTAAGCTCCAACAAGCCTCCGAAAATCAAGCTCGGCAGAAAGCTTATCGAAGCGTTCTGTCCCGTTATGGAAGCTTACTACAAGCTCTCCGATCAGACACCCCTCATCACCCGTTATTCAATAAGAAAGCTCTGCTCAAACTGTAACTTCTCCTTTGAAAAAGCTCAGAACGAATTAGGCTACAACCCCAGAAGCCTCAAGGAAAGCCTTGCAGATACAATTAAGTGGATAAGGGAAACAGAAAATAAATAATATTACCCGCAGACAAACTCTGCGGGTGAATTTTTTTGCAGCAAAGGTCGGTTTTCGAATTGTAGTCAACGCTGACGAAACCTCACCGTTCTGCCATACACATTAGTTTTGTGATGAAAATAAATCGGTTTATAAGAATGAATTTGCCTTGAACGGAATTTTGCAGAAAAAATTAAAAGAGGCTGTAAAACGAAAGTGATGTGCTCCCTGTCAAGTAGACAGACGAAATAACAAAAATAGTAGTTAATCTATCCATTCCCCATCCCTCCTGTACAGGAGGGATGGGGAATTCTCATGAGGCGAATGCTGCATGGTATTCCATTGGTGTCATACAA
>JAFXAK010000020.1 GCA_017517135.1 Clostridia bacterium
TAAAACAAGTTTTATGCTATAAGCAAACCTCGCCCTCGGCGTACCTTTGTACGCTGTCGGGGAAACCAAAAACAACACTTTTGTGTTGTTTTTGCTCGGTTTACTCATTCTGCGCATTTTTTCCTGCCCCCTAAAAAGCCAAGCTGTAAAAAAACTTTCGTTTTTTTACAGCCCCTTATGAAGCTGTTATTTGTTTTTACATTCATCCTGAAGCTTCAGAATTGCGTTCTGAATTTCATTGGTCATTTCCTCGGTTGTTTTGCCGTCGGGGTATATTGCCTTGCCGAAAACAACATCAACATCAAATCGTTTTTTGTTTTTTGTGTCATAGAACTTAATCATTTTGCTGTTTTTCGGGAATAACTCATATGCACCGTTTATATATACGGGAACAACGGGTACATTTGTGTCAATGGAAAGTACCGAGGCACCGCTTTTTATCTTGCGGAAAATGCCGTCCTCACTTCTTGTTCCCTCGGGATGAATCAGCACACACCAGCCCTCTTTAAGCTTTGCTTTTATGCTGTTCATTGTGTTCATATTCATACCGCCTCTGTCAACGGGCACCATACCTGTTGACTTGATAAGCTGCTTACTGAACGGATCCTTTCTGAAAAGCTCAATTTTTGCCATACAGCAAAGCTTCATAAAGCGTTCCTTGGGGAGAGCTGTTGAAACAAAGAGATAGTCAATCTTCGTAACATGGTTGGGACAGATAATAAAGCCCTTATCGGCAGGTAAATTTTCTGCATTTTTTACATTGATATTAAAGCAGAACTTTGCAAAGCTTCTGAACTTGGAATAGATATTATAATCTCTTTCGGTTTTCTCCTGAGGATAAATGCTGTGTGCAACGGAAATTTTTGTCACCTGATTGCCGTTTTCGACCGCGGTAAGCAAGTCTGTTACAGTCATTTCCTTTGAATAAGCACTTTCAACATTTACCTTGAATGTACTCTCAATTTCCATTGCCAAATCAACCGCACTGAGAGAGTCTATTGCAAGGTCTGTGAAAATTTTTGTGCTTTCATTGATTTCGCTTACAGGTGCGTGTGAGATTTTTGCAATTATACAAATAAGTAGTGACAGCAGAGAATTACCGTCTGTGCTTACCGTCTGTTGCTGAGTTTTTCCTTGTCTTTCGTCTGCTGCAAGCTGTTTTAAGATATATCTCTTAGGCTTCTGCAGAGATGTTCTCGGAATTTCGTTTACAAAATGTGTTTTGAATATACGCATATTCTGCGGTACATCCGCATTGATTTTGCTTATCTGAGCTTCAATTTCTTTTATGTTGGCACCTGTTTCGGCAACAACAAAGGCATGTACCTCATCATAATCCGCTTCCCCGGACTGAACACCGCAGATTACAAAATCCTTTACATTATTAAGGCTCTGATACTTAGCCTCCAAATCCTCGGGAGAAACCTTTTTGCCCGTTGAAAGGATAATATTTTCCTTTGACCTGCCCACAATCTTCACATTTCCGTTGCCGTCAATCGTTGCAAGGTCGCCTGACTTAAACCAACCGTCTTCGGTGAAAGCCTCACGGGTGGCCCCCTCGTCACGGAAATAGCCCTTCATCATAAGAGGCGTTTTTATAAGCAGCTCGCCGTCAGATGATAATTTAACCTGAACAACGGGATAAGGCTTGCCGCAGGAATCGGTCTGAATGTCGGATTCAACATTTCCGAGTGTGGGTACATTTGTTTCACTCGCACCGTATGTGCTGAGAATATTGAAGCCCAGGCCGAAATAGAAGTCGGCAACCTCCTGACTTAAAGGAGCGCCGCCCGAGAAAAGGCGTACAAGAGAACCTCCGAAGGTATCGTGAATACTCTTGAAAATCTTTTTGCCGAGTAACGAGCCGTTCTTTTTTCTGAGCTTATAGCAAACGGGAAAGAGCTTGTCGAACATAAGCTTTGTTACGGGCTTTGAATTTATTTTTCTCAGAGCCGCTGTTCTGAAAAGCTCATAGACCTTGGGCACACCGGGAAACGCAGTAGGTTTGAATTCAGCGAAGGCTTTAAGCATTGCATCAGCAGAAATTGATTCAATAAAATGCACCTGAGAGCCCGTGATTGTGGGGCCCATAATGAGGCTGAAAAGACCGTAAATGTGGCTTAAGGGGAGAATACCTAAAAATCTTGATTTTTCGGTTATGTCCTGCACCTGCTGTGTCATTTTCGTGGTGTTTATAAGGCTGTCGTGAAAATGCAGAATACCTGCCGCCTTACGGGTTGTGCCCGATGAAAATATAATACAGGCAACATTCTCGTCTGTGTCCTCGGAAAGAGGGAAGTCCTCGGGAACATTTTTTACGCTGTCCGAAAAAAGTGTACGGCTTGTGACATTGAAAACAGGGAACTCAAATTTTGTTACATTCTGAATTTTCTTATATACCTTTTCGGAGAAAAATGCTGCCCTTACATCGGAACGGTTCACAAAATCAACAATATCGCTGCCCGTGAGAGAAGCATCAATGAGAGCCGCCGTGCAGCGGATTTTGCACACCGCAAAAAAAGCAATAGCCCAGTAAGGGGAGCTTTCGGCTGCAATTGCAATTCTGTCTCCCGACTTTACACCTGCCGAGAGCAGTTTATCTGCAAGAAGCTGAGCCTCACTCAAAAGCTCACCGTATGTAAAGGAGATTTTTTCACCGCTGTCCAAAGATATAGACATAGCCGTTTTCTCGGGGTGCGCAGCATTTATTCTGTAAATTTCATCAAAAATATTCATAGGGTTATTTCTTTGAAATTTGTCCTTTCGTTTTATCCCGAGAATTTTATCACATTAATTGTTCCGTGTCAAATACGGGACGGACAAAATTTGTTGATTAAATTTTGTTTTTGTCTTGACAAAAATATGCTGAATGTGTATAATAACTTTCGTTGTATATATGGCCCGGTAGTTCAGTTGGTTAGAACGCTAGCCTGTCACGCTAGAGGTCGACGGTTCGAGCCCGTTCCGGGTCGCCAGATTTAAGGTAAAAGGTAATAGTGAAAAGGTAAAAGTGCCGCTGTATGAAGCCGTTTCACGGCTTGAATATAAAAGGCGAAGCCTTCCGACAGTTTACCTGTTCACTATTCACTATAACTTCTTACTTCAATTCGCTGTTATAGCTCAGTAGGTAGAGCGCATCCTTGGTAAGGATGAGGTCGGCGGTTCAAATCCGCCTAACAGCTCCAGAAAAAACCTCGTTCTTTTGAACGGGGTCAGACTGATGACAAACCCTCGATTCTCACTGATTCGAGGGTTGATTTTTTATCAAAAGAAAGAAAATAGCAATGTATCAACCACAACACATTGCTATTTTTTTCATATTCTGAGCAGCTGCCGTAAGTAAGCATTGCTCGGCAACCTTTGAAAGACCACGCATTCTGCAATAGCGTAGCCCAAACAATTCTTTTGAATCGGCGAAGCTTCGTTCAACCGTTTCTTTTCTTCTTGAATAAATCTTTTTGCCAACATCGGTATGTGTAAATGTGTAAAACTCATCCTTGTAATCCTCCCAAACATGTCTTCTGAGTGTTTTTGTTTTTGCTTTTGCACTCAAACACAGTTCTCTGCTCGGACAATTCTTACATCTGTCATTTTTACACTTGTATTCTTTGTAACCCTGTCTATTGGTTGTTGTGTATTCAAGATAGTTTCTTTCAGGACAGATATACACATCCCATTCTTTTACATATCTGAATTTGTATTTGCCAAACTTACCTTTTTGATGTACACCTCGCCTTGTACCCATTGCCGCTTTTATGCCTCTGTCAAAAAGTTGTTTGCAAATTGCAGACACATTGTATCCTGCATCTAATCCTACTACTTCTACTTCAAATCCGAATTTATCTATCTGTGTATCCAATCTATTTATGTACGGCTTTACATCATTTGTATTACCGGGTGTTACAAATACATCTGTTATGATATTGGCTTTTGCATCTACTGTTCTGTGGTCAAGATAAAAGAATCCTTTTGGTTTTCCGTCTCTGTGCATAAATCCGCTATCAGGGTCTGTTGTGCTTGTTTTTATTGTTTTTGTTTCACTTTTCGTTCCTGTTCCGGTGCCGTCGTTTTTATCGTCGAAGTAATCTTCCGTTTCTTCTTCGTCGATATCTTTAATTTCATCCTTTTCAAAATTTAAAGGCTTTTTTCCGTGTAACGCTCTATCCTCATTTATCGCATCGTTTAATGCACTTATGTAATCCTGAGTTTCTTTTCTTACTTCCTGTTCTGTAAACTTGTTTTTGTTTGCACTTGCTTTCAGATGGGTGCTGTCTGAATACAATACTTTACCGCCAACCAAACCATAACTCATTGCTTGTCTTACTATATTGTCAAATATTTGTTGGGGTATGTCTGTTCCGTTAAACCTTCTTATTCTGTTCTGCCATATTACACTTGCATCAGGTATTTTATCTTCAAGAGCATATCCTAAAAACCAACGGTATGCTACATTGACCTTTACTTCTTCGACTAATCTTCTTTCACTTCTTATTCCATAAAGATATCCGATAAAAAGCATTTTAAAAAGTGTTTCAGGCTCTATTGCAGGTCTGCCGTTATCTACACAATAGTAGGGTTTGCATATTTCGTTAATGAAACTGAAGTCTATTACCTTATCAATTTTTCTGAGCAAATGATTTTCAGGCACTAATTTTTCTATCATTACTAACTCATATTTTAACTGTTTACCCTTTGTTTCTCTTAACATTTTCATCACCCTTTTTCTGCCTCTATTATACCATTTTTATTGGCTTTTGTACAGAAAAAAACAAAGCTCACTCCTTTCGGAATGAACTTTGTCATCAGTCTGACCTCGTTCTTTTGAACGGGGTTTTTTCAATGAAATAAATCCTTGCGGGATTTGTGAAATTACCTTCGGTAGTGAAATATTGCTTCGCAATGTGAAATGCCTGCGGGCGTGAGGGGAGTAAGCATCAAATTTCACAATTTACGAAGTAAATTATTTCATATTTGCCGCAAGGCAAATATTTCATTGAAATCAAAGTTTTTTCAAGAGTTTATATTTTTTTGTATCGAAGCCGACGGGCTTGGTATATCATCACACCTTCAGGTGTGTATTTTTTTGTCGGGACAGATATAGCCCATATTGAATTTTTTGTAAATATATGCTATAATATTCCATAATTCAACACGCGGTGAAAGAGGGAATAATATGCAGATTAAGGCAAAATGCAGATATACTGTTGATGTTCTGCAGGCATTGGTGAGCTTCACGCTGTTCAAAAGAGCAACTCCTAAAAAGGGAATGATATTGTGGACAGCTTTGTGTACGGTAGTTTTAGTGTTTGATATTATTGAAATTATTGCGTTTGATCTGCCGTTTTTCACATATTCGGGGCTTGTTTTTACTGTTGTTTTCCTTTGCTATATATATTTCTTCTACTTCGCAGTACCGAAAATCCGCTATAAGATAATGTCTGTTCCCGAAGTGCTTGAAATTGAATATGCTTTTTATGATGACAGAATTGAAATATTTACTGCTAAGGCAGGAAAGATATATATAAAAGAAATTGCATATTCTGAGCTTACAAAGGTTGCGGAAACCTCAAAATACTGGTTCTTGTATTTTGAGGGTAAGCGTACATATCTTGTTGATAAAAGCACGCTTGAACACGGCAAGGTCGATGATATAAGACTGAGGCTCGGTGTGTTTGTCGGCAATAAATATTATCTGTGTGAATATTAAATAACGAAAAGCCTGAAAACAGCAATGCGGACTGTTTTCAGGCTTTTATTTGCTGTTTGGATATTAATCAATAAACTTCGATTTTATTTCCTCTGCCAGGCTTTCGATTTCGTGTATTTTCTTTTCTGCAATGTCTTTAAGATTTGCAAAGGAGGAGTAAAGTCGTTTCGTTGCCTTTGAATAGGTCTGTGAGCCTTTTTCGTTCAGGGCTTCTATGCTTTCTTTTATATCTCTGAACTGATTTATCAGCTCTTCTTTTTTGTCTAAATATGTGTTTTCCGTAGCGTCCTTTATGCTTTCGGCGGCGAGCTTCAATATGTCGTAATACTCATTGACACCTGCTTTGAGCGAGTCAATTTTCTTCATAAGACGGTGTATATCCATTGTTGCTTTTACGGTTAAAAACAAGTCAACAAGGAATATTGCAAAAACAACACCTACTGCGATATTTCTTATGTTCTGCGGAATAAAGCCGATAACAAAATCATACATCGGGCTTATGAGATACACAAAAAGGAAGCTGAATAAGCCCCAGTAGCAGGTGTGCTTGAAGCAGATTCTGCCGTGGAGATTCAGGAAATTTTCCGAATAGTCCCACCAGCGGGCATTGAAGAGCTTTTCCATAATGTAGCTTGTGAAATATTCAACAATATCGGCAAGCACCATACCTACCAATATAACAAGCCACCAGCGTTTCTCAAAGGGCTCTCCCAAGGGCGAAACGAATATTTCAAAAACGAGTGCCCCCACACCGTAGATGGGACATAAGGGACCGTACAAGAAGCCGCGGTTTATGATTTTTTTGTTGCCGAGTGAACAGTATATAGATTCTATAGTCCAGCCTATTGCGCTGAAAAGAAAGAACATCAGCACATAGTTTATAAACGCTGTCAGCATCTTTCATTCTCCTTGAACGCCTTTACGGCATCTTCAAATTTCTTTCTGAAATGCTCGCGGTCTGCTCTTAAAAGCTCCACGGCAGCACAGTATTTGTCGGACAGACAAACCACAAAGCCTCCCTTTGATTCGGGGGGAATTACGGTGAGCGGCCACATATGGCGAAGAATGATTTTCTCCTCGAATTTACTGATTTCGGGATATAATTCTCTTGCATTGTTCATTGCAAATCTCGGATGCTTGTAGCCGTGGGGACGGTGCCATCTTTCGTTTTCGTGCCAGTCGTAGTAATACAGATCGTGAAGCAGAGCGGCTCTTGCAATTTTTCTGTAATCCATATTGTGTTTCTTTGCATAAACATAGCTCATATATGCTACGCTTGTTATGTGGTCAAGTCTGTCTATAGTGCTGTGCTGGGGGAATTTTTTTAGTCCCTGCACCTCGTCTGTAAAATAGAGGTCACCGACACAATCAAAAAAGTCTTTTGCATTTTCCTGTGTAAGACAGAAGGATTTTATGTAGATATCATAAAGCTTTCCCATTTTTATATGCTCACTTTCGCAAAATAATTCATTTTAATACTAACACAAAGCTTTTCATATTTCAATAGCCTTAAAAAATAATTAATCTTTGTTTGACTTTTTACGGAAATTGGTGTATACTCATTCTCGCAAGCGGAACGGGCAGTCGCGCAAGTCAAGTTTTCTTGATAAAGTGAGGAAAGTCCGGGCTCCGCAGAGCAGGATAACGGCTAACGGCCGCCGAGGGTGACCTTAAGGGAAAGTGCAACAGAGATATACCGCCTGTTTTTTTACTTTATAGGAAATTCATTCCTATAAAGCAAAAAAAATTATATGTCCCTCCGAGGGAAGTAAACTTCCCTCGGAGATGGACTATACGAAAACGTTTCGCCGTAGGCGTACGGCGAAGCCGTTTTCTTGCAGGTAAGGGTGGAAAGGCGAGGTAAGAGCTCACCGGCATAGCGGAGACGCTTATGCCCTGTAAACCCTATCCGGAGCAACACCGACAGAAGTGGTCTGCTCGGCCATAACTTCGACGGGTGGCGTGAGCGTAAAAGCAATTTTACGCCAAGACAGATGATTGCCTTAAATGACAGAACCCGGCTTACAGGTCCGCTTGCATACGCCGAACAGTCGGCGTATTAACACATTTTTCTTCACTCCGTATAATGATATGGGGTGTTTTTTTATGTTTGAAAGTATTATGTTATCCTTGCTTGCCGTTTTCTCTGCCGTAGGTCTTGTGTGTACAGTCTACTTTCTGCTGTTAAGACTGATAAAGCCCGATAAAAACAGAAAATATTACTGCATAAGTGTATTTGATGAAAACAGCGAGAATGCGGCTTGCGATATAAGCTTTGTGTATTCAAAGCTTTTCAGCACGGGGGATATGAAGTATTACCGTATAATTGCCGTTGATAACTCTATGAGTGTATCGCAAAGACAGATGCTCGAAGCCGCTTTTCCTGATGAATGCCGTGTGAAAATATGCAGAAAAGAGGAGCTTATGTCCTTGCTGTTCCCCGATAAAGAAAATCAGAGCAATTTTATGTAAAATTCTTTTCTTATTGATGTTTTTATGGTAAAATAATTGTATTAAGTCAAAAAAGGCGGAAAAAATATGCTTGAATTTCTTACGGGACTGCAGATGTCCTCCAAAAGAAAATATATATCCGATAAAATCTCTCAGCTTGTTGACGAGGGACGGCAGGTTTATCTCATCGTGCCCGAGCAGTCAAGCTTTGACAGGGAAAGGGAGTATCTTTTCAGATTCGGTGAGCTCAAAAGCAATAAATTTGAAATAAAGGGCTTTTCGCATATCGCAAGAGATGTCCTTGAGGAATATGGACTCAATGTAAAAAGTGAAGCTGACGAAGCCGCTAAAAATGTTATTATGAGCGTTGCTTTGGAGGAAATGAGCGATTCGCTTGAAATATATAAAAAGCATTCTGCCAAAATTACACTGATAAGCGAGCTTCTTTCTGCACATTCACAGATAAAGCAGAGCGGATTTTCCTTTGAGGACCTTGAAAATGCAGGCAGAAAATCAACCTTCGGCGTTCTCAGACAGAAAACAAAGGAGCTTTCTCTGATTTTTTCTGCATATGAAGCCTTACTCGGAGAGCGTTTTTCGGATTCAAGCGATAATATCCGTGTGCTTACCGAATTTCTTAAAAGCCACCGTATTTTTGAAAATACCGTGCTTTTTATCGACGATTTCAGAGGCTTTACGGGAGCGCAGATAAAGCTTATCAGAGAGCTTCTTTCCCAATGTGAGGATATGTATGTGTCGGTCACCGCACCCTCTCTTTTTATGAATTGCGAGGGTGAGGCTTTTTCGCATTCTCTTAAAAATGCAAAGAACATCCGCTCCGTAGCAAAGCTTTTGTCCGTACAGGTGTTTGAAAAAAACACCGATATCGTTCTGCCCGATACTCCGCTTCGGGTATGGACAAAATCCCTTTATGCCGAAAATCCGTCTGTGTATAAGGAAGAAACGGATGCTCTTACGGTATACAAGGCTGAAAATCAGTATGACGAATGTGATTTTGTTGCAAGGGAAATAAAAAAGCTCATTGAAACAAAGAAATACCGTTGCAGAGAAATAGCCGTTGTTGAGAGAGGCTATAGCTATTCAAGGATTTTTACAAATGCCCTCAAGCGTTACGGTGTGCCTGTTTTTGAGGACAAACGCAAGCCGATGATTGAGTCTGTTCTTGTAAGGCTTATACTTTCAGCCGTAAAAGCTGCCGCTTACGGCTTTTCCACGGAGAATATTTTAGAGTGCATCAAAACACAGCTTTCGGGCTTTGAGACTGAAGAAAGCTGTGAAATAGAAAACTATGTCTATATGTGGCAGATTGATTCCGTTCAATGGCTCAGCGATTTTACGGACAACCCCTCAGGCTTCGGTGAAGAGATGACCGAGGAATGCCGCGAAAGACTTGAAAATATAAACAGAATCAGAAGAAAAGCCGTTTCCCCTCTTGTGATGCTTAAAAAGGAGCTTGAAAAAGGGGAAGGTGAGAGCTCACTCAAGGCTGTTTACAATTATCTTAAAGTAACCGAAGCAGGGGAGAATTTCAGGGATTATGCTGTTTTTCTGAACGAAAATTCCTTTGCTGATGAAGCCGTGAACTGCAAAAGAGTATGGGAGAGAGTAATGCTGTCTCTTGACGCACTGTATGCCGCTATAGGCAGTAAAAAGCTTTCCCCGAAAAGATTTTACGAGCTTCTGGAGATTATTTTATCAAGCGATGATATGGGTGAAATTCCCGCAGGAATTGACAGTATTTCAATAGGCTCAGCGGACAGAACACGCTTTTTTGAGCCTAAGGTGCTGTTTGTTTTAGGGGCAAATGAGGGAGTATTCCCGCCGCTTGCTTCAAACAGCTCCGTTTTTACCAATGCCGAAAAGAGAGAGCTTATAAAAAACAGTTTTGTGCTTGAGAGCTTGCCCGAAAATATCTATGCCGAGGAACGGATGATAGCCTTCAATCAGCTTACCGCTCCGAGCGAGAGGCTTTATATCTGCTACAGCAATGCCTCACTTTCGGGAGAAGCCTTGCAGAAATCCGAAATAGTAAATTTTGCAATGAATATTGTGCCGAATTGCCAAAGGCTTGATTTTACGGATGTTTCCCGTGAGGAAAAAATACTCTCGCTTTCCGATGCCTTCAGGGATTTTGCGGTTAACCGTAATGATAATACCGAATTTACCGCATCGCTTAAAAAGGTGCTTGAGGAAAGTCCCGAATATTCAGGCAGGCTTTCTTATCTTGAAAATGCAGCGGCAAAAACACATATACAGTTTGAAAGCCCCGAAAAAGCAACCGAGCTTTTCGGAGAGTCTCTGAGAATGTCACCGTCAAGGATAGAAAGCTATCATAAATGTCCGTTTATGTATTTCTGCCGCTACGGTATGGGCGTGTCTGCTCTCGAAAAGGCAGAGCTTAATGTGCGTATACACGGACTTTTAGTGCATTTCGTCCTCGAAAATCTCCTTGCGGAATATTCTTATGATGTTCTTAAAAATTACACCGATGACGAACTGAATGAAAAGGTACATTCCCTTGTGAATGTATATGTTGATAAATTTATGGGCGGCAGAGATTTTCTTACAAGGAGCCTTAACCGTCAGCTTGACAGGTCCTGCGATATTATTTCAGAAATATTGAAGCGTTTAATATCGGAATTCGGCAGCAGTCTTTTCGTTACCAGGGATGTTGAGCTTGATATCTCCGAAAAGGGCGATATAAAGCCGTATAAGCTCAAGCTTCCCTCGGGCGGTACTCTCTGTGTCGGCGGTCAGGTGGACAGAGTTGATGTTATGGAGCTTGACGAAAAGGCATATGTCCGTATTGTTGACTATAAAACGGGCGGAAAGAATTTCCGACTGGGACAGGTCTTTGAGGGACTTAATATGCAGATGCTCATATATATGCTGTGTATCTGGGATAACGGCAAGGAGCGTTACGGTGATGTTGTGCCCGCGGGTGTGCTTTATGTGCCTGCAAAAAACAGCGGTGAAAGGCTTTCAAGAAGAGCTGATGATAATGAGGTTATAAAGCAGAAGCTGAAAAACGGCAGAATGAACGGTCTTATACTCGAAAATGAAGATGTGCTGAAAGGAATGGACGCGCTCGCACAGGGTACTTATGTTGATGCGTATATTGACAAAAAAGGCACTCTCAAGGGAAATTTCCTCTCTCTTAATAATTTCAGAAGGCTTCACGGGAGAATAGATGAAATTCTTATTTCTACCGCACAGGATATGCACTGCGGCAGAATTGAAGCTCTGCCCGTGTATTGCTCGGGCTATGAGAGAGTTTGCGAATACTGTGAATATGCCGATGTGTGTATGAGAGAGGACACGGACGAGGTCAGAAAAATTCCCAATATGTCGCATAAAGAAGCGGTTGAATTTTTACTCAAGGAGGAAGCAGAGAATGGCTGAAAGACAATGGACTAAGGAACAGCTTGATGCTATAAATGCCGAGAGCGGAACCGTTCTTGTTTCCGCCGCCGCAGGCTCGGGAAAAACGAGCGTGCTTGTTGAAAGAATAGTCAGAAAGCTGACTGATGCCGAAAATCCCGTGTCTCCCGATTCTCTGCTTGTTGTAACCTTCACAAAGGCAGCCGCGGGGGAGATGCGTTCACGAATTTTTAACCGTATAAGTGAAAAAAGAGATGAGCAGCCTCAAAGACACAATGAATATATAAGGCTTTTGTCCCGTCTTGACGAAATGAATATAAGCACAATGGACTCATTCTGTATGGGACTTGTGAAGGAAAATTTCTCGCTGTGCGGTATTTCTCCCGATTTTACGGTGCTTGAAGCGGGGGAAGCGAAGCTTCTCAAAAAGCAGGTGCTTGCCGACACCGTACAGGAGCTTTATCTCACCGATGAGGAAAATTTTGTGCCTCTTACAAAGCTTTTTGAACAGGGCTTAAGTGACGATAATTTATTGACATCAATTGAAAGATTATCTGATTTTTCAATGTCTCAGCCCGCTCCCTTGACATGGCTTGATTCGGTTGCGGATAATTTTCTGCCCCTTTCTGCCGCAGACAGCGTATGGGGGAAAATACTGATTGCAAACGCTGAGGAAACGCTTAAATACTGTATACAGCTGTGCGATGATGCAATAGGTGTTGCTTCAAACGAAGAGGAGCTCGAAAAAACAATAGGGGCTGCTTTTTCGGCTAATCTTGAGAGGCTTTCTGAATTTTCGGATAAATTTCTTTCATTTTCCTGGGACGGAAGAATTACGGCTCTCGAAAAGCTTATTGCCGATATAGGTGCTGCGAAATTCCGTGCACCTAACGGTTACTCGGACAACCCCTGTAAAACAAAGGCATATGCAAAAAGAGACGAATACAAAAAGCTTCTCGGTAAAATGCTTGACTTGCTGAATATAAGCGAAGCTGAAAACAAGGAAGATGTTGATGTGCTTCGTCCTCTTGCAAAAGAGATTATAAAGGCAACAAAGCTTTTCAATTCCCGTTTGCTTGAAAGAAAGAAAGAGGATGCCGCATTTGAGTTTGCGGATATAACTCATTTTGCTCTGGGGCTTCTTTACGATGAAAACGCGGAAGACAAAAAAACTGAGCTTGCCCGTTCTCTTTCACTCAATTTCAGCGAAATTCTCATAGACGAATATCAGGATACAAGCCGTGCACAGGACACTCTTTTTACCTGTCTTTCAAAAAACGGTGAAAATATGTTTATGGTGGGAGATGTAAAGCAGAGCATCTACCGCTTCAGACTTGCAAGCCCCGAGATATTCATAGAAAAAAGCGAAAGCTTCCCGTATTATGACGGCAAGGCTAAAAAATCAAAAATCATTCTTTCCAAAAATTTCAGAAGCCGTAAGGGAATAGTTGAGGGAGTAAACTTCCTTTTTGATTCGCTTCTTTCAAAGGAATGCGGTGAGATTGAATATAACGATGACGAAAAGCTTAATTTTGCTTCTTCGTTCCCCGAAAGCGACACTCCCGATGTAAATCTTCATCTTATCCCGAGCGGAGAGATGAAGCCGTTTGAGGCGGAGGCGGTATACATTGCCCGTCTTATAAAGAGAAAGATACTCGGCGGTGAATTGGTGGCAGACAGGGGAGTATACAGAAAATGTGCTCCGGGAGATTTCTGTATTCTCTTAAGAAGTGCAAAGGGTATGTCCTCGGTTTTTGCCTCAGCTCTCAAAAAAGAGGGACTTAATGTGAGTGTTGACAGCGGTGAGGATTTCTTCAGCCGTACGGAAATTAAAATGATAATGTCTTTTCTGTATGTGCTCGATAACCCCGCAAGAGATGTGCATATGCTCTCTTTGTTGCTGTCCCCCTTGTTCGGCTTTTCTCCCGATGAAGCCGCAGATATAAAGCTCAATGCAAGAAAATGCGGCTTACCTAAGAATTCGTCTCTCTTTGCCGCAATTTCCGCCTTCAGGGAAAATGAAAAATGCAGAGAATTTCTTGACAGACTTTCTTTCTACAGAAGGCTTAGTGTCAGCCTTTCCGTGGGAGAGCTTGTGGAGAAAATTTATGACGATTTCTCTCTTACCTGTGTTGCATTGTCTATGGCAGACGGTGAACAGAGAAAAAACAATCTGCTGCAGTTCTCTTTGCTTGCGCACTCCTTCAGCGAAAGCACGAAAAAGGGGCTCGGCGCATTTGTACGCAGAATGGATGCATACAGGGAAAACGGTGTTGATATGAATAAGTCTGCCGCATCCGCTTCAAAAGACTCTGTCTCGGTTATGACAATGCACCGTTCAAAGGGACTTGAATTCCCCTTTGTGTTTATTGCGGGACTTGATAAAAAGTTTTTTACCTCAGATCTTAATTCAACTCTCTGTGTCAGCAATGCTTTAGGACTTGGTATAAAAAGGCAGGAGAGCGAAAAAATAAAGGTGTATGACACACTCTCCTCATTGGCTGTGAGAAGTCAGCTCAAGGCCGAAAAGATTTCCGAGGAATTGAGAATACATTATGTTGCTTTAACAAGAGCAAAGGAAAAGCTTCACATTGTCATAGCTCTCGATAATATAGCCAAAAAGCTTACGGATATCGGTGAGCTGCTGACAGAGGAACGGAATATTCCCCCCGTGTATGTCAGAAATGTTGTGTCTCCGTCTGTGTGGTATCTTGCTTCTTTTATGCGACATAAGGATGCCGCTGTAATGCGTATTTCTGCGGATTATACCGTAAAATCCGATTTTTCGCTGAATGTGAATATTGTTGAAGATATCGAAGAGACACAAGCACTTGAAGAGATAAAGCAAGCCGCAGCATATAACAGGGAAACACTTGAGAGAATAAAGCAGAATATAAGGCTTGATTACGAATATTTACCCGTGAGCCGTGCATTTTCAAAGTACAGTGCTTCTGCCTTGCATTCTCAGGTTTTTTCAAGTGAGTATTTTGCAAAAACCGTGCCTGCCTTTATGAATGAAAATAAAATCACACCTGCCGACAAGGGAACTGCAACACACCGCTTTCTGCAGTTCTGCGACTTTACGGTATGTAAAACCGAGCCTGAAAAGGAGAGGGACAGACTTCTCAGAGAAAAAAAGCTCAGTGAGCTTTTTGCACTCAATGTTGATATGGAGTCCATAAGAACATTCTTCAATTCCTCCGTCACTCAGAGAATTGAAAAAGCCGAGGCAGTATACAGAGAAAAGCAGTTTACTCTCTCAAAGAGTATCTGTGAGCTTGACAGTACAATTCCCAAGGAGTTTGCGGATGAAAAAACCGTTATCGTGGGAAAAATCGACCTTATTTTTATAGAGGACGGACAGGCTGTTATTCTTGACTATAAGACCGATAATGTAAACAATGTTGATATTCTTGCAAAAAGATATGCCGAACAGCTCGATTTGTATTCCGAGGCGGTTGAAAAGGCGTTGAATATAAAGGTGAAGGAGCGTATTTTATATTCTCTGACGCTGAAAGAGTATGTCAATGTCTGAAAAGGCAAAAAAAGTTTAAAATATACAAAAACAGGTCTTGATTTTTGTTGAAACCTATGATAAAATATTGTCACTATTTAAGCGGAAATATGATATCGTCCCGTGATAGCTGTATTTCGACTGTTTACTTATGTTGTATTTTTGTTGAAAGAGGTGAAATGTTGTATGAAGCAGGGAATCCATCCCAACTATAAGCCCACTGTTGTAAAATGTGCTTGCGGCGCTACTTATGAAACATGCTCCACAAAGGAAGACCTTCGTGTAGATATTTGTTCAAGCTGTCATCCTTTCTTTACAGGTAAACAGAAGCTCGTTGACACAGGCGGTCGTGTTGACAGATTCAAGAAGCGTTATAACATCGAATCTAAATAATTGCAATACGGGTAAAACGGCATATGTCAGTTGTTTGGCTTATGCCGTTTTTAAATTTTTATGTGAAAGGGAAGCGTATGGACAGATATCTCACACTTGAAAAATACGGCTGCGATGAATTTGTTGTAAATAAATCCAGATTTATAGGCTACGCAAAGCCTGTCACTACTGCCGAGGAGGCGGTGGAGTTTGTCAATGAAATAAAATCCCGCCATGCAGATGCTACGCACAATGTTTATGCATATGCCGTGAGAAGTCCCGAATATTCCCGTTATTCCGATGACGGTGAGCCGCAGGGAACTGCAGGTATTCCTACGCTTGATGTTATCAAGAAAAGCTCTCTTACCGACTGCTGTATAGTTGTAACCCGTTATTTCGGCGGAGTTCTTTTAGGTGCGGGAGGGCTCGTCCGTGCATATTCGCACGGTGCGAAAATTGCCGTTGATGCGGCAAAAATCATCTGTATGAGCGAGTGCAGCGTGCTCGAGGTTATGTGTGACTATTCGTTTTATTCCCGGCTTTTAATTCTTATTCCCACGGTCGGGGGAATAATTGAAAACACCGATTTTGCCGAAAATATAACCGTAACCTTCCGTCTGCCTGCCGAGAATGAGCCGAGATTTTCCGAGGAACTCACTCAGCTTAGCTTCGGACGGGTGTTTTATAAAAAAATCGGTCAGAAATATGATGCAATCGACCTTTAATTTGAAAATTTTCTGAAAAAAATAAAGGTTTCAGCCGTTTTTTTCAGTATTATATATATGAAAGACTGTTTTTTCGGAAAGGAGAGGAATATAAGGTGCGTTTCAGCGAGGATTTTTTATCGGAATTGCGTTCCCGTGCCGATATTGAAGAGATTATCGGAAAATATACCGAAATCAGGCACCGCGGTTCAAGAACACCTGTCTGCCTTTGTCCTTTCCATACGGAGAAAACACCGAGCTTTGTTGTTTACAGAGATACCCAGTCGTATTATTGCTTCGGCTGCGGTGCGGGCGGAGATGTTATAACCTTTATAAGAAACATCGAGCGTCTTGACTATACCGAGGCTGTCCGTTTTCTGTGTGAAAGAACGGGTATGAATATGCCCACGGATCCCGTGGACGATGAATATGCAAGGCTTCGCAGAAGATGTTATGAGGCAAACCGTGAGGCGGCAAGATTTTTCCATTCTGCTCTTTTTTCCGAAAAGGGAAAACAGGCAAGAGAATATCTCGAAAGGCGGCAGCTGACAGCCGAAACCATAAAGCATTTCGGGCTTGGCTTTGCTCCCGACAGCTGGGATTCTTTATTGAAGCACCTTAAAGCAAAGGGCTTTTCGGATGTGGAGTTAGTAAGCTTTGACCTTGCTAAAAGAACGCAGAAGGGTAACACTATAGATGCCTTCAGAAACCGTCTTATGTTTCCGATAATAGATTTGAGGGGTAATGTTATTGCCTTCGGCGGCAGAGTTCTTGACGACAGCAAGCCAAAGTATCTCAACACCTCCGATACGGTTGTGTATAAAAAAAGTCAGGGGCTTTATGCTCTCAATTTTGCAAAGAACGATTCCTCGAGACGACTTATACTCTGTGAGGGCTATATGGATGTTATAGCAATGCATCAGGCAGGATTTACAACGGCCGTGGCGGGGCTTGGAACAGCATTTACAAACGAGCAGATTTCTCTGCTTTCAAGATACTGCGATGAGTTAGTTCTTGCATTTGATTCCGATGAAGCGGGTGTCAAGGCAACTCAGAGGGCATTGAAAATGCTTTCTAATTCAACAATGAAGCTGAGAGTATTGCACCTTGCGGGCGGCAAGGATCCCGACGAAATTATAAAAACATACGGCAAAGAGCGTATGCGTGCTATAATTGAGGGTGCCGTGAACGATACGGAATTTGCACTTTTACAGGCAAAGAAAAAGTATGATACCACCGTTGAGGACGGCAAACTCGGATATCTCAATGAAGCAGTTATGCTGCTTGCAGATATAAACAATGCAATAGAAAGAGATTTGTATATATCCCGTCTTGCAACCGAGCTTAATGTGGCAAGAGATTCAATTCTCTCACAGGTGAACAAGGCGAGTAAAAATAAAGCAAAAATCAGACAGCGTCAGGAGTTTGACAAAATTCTGAAAGAGGCAGTCGGGGACGACGGCGGCAGAAATCCCAATCCTCAGCGCAGGCAGTTTCTCAAGGCTGCAAAGGCAGAGGAAATGCTGCTGGCTCTTCTTATGAAAAATCCCGATTATTTCCGTAAACTTTCGGGAAAGCTCAGTGCAGATATTTTTGTCACCGACTACAATAAGCGTATTTTTGAAGGCTTTGAGCAGAGAATAACAGATGGCAGAAGTCTCGAATTATCGGTTTTGTCCGAAGATAACGGGAATGAAGAAATGGGCTATCTTGCATATCTGTTGGCTCTCTCGGGAAATGTTGCAAACACCGTTGAGCAATGCGAAGAATGCATCAAGGTGCTGCTGCAGGAGAAAAACCGTAAAAAAATACCGGAAATCGGTCAGATGTCTGACGACGAATTCAGGGCGATGTTTGAGCAGATAAGAAAAAATACTAACAAAAAGGATGTGTAGCTGTGGAAGGTATGGATAAGAAAACCGCGATAAATCAGCTTATTGAAAAAGGTAAGGCTGCAGGTAAGCTTTCATCAAACGAGATGGATTCACTTATTATCGAATACGATTTTGACATTGAGGAGCTCGATAAATTATATGAGCTTATCGAAACTAACGGTATTGAGCTTATAGACGATATGGCGGGCAGCGCTATAGACGCTCTTAATTTTGATGCCGATGTTTCAAAGGTATATGATTCGGGTGAGGACAATAAGGCTCTCGCTATGGACGATCCCGTAAAGGTATACCTTAAAGAAATCGGTAAGATAAAGCTTCTCACTCCCGAAGAGGAAATTGAGCTTGCTATAAGAATTTCTCAGGATGATAAAGCAGCCAAAACAAGACTTGAAGAGGCAAATCTGCGTCTTGTTGTAAGTATTGCTAAGAAATATTCGGGCAGAGGTATGCAGTTCCTTGACCTTATTCAGGAGGGCAACCTCGGTCTTATCAAGGCTGTTGAAAAGTTTGACTATACAAAGGGCTTCAAGTTTTCTACTTATGCCACCTGGTGGATCCGTCAGGCAATAACCAGAGCTATTGCAGATCAGGCAAGAACAATCCGAATCCCTGTTCATATGGTTGAAACAATAAACAAGGTTAAAAAGGCAAATTCTCAGCTTCTTCATCAGAACGGCAAGGAGCCCACGGCAGACGATATCGCTCAGGTGCTCGATATGCCCGTTGACAAGGTAAGAGAAATTATGCGTGTGGCTCAGGAGCCCGTTTCACTTGAAACTCCCATAGGTGAAGAGGAAGACAGCCATCTCGGTGATTTTATTCCCGATGAGGATGCTTTGGCACCCGTTGAGGCAGCTTCTCAGATGCTTCTTAAGGAAGAAATTGCCAATGCTTTAAGCACACTCACTCCCAGAGAAGCAAAGGTACTGTCTCTGAGATTCGGTCTTGAGGACGGACATCCCAGAACTCTTGAGGAAGTGGGACAGGAATTCAATGTAACAAGAGAACGAATCCGTCAGATTGAAGCCAAGGCTCTCAGAAAATTGCGTCATCCCAACAGAAGCAAGCGTCTTAAGGACTTTGTGTAATACATAAGGAGAAATTTCTTATGAAAAGGTTTTTATTGCTGCTGTGCTGTTGTTTATGCGTTTTTTCTCTGCTGTGTTTTTCGGCTTGTGATTCATCAACGGAGGAAACAAGTGTAACCGAGCCGACAGACGAAAGTATTTCCGATAACAGTGAAAACACGGAAGATGGCGAGGTTGTTGTCACTCTCACAAGTGACCTTGCTGAGGTTGCTCCCGGAGAGGAATTTGTTGTTACCTGTACTGTAAAGGAATGTCAGATGTTTGCCGCGGGCGACCTTATCTTTTCTTATGACAAGGAGCGTGTAACTGCAGAGCTTGTTGAAGAAAATGTTAAGGATATGTATTCGTTCAGCAACGAAACAGAGTCGGCTTATCAGTATTCTGCCTATGTTGCAAGTACTGCTGATATTGAAAATGCAATACTTTTCAATGTTTACTGTGTTGCAGACGAAAGCTGTAAAGCAGGCGACGAAATAGAAATCACTCTCAGCTGTGACGAATGGCTTATCGGTGTTGATGAAACAGGCGATGAGGTAAAAAGCATAAAAGACTCTGTTACAACCAATTCACTTCTTATAAAGGTAAAATAACTATGATTTCTAAAGAAGAATGGAAAAAAATAAGGGGCTCAAAGCAGAGCCCCGACCATATAATGCTCTCAATCAAGGGGGATCCCGCCAAAACAATGACTCTTACCTGGAGAACGGATGTCAGCGTTGAGGAGGGCTTTGCTCTGTACCGCAAAAAGGGGAGTAATGACGAATGGCTCAAAGCCGAGGCTAAAAAGAATACCTTTGAGACCGATGTTGATTTAAGCAATTATTTCTCTGCAGATATGTCGGGACTTATGCCCGATACTCAGTATGAGTATACCTGCGGAGATGCTGTAAACAGAAGCGAGGTATATTCTTTTAAGAGTGCAAAGGAAAATCCCGAAAAGTTTTCATTTCTCTGCCTTTCCGATACTCAGACGGGCGGACCGAATCCTCCTGCCGATTATACTGTTTTCGGAGAGGTAGTCAAAAAAATTCTTGACAAGCACCCCGAAATTGAATTTATTATAACCGCAGGCGATAACACCAACTGCGGACAGACTGATGTTCAATGGACGGGACTTTTTGAGGGACTGAAGGGAATATGCGAGCGTATTCCCTATATGATGTGTATGGGTAATCACGACGATATGCAGTTTGAGGATTATTTTACCTTCACAAACAAATCATATTCCGAAAAGGCAACATATTTCTGCAATCAGTTCGGCAATGCCTATCCCGATAACGGCCCCGAGGACTGGCCTTGCGTAAACTATTCCTTTGACTACGGCAATGCCCACTTTGCATTTTTAGGTACAAGCGGCTTTGAGGATATAAACGAATGGCTTATAGAGGATGCCGGAAGAAGCGACAAAAAGTGGAAATTTGCAGCGCATCATTTCCCCGTGTGCTTCTCAGGTCCCGAAATTGAAAATGAAGATACATATCCCGCACTCAAAGAGGGCTTTGAATGTGTTGATATAGTGTTCTCCGGACACGAGCACAGCTTTGCGCGTTCATTCCCGAGAAGAAATGACGGTCTTTATGATAAGCCCTCCGAGGGTACAATACACTATAATCTCGGCAGCTCAAACCGCAATCCTCCCGGAACAAGGGTTGTGCCCAAGGTGTGGAATGCTGCCACATATGAGCACGAGGTTGATTTGTCTATGTTCAGCATTGTTGATATAGACGGCGATAAGTGTACTCTTACGGCATATCTTGAGGACGGCAGAATTCCCGACCAATGCACTATTGACAAGGCGGCAGATATTATATATCCCCGTCAGATGGCACCTGTTTATAACCGTCCGCGTCTTAAATTCAAGGGCTATGACTTAGGTATATGTATGTCAAACACTCCTCCCGTTAAAAAGGACGGTGTGTGGTTTATTCCGGCAGGTCAGCTTATGAATAATATCGGTGCAACCGTGGTGAGAGGCGAGGGTAAAATCCGTGTTGAGGTTTATTCAAGATTTATTGAATTTACCGAAAACAGCGATATTGCTCTCACCAAAGACGGTGAAATGAAGCTTTGTGCAAAGGTTTTCAGAGGTGAAAAGGAGCAGCTTTATGTTCCTGTTGACGATTTGTGCAAGCCTCTCAGAATGCATGCAACATATTTTGCACATAATAATTTTATATCAATAGAAAGTGAAACTGAAGAGCGCCCCGTGCCTGTTCAGCCGTGATGTATTATGAAAGAAATATTAAAATCCGATAAGCTCGAATATGTACATTCCGATATAAGAGGCCCCGTTTTCTTTGAGGCTAACCGAATGAGAAAAGAGGGTATTGATGTTCTGCGCCTTAATACGGGCAACCCCGGAATATTCAATTTCGGTATGCCCGACAGCGTAAAGAATGCATTGCTTAATAATGCCGACAAGGCGGTAGCATACTGCGACCTCAAGGGTATGCCCGATGCGAGGGAAAGTATCTGTAATTATCACCTTTCCAAAGGAATTGAGGGTGTTACACCCGATGATGTTTTTATCGGAAACGGTGTAAGTGAGCTGGTTTCAATGACCTTGACCGCATTGCTCAATTACGGTGATGAAATCTTAATTCCCTGTCCCGACTATTCTCTGTGGACAAATTCCGCATATATTGCAGGTGCAACACCTGTGCATTATATGTGCGATGAGAGTAATTGCTGGTATCCCGATGTTGATGATATAAAAAAGAAGGTCACATCTAAAACAAAGGCTATTGTTCTCATAAATCCCAATAACCCCACGGGTGCGGTTTATCCCAAGGAGTTGCTTGAGGATATTGTGGCTGTTGCAAGAGAGCATCAGCTCGTTGTTTTGTCTGATGAAATTTATGACAGACTGCTTATGGACTCTGTTGAGCATATTTCAACCGCAACGCTTTGTCCCGACCTTCTGTGTGTTACATTCAACGGACTTTCAAAATCGCATATTGTCTGCGGCTTCAGATGCGGCTGGATGATAGTAAGCGGAGCAAAAAGCACCTCTCAGGACTTTATTTACGGTCTTGTGCAGTTAGCTTCTATGAGACTTTGCGCCAATGCTTTGATGCAGCTTGTTATCCCTGCAGCGCTTGAGGACAGTATGAGTACTAAGCAGATGATGACACCCGGCGGCAGACTTTACGAGCAGAGAGAGGCTGTATGCCGTGAGCTTGACAGGATAGACGGGCTTACTTATGTTAAAAACAAGGCGGCTTTCTATATTTTCCCTAAGCTCGATATAAAGAAATTCAACATTACGGACGATCAGCAGTTTGCAATGGATTTCCTGCACGAAAAGCATGTTATGATTATTCCGGGACGCGGCTTTAACTGGAAAGAGCCCGATCATTTCCGTATAGTTATGCTCCCCGAGCCCGAAATCATAGGTAAGGCAATGCGTGACCTCGGAGATTTCCTGAAAGATTATAAACAGAAATAAGAAAATAAAAAGAGTTCCGTGTGCACCGTGAAAAGTGCAATTGGAACTCTTTTTTTTATGCTTTGTTTAAAGTAACCTCAAAAACTGTTTCTTTTTCGTCGGATTTTTTAAGCATTACTTTTCCGTTGTGCAATTCAACTATTTTTGCTACGGTTGCAAGTCCCAAGCCGTTGCCGTTTGTGGAGTGTGAAGCGTCTGTCTGGTAGAATTTCTCGAAAAGACGGGACTGTTTTTCGGGTGGGATAGGCTTTCCCTGATTGCTTATTGTACATATGAGCGTGGTCTGGGTGGTGGAAATAACAATTCTTATTTTTCCGCCCTCGGGGGAGAATTTAATCGCATTGTCAATAAGATTTATCCACATTGCAGAGAGCATTTCACGGTTGCCGAGGGTGAAAAATTCATCACAGTCAAATATAACATCAATATTTTTTGCTGACCATTTGTGATAAAGTGTGCCCACTACAAGGCGGATTTGTTCGGAAATGTCAACTTTGTCGGTGTTTGTCAGGATTCCTTGCTGTTCAAGCTTTGAGAGGGTAAGCACGCTGTTTGATAGCTTACTGAGTCTCTCGGATTCCTGAATAATTATCTGCAGATATTCTTTTTGCTCAGCCGTGAGGTTATCGTCTAAAATGAGCTTTGCAAAGCCGTTTATTGAGTTTATCGGGGTTTTGAATTCGTGGGAGAAATTGCCTATAAAGTCATTGCTGAGCATTTCCGTGCTTTCAAGCTGCTGAGCCATATTGTTGAATCTGCCGGAGATTCTTTTCAGTATGGGAGTTCTTCCCAATGAAAGACGGACAGAGAAATCTCCTTTTGAAATCATATCAAATGCGTGAATTACCTTGTTGATAAGATTGAGCGGATAATTTATCATCAAAAGTGATATAAAGCAGCCGAGGAGAATAAACAGAATTACTGTTTCAATGATTGCGAAATTTGCAAAGTTTTTTTCTGTTATCCAACCGAGATGCCTGAATAAGTGCTGTAGCGCCGTGAAGGTTAAGATTGTGAGAGAAAAAACCACAAAAGAAAATACGGCACATATCAGAGTAAGGCTTATTATTGTTATCAGATTTTGTTTTTTGTTTGTTTGTGCTCTTTCAATTTTTTGTTTTTTCATCATTTATCACCGCCATATAGCCTATGCCTCGTATGGCAACTATTTTGAATTCATCCCAGCCCTCAAAGCGTTTGCGAAGACGGTTTATATGTACATTGACCGTAACATCCGTGCTTTCCGAATCCATACCCCATATACTGTCCATAAGCTGCAAGCGGGTGAATACCTTTTCGGGGGAGGAAAGGAGAGTGTATATCAGATAAAATTCCTTCTGCGGTAAAATGAATCGTTCGTTGTTTTTTATAACGGAAAGTGAATTATAGTCAAAAACAACATCTCCGATTTTAAGCTGCTGCTCGCTGATTATTTTTGAACGGCGAAGTAAGGCTCTTATACGAAGCAGAAACTCCTCGTCGTCTATGGGCTTTACCATATAGTCGTCTGCACCCGCAAGGAAGCCCTCGCGTTTGTCAACACTCTGATATTTTGCAGTTACCATAATTATCGGTGTGTTGTTGCCCGAATCTCTTATTGTACGGGTAAATGTAAAGCCGTCAATTTCAGGCATCATAACATCAAGCACAATAAGGTCAATATGTGTTTTGTCGAGCATTTCAAGAGCCTGTTTTCCGTTCTCGGCAAGATGCACCTTGTAGCCGGCATGTGTAAGTATTATTTTCATAAGCTTTGCGGAGTTTTTATTGTCTTCCGCAACAAGAATTTCAAACATTTTTTCATCCCTTTTTTAACTTTTTCCACTTTATAATGTATATTAACATATATTAATAAAGAAAACACCATCTTGTCACAATTGTTAACAATTTGTTCATATTTGGCTTTGAAAAGTTTATTTTTAGTTTACTGTAGTTTGTTATTATTACTATGAATAATAGGTGATATTATGCCCTTTTGAGGGTAAAATTCACCATTGTTTGAAAAACAAAGCTGTTGCAGCAGAAATGTCTGTACGGGGTAGCAGTAACAATCCGAACCAAGGCTTTAGCAGGGCTATCGGATTGATGATTCCGAAAAAACACGGTTCGGATTATTACTGTCACTCTACTACAGAGAGGGAAACTTTTCTGACGAAACAGCGAAAAAAACGAAAGGACGATTTTTATGCGAATCGCGAAAAAGGCACTAAGCGTATTTTTATCATTGTTAATGGTATTCACCGCTTGTGCAGTCGGATTGCCCGGTATAGTTGCTCTGGCAGCTGAGGGCGACTCCAAGTACACCAAAGCAGAAGTCATAACGCTTGTGAATGCTGCGGTAGCCGGCGGCTATTCGTCAACAAGCAGCGATAATGCGACCAACATCACCGGTGACAACGGTAATGTTCTTGCTGCTGCAGATGCTATCTTTGACTATGCGGTCAAAACATACCGTGAAGGCAGAAAGGCAGAGTCTGCTTATAACTCAGGTGATACACTTTGTGAAAAGTTTATATCTGATTTCAGCTCAAGCTTTTCAGGAACAGCCCTTAATGCAATGAAAGCGCTTGCAACAGATGTGCTTAATCCCAACGGTACAACTGTTTATGGCTACAGCAAAAGAACCCAATTATCCGACACCTATACGCACACGGCAACCGATAGGTGGAGTAAACCTGCTCCTTTAGCTTCGGTCGGTGCTGATGTTACGGATAGAAGTGAGATTCCGGCAAGTAAATTCAAATCCAATCCACCGTACAATGTTACCAAAACAGTTGCGATAGATATTAATCTGGATGATTATCTTTGTGGTTTTGATACAATTGAAGATATTCCCAGCTCATTTCTCACAAGTGTGAGCTATACCTATGCTCATACTACGGGCAAGTATGCATATGTTACCAAAACCAATCAAGGTGGCAGTTTCTTTAATTATAAGACAACTACGGACATTACAACCTATACATGGAACTATATGTCCGCTAAGCCTGTAAGAGTTGTTACAAAGAACACAACTGCAAAGAAGTATCTCAAGTCAATTGATAAGTTCTTCAATGCAGACAGACTTGCTCTTACAAAGGCTGATCTGCTTGAAATGAGCCTTGCAGACCTTGAGTACCTTAACACTCAGGCAGACGGTTTCCGTACAATGATGAACGAAAACTTCTCTGCTGAAACACTTACTCATTTCGGTTTTGCTCCCGATAAGATCAATACTCTTATCGACAATATCAATTTTGCATACAGAGCAGTTGCTGCTAAGGCTGCTATTGATACTCTCAATAATTATATCGGCTCCGAATATAACAAAGAAAGCTATGCAGAGATGTCTGCACTTTATGCAAAGGTTTCCTCTGCATACAATGTTGTTTTCTCACTTCAGCAGGATGTTATAGATTACATCGTTGGTGACGGCGGTTATGCCGAGCAGTATGCAGATGCTCAGGCCCTCAAGGCAGAGGCTGAAGCTTACATAGATACTCTTCATGCTATTATGACAGAGCAGCGTCTTGAAGAGACCGTCAATTCAATGATGGCTAAGTATGATGTGTATAACGATCTTCTTGACAAGGAAAACATCGAAGTTCCCACCGATGATGAAATCACTCACCTTGTCAGCCAGGTAGCTTCCTGGAACGGAATTCTTGCTACCTACACAGGCTATTCTTACTACAGAACATACTACACAACAGATATTGAAGCAAAGTGGAAGGCTTTCTGCTCCAAGCTTGACGAGGTTGCTGAAGTAAGAGGGCTTAAAGCAGATTATAAGAATTTCTATGATTGGTTCTACTATCTTCTTTATACAACCGAGATTTCAGATGCTTCTGACGATCAGCTGATGAATATCTACGAGGATACAGAAGCCCGTCTCGGCGAGCTCCGAGCTAAGTATAACGAAATCGTTGATAAGTACGACAGCTATACAATCGCTGATAAGATTTTCACAATCAACTATGGCGGCTCTGATTATCTTCTTCAGACTCTTATTGAAAATTCAAAGTCTGCAGGCTATGCAGCTATAAAGGCAGAGCTTGTTACCAGAGCAGAGGCTGACCTTGATACCGTTATGGTTTACAGCGGTGTAACAACTGTTAACTTTGATAATTTTGCAGCTATCAAGTCAACTCTTTCTCATTATAACTACGACCTTTACGATTATGTAACAGGCGGTAACAGAGAAGGCACAAACTGGCTTTCAAGCGATTATGTCAACAAGCACTCAATGGTGCAGACTCTTCTTGACAGATACCATGCATTCTCAACAACAAACGGTAAGTCTTTCTTCAATGAGGACTTTACCTTCGTTGGTGCAGACGGCTTCTATGCAATCCGTTATGCCGGCGACCAGACTATAGAGGTTGACGGTGAGGATGAAAACGGTAATCCCATCAAGGTAGAAGAACAGATTGGCTATCCCAATGATATCGCAAGAGACGGTGCTGATGATAACTACTATGTTGACGAGGAGCTTCTTGTTGACACCGTTAAAAAGATTGATAACTTCATCATCTCCCGTGACTTCGGTGCTATTGCAGGCTTTATTGACAAAGAAACAGAAGAAGCAACTGATCTTAAAACCTATGTAAATCAGATGCTTGCCGAAATGCTCTACACAGACGATATGCTCAACACTCTCGTTGGTGCTGTTTATCCCATGCTTGTTGAGCTTATTAACACAGAGCTTATCGGTGCAATTTCCAACCTTTCCGATCCCCCTGTTGAGCCTGATATTGCCGGTGCAAATGCGGCAATTGATGTTGGAACCCTGAGTTCTGACCTTGAGGGCTCAAGTAAGGCTAACCTTTTCATTGACGATGCAAAATACAACGGCAAGCAGTATCAGAGATACTTATATCAGGCATTTGCAGATTTAGGTCTGTATATCTATCCCACAACACTTGCTGATTCACTTGCAATTTCTAACCCCTCCTTCTACGGTAAGGATTCAGAGATTTATGTTGCTCTTAAGGCTGCAGGCAGAGATTGGTCGGCACTTGTTTGTGAAGACGATCCCGAAACACTCAATGTTGACGAAACAAAGGTACTTGAGTTTGCTTGGGGCGTATACGATCAGGATTCATTCCTTGATGCAATAGCTTGTGTGCTTGATCCCATTCTTCCTCTTCTTCAGTCACTTCTTGCAGGTGCATCTTATTCGGAATCTGCATCAAATACAGCTTATGCAATTATGAAAACGGTTAAGTACAGTTTTCTTTCCGTATCCGATGTTGCTGCATACGGTGATATCGTTCTCGGAATTCAGCCTCTTAACCTTTATGCTGACCTTATAGTACCTCTCTTCCAGGTGCTCGGTGTTGAGAATATTCCCACTCTCAAGCCCACATGCGGTGCTGACGATATAGTTAATGCTATTTTCGGCACACTTCTCAAGAGAGTAGACCAGATTCTTGATGCTCCTCTTGATTCTATTCTTACAATTCTTCCCAATCTTGTATACTGGTTGTCAATGGATAGCGTTCAGGAAATTATTGATAACCTTGTTCTCGACCTTAATCTGGCTTTCGAGCTTGAAATCGATAGCTCGAACTCAGGTACACTCGCAACAATCCTCGGTTGGGTTAATATCGAAGGTCTTATCAACGATATGCTCAAGTTTGATTTGTCTCTTGATATCGGCGATATGCTCGACCTGTATGACCTTCTCGGCTTTGAAATCACAAATTTCAATGAGGTTCTTGAGTTTGTTGTTCCTATGTTAGGTCTTGATATTGAGCTTCCTCCCATCAAGCAGCAGGAAATCATCTTCTGCTCCGATTGGACCACCCGTGCAGACGGCTCCGTAAACCTTGTTGCTAACAAGGGCGACCTTATGTACTGGTTCCTTGATTATATTATCGGTGCACTTGTTCCCGATGAAAACGGAAACAGCCTCCTTACAGCTCTTCTCGGCTCCGATATGGATCCCACTGTAAAGGCAGTTGTTGACAGAGTTGTTTCTCAGCTTATCGGTAATCCCAAGGGTGTTCTTGCCGCTGTCATTGAGCTTCTCAATCCCACCACATACGACCTTGAGGAAATGGATTGGATTGAGCAGGGTGACTGGAACTACAACGGCATTGTTGGTGCAAACAATATGTCCATAGTTTACCTCAACTACGGTAACGACTGGACACAGGATGATGCAAATTATCTTGTTGATAATATTGATGAAATTGCAGCTTCTGTTCTGGAAATGACCGGTATGGAAATTGATGACCTCGGCGGATTCCTTCAGGATAAGGTAAACGGTCTGTTTACAAATGCCAACATCACAGCTCTTGTTGAAATGCTCTGCGGTCTCGGTGATTCTCCCAGCGGTGTAATTCTTGATATCGTTGCAAATCAGGTTGGTGTTGACATAAGCTCCTGGTTCAACGCATTCGGTTATCTCTATCCCGAAGGAACATGGGCAGAGGATGCAGAGGTTATCAGAGCTGACTCTCTTTCCTATGTAAACAACTTCGGTATCGAAGGTGTAGCAAACGAAGACGGCACAATTTCCTGGTTCTTCAACAGAATGCCTTTGGTTGACGGTGACGGATATACCTTCATCAACATTCTTTCAAGACTTCTCGGCAGTGCGGAAATGCTTATTAAGTTCCTCTTTGCAGGTGAAGATATTTCAGCATTTGAAGACCTTATCACTGTTAAGGGCTATGAAACCTATGACACAACCTTCGGTCTTCTTCTCACAATGCTCGGAGTTGAAAATATTCCCACACAGGCAGATTTCAATGCAGATGCAATGGGCAGCTTTAACAATATGCTGCATGCTCTGCTTGATTGGTTCTATACCCTCACTTCTTCCGACGATATGATAGCTCAGCTTCTTGAGCTTATTCCCGATGTATTCTACTTTATCGAAAGCAACGGTCTTTCAACATTCCTCCACAATCTGCTTATGCCTGTATGGGTTCTTGTGGATACCGTAAGACCTATCCTTAATGTGGATATCAACGGTCTTCTTTCCGTAATTGCTTCTGAAGTTCTTAATTACGGTACTCTCAATATTGATGTTATTCTTGAATACCTCATTCACGGTATTTATATGAAGGACGATTTCGATTTCGTATATTATGCAATCGACATCAACAATCTCAGACTTTCAGATGTTCTCACTCTTGCTGATACCTATTTCGGCTCCAACCTTGCAACAAGCGGTCTTGTTAAAATCGGTCTTAAGGGCCTTTGCTCAGGTATCGAAAAGGTTGAAAACACAGCAGTAGGCACAATCTACGCAACAACAGTTACTGCAGCAGATGCAATAACAATCCTTATTACAGGTCTTCTTGAGTGTCTCACTCAGCCTGCTAAGGACGCTCAGTACACAAACGGCGATGTTATTTTCGGCAAGCTCGCTGAGCTTACAGGTGAAGATTTCATTGCAGACCTTTATTCAATCCTTGTTGAAATCATCACAGGTGTTGAATATGAATACACCTCACCCGATTGGGGCTATATGTTTGAAAGCTCAGACCTGTTCTCACTCACACTTCCCGAGCAGTCAGTTGTATACCTCGGCTACACAACAGACTGGACTGAGGAAACAGCAGCTACAGTATATGATGCTCTTGATGACATCCTCAATCTTGTTCTTCCCGAGGTTCTCGAAGAGGGCGAAACTCTCGCAACTCTTATCAACGGTGTACTTACAGACAATGTATACACAGACGAAATCCTCAACACAGTTGTTGAAGCTCTTGTAAATCTTATCGCAGGTCTTGACGAAACACTTCGCGATACAGTAGATGTTGTTATCAACACAAATATTGCTGAATGGTTTACAATGTGCGAACTCAACGAAGAAACAGGCAAGTACGAATGCACAGAGACATGGGGCGTTGATGCAGCAGCCGAAGCAGACAAGAAGGATATCTTCGTAGCAGGCATCAAGGAAGTTCTTGCTCCCGCAAATCAGCTCCTCGCTTGGCTCTTCTTCGGTGATGATTACAAGTTCTTCACAGGCAGCGAAACAAATGAAGACGGTGAATATATATATAATGATATAATCACTATCACAGGCGGACAGGGATATGCATACGGCATCGCTCCCATCCTTGAAGCTCTCGGTTGCACAATGCAGCCCGCAGATGCTTACTATGATGCAGCTACAAAGACATACAATGTTGGTAATGCAGTAGAGGATATTCTCGATGCAGTTCTCTCAGTTGTTGACGCTGTTGCTGCAAATCCCGTTGAAGAAGCATTCAAGCTTATTCCCAATCTTGTTTACTTCATCAATGCAAACGGTCTTGTTTCAAGTGTAAACAATCTTCTTGCTCCTCTTAACACAATTCTTGAAATGGTTTCTGACCTCACAGGCGGTGTTCTTGTAAACACACTCCTTCAGGACCTTATCGGCTTTGATATCACAAACCTTTCAACAGAAACTCTTCTCGGTCTTGCTATTGATAACGGTGTTAACATTTCTCCCGAAATGATCAACATCATCTGTGACCTCTATGTAGGTAATCTTACAGAATTTACCGCAGCAAACGGCAACAAGGCATACAGACTTGATGTAACAGGCTATGAAGGCGATGTTCTTACTCTTATTCTCAGTATCGCTCTCGATCTGTTCAATCTCAATCCCGAGCTCTTCTCAAATCTTCTCGGTAAAGAAACCTATACTGCAGTTGCAGCTCTTCTTAAAGGTCTTACAATCAACTTTGTTGATATCAACTGGGCATATATGTATGACGGTGACCTTGATAAGCTCAACAATGACGGCTTCCCCGAGCAGACAATCGATTATCTCGGTTACACAACTGACTGGGATGAAGAAACAGCAGCACTTGTTTACGACGCACTCGACGAAGTTCTCGCACTTGTTCTCGATTCAACTCTTGAAGAAGGCGAAAATATTGCAACACTCGTAAACGGACTTCTCAATGACAATGTTTACTCAGATGCAGTTCTTAATTCTGTTGTAGAGCTTATCGTAAACGCTCTTGCAAGCCTTGATGAAGCTATCTATGAAGCAGCAGGTGCAGTGCTTGATGCAGATATCGCTACATGGTTCGGTATGTGCGAACTCAATGCAGACGGTAAATATGTATGCACAAAGAATTGGGGCGTAGACGAAGCTGCAGACAAGAAGGCTGTATTTGTAGCAGGTATCAAGGAAGTTCTTAAACCCGCTAACAAGCTCCTTTCCTGGCTCTTCTTCGGTGAAAAGTATGAGCTCCTCAACGGCACAACTAACGAAGTGCTTATCACAATCAACGGCGGTCAGGGCTATGCTTACGGTCTTGTACCCATCCTTGAAGCTCTCGGATGCACAATGCAGCCCGCATCAGCATTCAAGACAGCTGATGGCTATGATGTAGGCGCAGCGGTTGAATCAATCCTTGATGCAGCTCTCAAGCTCGTTGACGATATCAGTGCAAATCCCGTAGAAGAAGTATTCGAGCTTCTTCCCAATGTATTCTACTTTATCAATGCAGAAGGTCTTAAGGCTTCTGTCACAAACCTTCTTGCTCCCGTCAATGCAGTTGTTGAATGTCTTAATCCCTTAATCGGTGAATTCTCAATCGGTGCAATGCTCACAGACCTTGCAGGCTTCGATGTATCCGATATCACTGTTGATACAATTCTTGCAATCCTCAAGGATAATCTCGGCTTCACAGTTAATGATGAAATGGCATATGTTCTCAAGAACCTCTATGTTGGTGAGCCCACAGCATTCGATTCAGCAAGCGGCAGAGATGCTTACAAGGTTGCATACACTGAAGAAAATGCAGCTGATGTAATGCTCACAATCCTTCTTAGCTTTGCTCTTGATGCATTCAACATCAATGCAGAACTCTTCTCAGACCTTCTCGGTGAAGAAACATATTATGCAGTCAAGAATCTTATTCTCGGTGCATCAGAAGAATTCACCTACAGAGAAATGAACTGGGCATATATGTATGAAGGCGAAGATGCTCTTTCCAAGCTTTATAACGACAATCTTCCCGAGCGTACAGGCGATGCTTATACAATTTATACTCAGTATCAGAATAACTGGAATAAAGCAACAGCAGAAGAGCTTGATACAATTCTTGATGAGCTTGTTGATGCTATCACAAAGGCAGCTCGCGGCAGCGAGTCCTCTCTCGGCAAGATTCTTGACGATGCAATTTCAGGCGGACTTTATCAGGATTCTATCCTCAACAGCCTCATTGAAATGGTAGTTGAGCTTCTTGTTGACTACGAACAGTTTGTTGCAGGTGCAGGCGCTATTCTCGGTGCTGAAGGCCTTGCAGATTGGTTCGGTTACTGTGAAATTACAACAGATGCAAACGGTAAGACCGTTGTTAAGTGCACAAAGGATTGGGGCATTGACTCCGCTGCAACAAATGATGCAAAGAGAGAAGCATTTATTAACGGCTTTGTAACAGCTCTCCAGCCTGCATACAGACTTCTTGCTTGGCTGCTCTTCGGTGAAGATTACACATTCTTCAACGGCACAACAAATGAAGTTCTTGTAACAATCACAGGCGGCGAAGGCTACGATAATGCTATCGTTCCTCTTCTTGAAGGTGTAAGCGCAACAATGCGCGGCACAGACGGCACATATCTCAACGGCAAGTCCGCAATCAAGTCCGCTGACGAATATTATGTAAACGGCGAACTCAATATGGAACAGGCAGTAAGAGATGTATTCACAGCTGTAACAGATTGGCTCTATGATATCTGCGGCGATCTTGCAAATCAGAGCACAGACGGTACTCTCACTTCAATGCTTGATAAGCTTGCTAACTTCATTTACTTTGTAAATGCAGACGGTCTCAAGGTTGTTGTAAATAATCTCCTTGTTCCCGTAAACAGCCTTATCGATGCTCTCAAGCCCTTCGGTGTTGAACTCAATATCGCTGATCTTATTGATCTTGGCGGTGCAGATATCACTGACTTCGATTTCTATGATCTGTTTGTTCTTCTCGAAGACCTTCTCGCTCTGTACTTCCCCGATTATACTCAGGACTTCCTTGCTACATTCTATATCGGTCAGGTTGTGAAGTACGAATCCGCTAACGGTAAGCTTGCTTACTATATGACCTATTCCGAAGAAGAAACAAGAGCTGATATGATCACCTGCATTATCTCCTTCGTTGTTGATGCATTCGAGGATCCCAGAAATGCAGGAGTTCTCAGCGGTTGGTTAGGTGCAGATGCTTATAATGCAATCATAAATGTTCTTAACATCAATGCTGCTAAGGCTATGCAGGACTTCAGCTGGCTCTACACAGAATATGCTGATACCGATGAAATCTTTACTCCCATTGATTCTTCCGTTGCATACGGTCAGGCTTATGACGAAATCTGGACAGAAGAAATGGCTCAGTATATTGCAGATAACCTTGTTGACTTCACAACAAAGATTATTGCTTTGCTTGGACTTGAAATCAACGGCTATCAGATTAAGAGCGTTGAAGACCTTATTGACTCTTATCTCAACGGTGACCTTTATACTCAGGCAACAGCAGATTCAATTCTTGACTTCTTCAAGAATCTCACAGATATGTTGGGTGACTATGCTGAAATCGGTGATATGGCAATCGCTATTCTTGATAATGCTATCGGCACCTCTATGGGTGAATGGGCAACAATGGAAGTAACCGTTGAAGACGGCAACAGAGAATCCTTCGTTGCTGCTCTCAAGGAAATCCTTGCTCCCATCGTTCCTCTCCTTGATGTTCTTCTCTGCGGCGAAGACCTCACATTCTTCTACTCATGCGATGACGGCTCAGAGCAGATCACAATCCCCGGCTCAGAGGGTTATGCTTACGGTATTATTCCTCTGTTTGAAGCACTCGGCTGCACAATGCTCACTCCCGACGAGTTCTATGCTCTTGAGGATGATGCAAAGATTGGTGCAATCCTTGACGCGCTTCTTGACAGAATTGATGTAATAATGCTTGATCCCGTTAATGAAATCTTTGCAATGCTTCCCGCTATCATCTATTTCATTAACTCAAACGGTCTTGACACATCCGTAAAGAACATCATCAACACAGTTGATACTGTTCTTATGGCACTTGAACCTGCTCTCGGTGAAGCTGACCTTATGTCTCTCCTCGGCGTTGACCTTGCTGACTATAACTTTGAATACCTCGCTCAGATGCTTGCTGATATGATCGGAGAATCAACCAATATGGAAGTTGAAGCTCTTATCGTTGATGCTGTTGCAGAGCTCACAATGGGTAAGGTTATCACATATCAGTCTGCAAACGGCGAAACCTACTACACAATGGTTTATGCTAACGACGAGCAGCTTAAGGATATGGTAACAATTCTTCTCCGTCTTGCTGTTGACTTCCTTGCAACTGCAGAAAATGCAGATGCTATTGCAGCACTTCTTGTAAGCAATACAGATAACGAAGAAGCAGCAGACAGCGTAAGAAGCTTCATTTCCCTTGTTCTTCAGGGACTTGGTGTGAAACCCGCAACAAGCGGTGCTATGGCAACAATCTATTACATCTTCTACGGCCTCAAGCAGGGTGTTGATGTGGTTTATGATAACTACTACGATTCATGGATCGCAATTCTCGACATCTTCAAGGAAGATGAAAGACCGATTATTGACAAGTTAGTAACTCTTGTCGGCGGTATCCTCGGTGATTTCGCAGACTTTGAAAACGGAACAGACGGAACTAACTGCAAGTGTAACTGTCACAGCACAAATGCAATTGTTTCTCTTATCCACACAATCCTTAACATCATCCGCAGAATTCTCAGACAGACTGAATATCAGTACTGTGCTTGCGGTGTTGACCATTGGGATTTCTCCAAATAATAAAATCCTCTCACAGGTAATGCTGTGAGAGGTAAAAAAAGAGGTAGCACGATTTTTCGTGTTACCTCTGATTTTTTTTGTATGCAGTTGTTATTTGTTTTCTTTATTTTGAAGACAACGGGTTGCAACAATGTATTTTGTTGCTGAACGGGGAACGGGACTCTTTATTTCAAAATAATGCTCTTTTGAAACAAGAAGTATGTTCATTTTTGCAGAGGTTTTTACCGATTGTATATACTCTATGGGGATTGTGTATATATCTTTTTCGGTTGTGATAAGAATTTTGTCTGCAAAAAGCTGAAGCTTTGCGTTTTCACTCAGCAGAGTTGAATCGGCATTCTGTACCTCAGAAATGAGCTGATTATCGTCTTCAAATATAAGCTCGGCTGTACCTTTTTTCTCTTCAATAACATTTCTGAGAAGCTCCTTCTGGAACTTATCCCACTCAACAATATTGTCAAAGGGAAGGTCATCGCTGTGCCAGAAGCCGTAATTATCAACCCTTGCCTCAAAGGAGCACGGACAGAAAATTTTATCACCCTTTGTTTTAAGCTTTCCTATGCTCTTGCATTTCGGACAGCCGTAGAGTATTATTTCGGCACTTTCCGCAGGATCCTCGCAGATATATTCATAGGGATTTTTTCTTTGCTCATCGTAAGCGTTGACATACAAATCCTCGATAATGTGCTGATAAATTTCATCCTCTGTCATTTTTCTGATGTCTTCTTTTGAGTAGATGTGAACAACATCTGTGAAGATAGGACCTTTTCTGGGATTCTTTACCCAACGGGGTTTCTTGAAGTATCCGCCTTTGGTGCGGAATGTAACAAAGGTACAGTCACATTCTTTTACAAGAGTTGCATTTCGCTTTGAAATGAACTGCGTTTCACCTGTACTTGTGAGGCTTCCCTCGGGATACATCGCAACATTTACGCCTGCCTTGATGTTTGCAACAATGTCATTGAATAAAACATCTGTGCCTTTTTCTCTTTCGAAAACGATAGGACAGTCGAGGAAATTATAAATTTTACCCACAAGTCCCGAACGCATAACATGGTCGCTCATAACAAAGCGGACATATCTTTTAAGTGTTTTTACTATGTATACAGGGTCCATTGTATCGCTGTGGTTTGCAAAAACCAGATAGGGTTGTTCTTTTATTTTTATTTCACCGTTATCGTGGTATTTAAGTGCACGCACGGCAGGTATCTTTACAATTGAACGCAGGAGAAAAACAGTAAGCCTTGCCCGTCCCACGCCCTTCTTTACATTTTTTTTATTCATTAAATATGCCTCGTGTTTTTTTTATTTCAGTCATAACAATCAAGCTGATGACTTTTTGTTTTAGTAAAAATTATGCTGTTATGTGTATCATTTGCCGTGATACAAAATTTTCTGTCTTTTCGTTTTTGCATCGCATTCCTCCGTTTTTGTTGAATTTATGTTCAGAACACCCGTTTTTGCAAACGGTTTTGACGGGTGCCGAAAATAACACATGTTGTCCTGTGAGTATTGTTTTGCAGGACAGAATCAGGCACTATATAATGTATATATATTTATACTATTATATATATGCATATTATGTCAAGAATAATTTTGTTGAATATAGGAATATAATATGTTAAAATGTTGTTTCAGAGGTGTATATAATGGATAAAATAATTATAAAGGACTTAAAGGTATTTGCCTTCCACGGTGTCAATCCCGAGGAAAAGGCCGACGGTCAGAATTTTATACTGGATATTGTTGCGGATGTTGATTTGTCTGTTCCCTGTAAAACAGATAATGTTGACGATACCGTAAGCTATTCGCAGATGATAAAAAAGATAATCCCCGCCTTTACAGCTGAAAAATATGATCTGATAGAAAAAGCAGCACAGGTTGTATGCGATACGGTGCTTCAGAATTTCAGCAGGGTGCAAAGTGTGGAGGTTACACTCAGAAAGCCTGAGGCTCCGATGAAATGCGATTTCGGCTTTGTTGCAGTAAATATAAGGAGAAACAGAAATGACTGAAACAGCGTATCTTGCATTAGGCTCCAATATGGGCGAGGCCAAGCAGAATCTTGACGATGCCGTAGCCGCACTCGGGCTTGTTCCGGGAATTAAGGTCGAGAGTGTGTCTTCTTATTATATAACAAAGCCCTGGGGAGTTGAAAATCAGCCTGATTTTGTCAATGCCTGCCTTTGTGTAAAAACAAGTCTTTCCCCGCAGGCGCTTCTGGGGGTGTGTCTCGGAATAGAGGCAGGTATGGGCAGAGTGAGAATGATAAAAAACGGTCCCAGAATTATTGATATAGATGTATTATTATATAATGATATGTATATAAATACAGACGAGCTTATTCTGCCGCATCCGAGAATGGCTGAAAGGGAATTTGTTTTAGTTCCGCTGCTTGACATAGCAAAAGACGGCAAAGTGTTGAATTTTGATATAAAAAAAGCACTCTCTGAACTTAAAAATAGTGATATCGACAAGGGTAGTTCTGATACACCCGGAAGCGTTTTAAAAAGCGTTAAAAAAGATTGAAAAAAGTCGAAAAAAGGTGTTGACAACATATAAAAGTTGTGCTAATATATGCAAGCACTCGACGAGAGCGTGAGCGAAGAGGTTGAGGGCAAGCGGACAAAAAGGAGCAACGGGAGTTGCGAAAAAAGTCCGAAAAAAATCAAAAAAAGTGCTTGACAAGAGCGAATGATTATGATATAATCA
>JAFXAK010000021.1 GCA_017517135.1 Clostridia bacterium
ATGTTGTCAAATATCTGTTGCGGTATGTCTGTTCCGTTAAATCTTCTTATTCTGTTCTGCCAGATTACACTTACATCAGGTATTTTATCTTCAAGTGTGTATCCTAAAAACCAACGATATGCTACATTAACCTTTACTTCCTCTACTAATCTTCTTTCACTTCTTATTCCGTAAAGATATCCGATGAAAAGCATTCTGAAGAGCACTTCAGGTTCTATCGCTGGTCTTCCGTTATCTAAACAGTAATACGGCTTGCATATTTCATTGATAAAGCTGAAATCTATTACTTTATCTATTTTTCTTAATAAATGATTTTCAGGTACTAAATTTTCTATCATTACCAATTCATATTTTAACTGCTGATTTCTTGTTTCGTTAAACATTTTTATCACCCTTTTTCTGCTTCTATTATACCATTTTTCTTGGCTTTTGTACAGAAAAAAAGCCCACTCCTTTTTGGAATGGACTTTGTCAGCAGTCTGAGAGAAAAGTGTTAAACTCTTCTCTCTACTCTTTGACTCATCGCAATGCTCGTACTATTAAGTTAGTGTCCTTAAGCGTACAACTCATTCGCAAGTCCTTTTTTGTTGGTGCGAGTGTTCATATGGGATTTATAAAAAAATCATACACACTGCCCTCACGGGGAGAGCAGTTGTGAAATGTTAGTCGTCTTTATTTTTAATTCGTTTTACTGTTCGGATTGTAAGATAAATATTTACAGATGATATCAGTACAAGCCCAGCAGAAGAAAGTATAAACGCTAAGAAAATGTTTGGTAAAACTTTTTCAAAGCTTCCAAAGGTGTCTATTGGTGTGTGTGCATTGTAGTTTTGCTGAACTAATGTTGAAGATACGGAATTAACGAGACTCAATCTGTCACAGCAAATGTAGATACCTTTAAGAGTTATAAGCTCGCTATATTTATCTAAATATACTTCACTATTAATATCTGTTTCAAGCATTATAGAAGCCATTTTGTAAAATGAATCCAATGAAACAAAGCATATCGGGTCTTCTCTCATACTTGGTGTCATATTTTCCTTTTCAATTATTGAAACAAGAGATTTATCAGAAACTCCGCTTTTTGCTTCAAAAGTCAGTTTTTCGAGTTTGTCCGATACAAATCCGTTTTCAACAATTTTTGTTACGCAGATTTCAAAATTTGCCTGACTGATTTCTTCATTATAAAAATAAGCAGTATCATTTTGCATTTCTGATAAACCCAAGAAAGAACAGAATTCTTTAGGTATTGCATATACATTCACTTTTTTGTTTTCAAGATATATGCCTGAAGAAAAAGTGTATACAGGAATAATATCAATGTTTCTGCCCGGATATTTTTGTGTAATAATCTGCTCAATTCTTTCTGTATCTGCTGAATTAACACGATGTAAATTAACATTTTTGAAGCTGTAATCAACATATACCGTGCGACCTGACATATTTTCGGTGGTGTTTTTTTCGTATTCAAAATAGTCCTTTGAATACATAAAACCTGCAACACTTGTAAATGTGATACCAAGAGACACTAAGAATATAACCAATACAAAAACAATTTTATAGGGTTCAATCATACGCTTAGGCTTACTTGTATTATCAGTCAAAGCTTTATTGATATTTTTTTTATAGATTTGAAAATAGATAAATACGATTAAACATAAAAACAATACTATAGCTGTTACTATCGCGATATATAAAGCTAAATTCATAGTTTTACCCCCTTTGTTAAATACCGATAGATTCTTTGAAAGACTGATAGTAAGTTCGTGTTACATCAACACGGCTATTATCCGATAAAGTCAGGATAAACTTCATTGAAAGTGTCGGTGAAATTTTCTTAATCTGATTTTTTGAAATTATTACACTGTTGCTTATACGTAAAAATTTCATTTTATCAAGTTGTTCAAAAATCTTATACAGTCTTTCGTTTACATAATAAATGTTGTCTTTTGTTCGGACATCAATTAAGTGCCCGTAAGATTCAAGTGAAACAATATCATCACAAGATAAAACAACCCGCTCGTTTGTTGCTTTATCTTTTACAATTAGTTTTTCAGCAAAACCGTTTACTTTACTTAAAATCAAATCCGCTGCATCATCAGTTTCTATCCCGTGTTCGTGCAGTTCTTTTTCAATTTTTTCGTAATCGGCATCATTGATATTTAATCTTATTTTCAATAGAAACACCTCCCTGTAGCTACAGTTGTAATTATACCTTCTGTTCTAAAAAGATTCAATAATACTTGAATAATTTGCATATATTTACACATATATTGCAAACTAAATCTGTTTTTACACACTTATTATCTCAAAAGTAGGAGATGTCTTTTGAAAGGATTAAAATTATGCCAACTGAAAAACATAAAAAATATGCGGTTTAAGCCTCTGCAAGCATTGAATTTGTACATACAAATTCCACTTGTTAGGCACAGCTCTAAAACCCGTATGAATATAACCAAAATAAGAAAAAATCTTACGATTTATCAACCCCCTGCCCCCACTCTTGGGGGAAAGGTGTTTCTTGATATAAGCTAAATTGCTCACTTCGCGAGCAATTTCCTATATATTAAAAAAAGTCGCACTCCGAAAGGAATGCGACGATACATAAAAACTATATCAAACTATATACAAACCTCTATTTTAAGCAAAAAAAAATTGAGTATTCACAGGTCAAATCCCTTATGAATACTCAATATGGTGCGAGAGATGGGACTTGAACCCATACGGGATTACCACACGCCCCTCAAACGTGCGCGTCTGCCGATTCCGCCACTCTCGCATTTGTTATATGCAACGCTGATTATTATAGCAAGGTAATAATCAATTGTCAATAAAAAAATCAAAAATTATTTTTATTTTTATTAAAAAGTTTCTGATATTTATCCAGAATCCTTTTCTGCCGTTCTTCATCAACAGCATTGATTAAACTATACCTTTCATTTTCAAACAGCAAAACATTTCCGCTTTTTGTGTTTTCGGGCAACAAGGACGCTGAAATTTCAACAAAGCTCCCCTGTTCATCCTCTAAAACAGCGATATTGTCTTCTATCCGTTCAACTGTATATTTCATTCTTCGGTACCGTTAACATAAATATTTTTTCCGTTGCTGTAAACAACAATATTTCCCTGCTTATCGGTTCTGCTGACGCTTATACCGTGGGAATCAAGCAAATCCGTAACATCCTTATGCGGATGTCCGTAGGAATTATCCTCTCCGCAGGAGATTACGGCAAGCAAAGGAGAAACCGCAGATAAAAATTCTTCACTTGTTGAGGTATAACTGCCGTGATGACCGACTTTAAGAACATCAGCACTTAAATCAAATTTACTTAACATTTCTTTTTCAACGGTCTGAGTGGCATCACCCGTAAACAAGAAGGATGTATCCTCATAGGTAACCTTTACAACAACGGACATATCATTATATTCATCGGTCTGCGCGGACGGAGAAAGAATATCGAGTGTAAGCTCTCCGAATGTATATGTATCTCCCGCACTTACATACAAAACATCACAGTCCTCTTCCAAAACTGCATCAAGCAGCTTTTCATATGTATTGGTTGTGGGAATATTTATTTCGGAAAAGGTTGTCATCATAACCCCGTTTACATCATTGACGCGCATTATACCCGGTACTGCACCGATATGGTCGGAATGGGGATGCGTGAAGATATAACAGTCAATTTCCGAAATGCCTTTAAGGGCAAGATATGAATTAACTGTTCCTGCATATTCCGACTCACCGCCGTCAATCAGAATAACCGTATCACCGCACTCAATGAGTGAGCAATCTCCCTGACCGACATCAATAAATGTAACAGTCATCGGGTAATCATCATTTTTCGCTTCTTTGAGTCTTTCAAATGTAGGCGAACCGTTCAATGCATATATGATAACAAGAATTGCAGTTATCACAACAGAAATAAGAGATATAGGTCTATATTTTTTTTCTTTTCGTTTTGCCATAATTTTTCCCTTTAGATGAATTATATTTAGCATCAGCTTTGTTTTTTGTTTTATATACAGGCACGGAATTTCCCTTTATCAGACAGTTTTCAGAGTTGCCTATAAGATCAAATCTTTTTGCCTTTTTAAGTGCTTCAAGAACAAGGTCGCGGCTTTCGGGTGCAAAATAACGCATCAATGCTCTTTGCATTGACTTATCCTTTGATGTTTTTGCAACATAAACCTTTTCAAGTGTATACGGATCAAGCTCTGTGTAAAACATTGCTGTTGATATTGTACCGGGAGTGGGATAAAAATCCTGTACCTGCTCGGGATGAAGCTTCTGCTGCTTTATAAAAAGTGCAAGCTCAATAGCATCATCAAGAGTAGAGCCGGGGTGTGAGGACATAAGATAAGGAACAATATACTGCTCTTTACCGATGCTTTTCGTATAGGAAAAATACTTCTTTGCAAATTTTACATAGCTTTCTATGTGCGGTTTACCCATTTTATCAAGCACAACCGCAGAGCAATGCTCGGGAGCAAGCTTTAGCTGACCGCTGATGTGATGCTTTACAAGCTCCTTGAAAAATTCATCATTTTTATCTTGGAGTATATAGTCAAAACGCAGACCAGAACGGATAAACACTTTTTTTACAGACGGAAGACTTCTCATTTCCCTTAATATTTCAAGGTATTCGCTGTGGTCTGCAACAAGATTTTTACAAGGTGTGGGGGCTAAACATTTTTTGCCTTTGCACAAGCCTCTTTCTTCCTGTCCGACACACGACGGCATACGGAAATTAGCGGTAGGCCCGCCGACATCGTGTATATATCCTTTAAAATCAGGCATTTTTGTCAACAATTTGGCTTCTTCAATGAGAGATTCCTTGCTTCTTGTTGCAATATATCTGCCCTGATGAAAAGCAATAGAACAGAAATTACAGGCACCGAAGCAGCCTCTGTTGTGAGTTATAGAAAATTTTACCTCTTCAATTCCCGGCACTCCGCCTTCAGCTTCATACACAAGATGATAATTTCGCATATAAGGTAAGCTGTATACTTCATCAAGTTCAGCAGTAGTAAGCGGCGGCATAGGAACATTCTGTACAAGCATTTTTTTGCCGTGCTTCTGTTTGATAAGCTTGCCTCTGAAAAAGTCCTGCTCATCCTGTTGAATACGGGCTGCAATGGCATATTCCCTCTTATTTTCGCAAACATTCTGATAAGACGGACATTCAACACCCACATAGGGAGTATCCACGGTATCGCAAAGATAACAGGTGCCCTTTATGTCCCTCATTTCAGAGATATTTTCACCGTTTCTCAGTCTCTCTGCTATTTCTATTGTCTGATTTTCTCCCATACCGAAAGAAAGCAGGTCAGCACCTGATGACACAAGAATAGAAGGATGCACACTGTCATCCCAATAATCATAGTGTGCAAAGCGTCTCAAAGATGCTTCAAGACCGCCTATGATGATGGGAATATCCCCATAGGCTTCTCTGATTTTTTTACAGTAAACCTCAACGGCTCTGTCAGGTCTTTTTCCTGTTTTACCGCCCGGAGAATAAGCATCCGTGCTTCGTCTTTTCTTAGCAACGGTATAATGTGCTACCATAGAATCGATGTTTCCCGAGGAAACAAAGAAACCTAATCTCGGTCTGCCGAAGCGCATAAAATCTGCCGCTGTTCTCCAATCGGGCTGACTTAAAAATGCAACGGTAAAGCCTGCATTTTCAAGCACTCTTGTAATAATTGCCGCACCGAAGCTCGGATGGTCAACATATGCATCTCCGTTTACATACACAAAGTCAACCTCATCCCAACCCCGTTCAAGCATTTCTTCTTTAGTTATCGGTAAAAACATAATTTATTCTTCCGTTTCGTCAAAAGAGGAAAATTCCTCCGCTGTGTCTGTGTTTGCATTCGCTGTACTCTCCCCTGAGAGTGCATTCATTTCATACCATTGAGCCTTTGTTATCAATACCTTACGGGGCTTACTGCCTTCGTGAGGACCAACTATACCCTTCTGCTCAAGAGTATCCATAATTCTGCCCGCCTTTGCAAAACCAAGTCCTAAATGTCTTTGCAATGCGGAAATAGATGCTTTTTCGGGAGTTCCCACGAGCAGCTCTATTGCTCTTACAAGAAGCTCATCATTTGCATCAACCGCTGAACCTGCAGAAGAATCATCAGATGATTTTTTCTTTTCCGTTGCAGCCTGACGGTCAATTTCCTGCTGTACATTATCGTCATAATTTGTTGTTCCGTTTGCTCTTATGAAGGATACAACATTTTCAATTTCTTTATCTGCCAGATAACTGCCCTGAACTCGTATAGGCTTGGGGAGACCTACGGGATAATAAAGCATATCACCGTAACCCATAAGCTTTTCTGCACCCGCTGAATCAATAATTGTTCTTGAGTCAATCTGTGATTTAACGGTAAGCGCAATACGGCTGGGAATGTTAGCCTTGATAACACCTGTGATAACATCAACAGAAGGACGCTGAGTTGCAATGACAAGATGCATGCCTGCCGCACGAGCCATCTGTGCAAGGCGCTGAATGGAATCTTCAACCTCTGCGGGAGCTACTGTCATAAGGTCTGCAAGCTCGTCGATAAATATAACGATATGCGGCATCTTTACAAGGTCTTCTCTCTCTTCGCAAAGACTGTTATAAGCACCTATATCTCTTACACCGTTTGCATTGAGTGTTTTATAACGCGAAAGCATTTCTGTTACCGCCCAGCCCAATGCACCCGATGCTTTTCGGGGATCGGAAACAACGGGAACAAGAAGATGCGGAAGACCGTTATAAGGTACAAATTCAACCTGCTTGGGATCTATAAGCAATATTTTTACCTCATCGGGTGTGGCATTGTAAAGCAGACTTACAATCATTGTGTTAAGACATACTGATTTACCCGAGCCTGTGGTACCCGCAACAAGCAGATGCGGCATTTTTGTAAGGTCTGAATAAACGGGCTCACCCGAAATATCCTTACCGAGTGCAACGGTAAGCTTGCTTTTTGCATTTCTGTATTTATCGGTATCAATTATTTCTCTGAATGTTACGGTTGTTTTGTTTTTATTCGGTATTTCTATGCCTATTGCGGCTTTATTGGGAATAGGTGCTTCAATACGAAGACCTGCGGGAGCTGCCATATGCAAAGCAAGGTCATCTGCAAGTCCCACAAACTTGCTGATTTTCACACCGGGTGCGGGGGATAATTCATATCTTGTTACGGTAGGACCGGGTACAACATCAACGATACTTGCATTAACATTGAAGCTGTTAAGAGCAGCTATCAGCTTTTCACCGTTAGCTCTGAGCTCTCTTTCGTTAAAGCCTGATTCATTGGGCTTCGGTCTGTTAAGACAGTCAAGCGGAGGTAATACATATTCCTTTTCAACGGGTTCAAGCAAAGCGGAATCAAGAGTATTGTTGAGCTCTTCTTTTTCCTTTTCATCGAGAGGTGCGAGCTTTTCGGGCTTTTGTTCTGCAACGGGTTGTGTATATGTATCCGCATAAACCTCTGCTTCAGGCTCGTTTACATTCTCAACAACATTATCGAAAATTGAAAAAAGATTCTGAGGCTTTTCTTCCTGTTTTTGTTCTTTCGGCTCGCTTCTTTTAACAACCCTTATATTTTTACCCGCACCTGCATTGCTCGGAATATCAAAAAGAGAGGTAACCGCTTTTTCATCCTCGGCATCAACCTCGCTTACTGCAGGAGCATCGCTTGAATTATAAAAATCATCCATTATTTTTGAAGGATCAACATCGTCTTTTTTGGACTTTACCCGTTGTGCACGGTTATCGGCAATTTCTCTTTTTTTCTTTTCATAGGTATCCTTTGTTTTTTCAATAGCATCCTCCGTATATTCACCCACAATTTTAGCAGGCTTTTCCATTTTGGAAAGAAGCTTGAACAATGTGATACCGAATAAGAACATAATATCGGCAAAGAAGCACATAAAACAGATAATATTTGCTATAATTCTGGATTTGCCGAGATGGAAAAGCGCTCCTCCGAAAACAGCACCCAAAACGCCGCCGGACGAAAACGCCGACTGTTCATGTGCCATAACAGAAGAATAAATATTTTCAATATTTTCACCGAAGGTCATTTCGGCATCGGCAGACTTGTTGATATGGATAAGTCCGCATACCGTGACCAGAAGCACAAAAAGCTCAAACAGCTTTACATAATGAATTTTCTGCTGCTTGTTAAGTACAGTCACAACACCTAAAAAAAGTACGGCAAACGGAATATAAAATCCGCAGACACCGAATACGGCAAAATAGAAGGTGTGTATTGTGTTCCACAGAGAATTTTCATCCCCCGAGAACAATGCGATAATAAGAAGCAAAAGTCCTCCCACAAAGGTTAAGCTTGATTTAACCTCCTGTTTTCTGAGAACCTCACCGAGTGTTATCTGCTGATTTGATTTCTTTGATTTTTTCTTAGCTTTAGACGAAGCCGTTTTCTTTTTAGTAGAAGTTTTTTTTGAGTTAGCTGCCAATTTTATTATCTCCCGATATTAATTTATTGATATAATATTTTAGCACTAAAAGAAAAAAAAATCAACACTCAGTTATCTTTTTGTGAGCACATCGTGTCAAGCAGAGATATAGCATCAGCGAGTGTGCCTACCGTATCAATAAGTCCTGCACTGACTGCATCATCGCCGTTGAGAACAGTTCCGAGATCCTGCACAAGTTCTCCCGTTGTAAGCATAAGCTCACGAAATTTATCAGGTGAAATATTTGAATTATCGCTAACAAAACGAACTATTCTTTCCTGCATATTTCTGAAATACTCGAATGACTGCTCCACACCTAAAACAAGTCCGTTTATTCTTACGGGATGTACCGTCATAGTTGCAGATTTTGCAATAAGAGACTTTTTTGCAGCAACAGCCAAAGGTACACCTATAGAATGTCCGCCGCCGAGAACAAGCGAAACACTCGGCTTTTTCATTCCCGCAATAAGCTCTGCTATAGCAAGACCTGCTTCAATATCACCGCCTACGGTATTAAGAATGAGCAGCAGACCGTCAATCTGCTCATTTTCCTCAATTGCAACAAGCTTCGGAATAACATGCTCATATTTTGTTGTTTTATTCTGCGAGGGTAAAATATAGTGTCCTTCAATCTGTCCTATTATTGTCATACAGTAATAAAAACGGCCGTTATTCCTGATTTTTACACAGCCGTCCGTTAATTCCGAATTATTCCCCTCTTCGTTATCCTGTATATCATTGTCTGCATTTGTCTGTACCGTAAAATTTTCTCTGTTTACAAAAAATTTATTAAAATTGTTATCCATAAGAAAATACCCCGTAAATTAAAACTTCACAGATATTTTTTACATTATCCGTAAAATTAATGCACAAATTTTATTAAAACTTAATTGACAATATCTTGTATAAGTATTAAAATATAGTGTACTAAAAATTCAGAAGGTGAAAAGAATGGGTTATACACTTGCACAAAAAATAATTAAAGCCCATCTCGTCAGCGGTGAAATGATTCCCGGAACAGAGATAGGCCTCAGAATAGATCAGACACTCACTCAGGACGCAACGGGTACTATGGCATATCTTCAGTTTGAAGCTATGAATATAGACAGAGTAAAAACCGAATTGTCCGTAGCGTACATTGACCACAATACATTACAGAACGGCTTTGAAAATGCCGACGACCACAGATTTATACAGTCTGTTGCGCAGAAACGCGGAATAAGATTTTCCCGTCCCGGTAACGGAATCTGTCATCAGGTTCATCTTGAACGCTTCGGTATCCCCGGAAAAACCTTATTGGGCTCAGACAGTCACACCCCCACAGGCGGCGGTATAGGTATGCTCGCAATGGGTGCCGGCGGACTCGATGTTGCTGTTGCAATGGGCGGCGGCACATATTATATCCCGATGCCGAAAATTGTTAAAGTAAATCTCACAGGCAAATTAAATGATTGGGTTGCCGCTAAAGACATAATCCTTGAGGTTCTGAGAATTATGTCCGTTAAAGGCGGTGTTGGCAAAATAGTTGAATACTGCGGAGAGGGAGTAAAAACACTTTCCGTTCCAGAGAGAGCAACTATCACCAATATGGGTGCAGAGCTTGGTGCAACAACATCAATCTTTCCCTCCGACGAAATCACTCGTGCTTTCCTTAAGGCTCAGGGCAGAGAAGATGTATTCGTTGAATTAAGTGCAGACGAAGATGCTGTTTACGATGAAGAAATCAATATTGACCTTTCCTCTCTCGTTCCTCTTGCTGCAATGCCTCATATGCCCGACAGAGTTAAAGCTGTAGACGAAATCGGTCAGATAAAAATTGATCAGGTTTGCATAGGCTCCTGCACAAACTCTTCTCTTTTTGATATGCTCAAGGTTGCCGCAATACTTAAAGGCAAAACGGTAGCTCCCAATGTAAGCCTTTCTATAGCTCCCGGCTCAAAGCAGGTACTTACAATGCTTTCACTCAACGGTGCTCTTGCAGATATGATTGCGGCAGGTGCAAGAATCCTTGAAAGTGCATGCGGTCCCTGTATCGGTATGGGACAGTCCCCCAACTCAAAGGGTATTTCACTGAGAACCTTCAACAGAAACTTTGAGGGCCGTTCAGGTACTGCAGATGCAGGTGTTTTCCTTGTAAGTCCCGAGGTTGCCGCAGCTTCTGCAATAAGCGGTGTTCTTACCAATCCTCAGACTCTCGGCAAAATGCCCGAAATTCATATGCCCGCCTCTTTCCTTGTAAACGACAATATGGTGCTTATGCCCGATTCTCCCGAAGAAGCGCCAAGCAGAGAAATCTGCTACGGTCCCAATATCAAATCCGTTCCCGTAGGCAAAGCACTTGAAGAAACAATCTCTTCTACTGCAATCCTTAAAGTCGGTGATAATATAACAACCGACCACATTATGCCTGCAGGTGCAAAGATACTTCCCTACCGTTCAAATGTACCGCACCTTTCCAAATTCTGCTTCGGTGTATGCGATGAAACATTCCCCGAAAGATGTCTCAAGGCAGGCTCAGGTATCATTATAGGCGGTGCCAACTACGGTCAGGGCTCCTCAAGAGAGCATGCGGCACTCGTTCCCCTTTACCTCGGCATAAGAGCTGTTGTTGCAAAATCTTTCGCAAGAATGCACAAAGCAAATCTTATCAACTCAGGTATTCTGCCTCTTACTTTCGCAAATGCAGATGATTATGACAAGATTTCACAGGGTGACGGATTAAAGCTTGTTAATATCCTTGACACCGTTAAACACGGAACAAAGGCAGTCCTTGAAAATACAACAACAAATGAAACCTATGAGCTTGAAGCCGATTTCTCGGAAAGAGCAAGAAACATTCTTGTTCACGGCGGTCTTCTCAACTACACGGCTTCCAAATAAAAAAGGAGGATAATTATGTACGAAGCAAATATAAAAAATGCTCTTGAAGCATACGAAAAACTTCTCCGCACTCAGCTTGAGAGAAATGACAGAATAAAGGAAACAAAGGATTTTGTTGAATACGATAAGCTCGACAAAATCATCATCGGTGTCTGCGGCGGTGACGGCATAGGTCCCGTTATCACCGAGGAATCCGCAAAGGTATTGAAATTCCTTCTCAAAAAGGATGTTGAAGCAGGAAAAGTGGAATTCCGCAACATTGAAGGCCTTACAATTGAAAACAGAATTGCAAAAATGCAGCCTATTCCTGACGATGTTATGGCACAGTTAAAGGAATGTCATGTTATCCTTAAAGGCCCCACAACAACTCCTCAGGCAGGTGACGGCAGACCTAATATTGAAAGTGCAAATGTTGCAATGAGAAAAGCTCTTGACCTTTTTGCAAATGTAAGACCTGTAAGAATCCCCGAGGAAGGCATTGACTGGACATTCTTCAGAGAAAACACAGAGGGTGCATATGCAGTAGGCTCATGTGGCATAAATGTTACAGATGATCTTGCTATGGACTTTGTTGTTACTACAACTGAAGGCACACAGAGAATTGCCCGTCTTGCTTATAACTATGCAAGAGCAAATAAAAAAGAAAGAGTTTCCATCATTCAAAAAGCAAATGTAATCAAAACAACAGACGGTAAATTCTTAAAGCTTTGCAAGGAAATCGGTGAAGAATACCCCGAAATCATTACAGATGAATGGTATATTGATATCTGCACGGCAAAGCTTATAGACAAAAAAAGAAGAACTGATTTCAAGGTTTTCATTCTTCCCAATCTTTACGGTGATATCATCACAGACGAAGCTGCAGAATTCCAGGGCGGTGTAGGTACTGCAGGAAGTGCAAATATCGGTAAGAGATATGCTATGTTTGAAGCTATCCACGGTTCTGCACCCAGAATGGTAAGCGAAGGCAGAGGTCAGTATGCTGATCCTTGCTCAATGCTCAGAGCTTCGGCAATGCTGCTTTCTCACATAGGCTACATAAAGGAAAGCGAAGCTCTTGATAAAGCACTTGATATTTGTATGTTTGAAGAAGCTGCAATAAAAATCACCGGCAGAGAAACAGGTGCAACCTGCAGCGAATTTGCAGAATATGTAATGAACAAACTTACTCAGATTATTGAATAAGCAGGAAAAGACATGAAAAACTCCAAAGAAATATCCGCTTCGGTAATATCAAGATTACCTCGGTATTACAGATTTTTATGTGATTTGCACTCAAAGGGTGTAATAAGAGTTTCATCAAAAGAATTAGCATCAATAATGGGCGTAACTGCCTCACAGATACGACAGGATTTTAACTGCTTCGGCGGCTTCGGACAGCAAGGATACGGTTACCAGGTTGAGCAGTTAAAAAATGAAATGTCGGAAATTCTCGGTTTGAATGAAATAAAAACAGCAATACTTATCGGTGCAGGTAATCTCGGACGAGCCGTTGCAAGCCAGCTTTCCTTTGAAGATAAAGGCTTCAAGCTTGTGGCTATTTTCGATTGCGATCCCCTGTTCAAGGGAATGAAAATCCGTGATTTGCCGATAAAGGGTGACGATGAAATCGAAGCCTTTTGCAATGAAGCAAAGCCTGATATGGCAGTTTTGTGTCTGCCCGCCGATAAAGCACCCGAAATGGTGGATGAGCTTATCAGGCTCGGCATCAGAAGCTTCTGGAACTTTTCACATTATGACATTCACAGGAAATACCCCGATGTATGCGTAGCAAATGTGCATCTGAGTGACTCCTTGATGACCTTATCCTACAAAATAAAAAACAATGATGGTAATTGGTGAAAACTATGCTGAAAATAGTCAGTCTTGATATAGTTGATTTAATATCCTTCCCTGCCGGAATTTTGTTTGTCCTGAAAGAAAATCTTGAAAACAATTCAGTAAAGGTTTCCTTTTACAGCTTTGATATATCCACCAATAAAATTGCTACAGTAACAAAAAATGCCTATCTGCTGACAAAGTTCGGGGCATCCTTTGAGCCTATAGCAAAGCAGCTCGGAGACTATGTTTCCTGCGATACCGCAAAGCTGTGGAACGGACAGACATTTATTATATATTCTTCGGGTGAAATGGGTGTCTTTGATGACAGAGGGCAGCTTTTAAGAACAGGTGATCTTACCTACCGTGATGCACCTGCAAGAGATGTTGCTATAGACAACAACTATATATGGAGCGTTGTTCCGTCTAAAAATCTTATAATCAAATATTCACTTCTTCAGAACAGAGTTGTTATGAGAATAGGCGGAGATAATTCAACAACATTTTCAAATCCCGTAGCAATTGAAGAATATGACGGTTATTTATATGTATGCAATCAGGATTCCTGTAAAATAAAACGCGTAAAACTCAGCGATTATTCCGTTGACGAATATAAGGAATTTGATGAGCCTGTATATAAATATCTTCGTGTCGGAACAAATGAATTTGTTATACTTGAATCCGGTGTATATATGCTCTGATAAAGTTAAAATTTTAATATTGCATAAAACACATACAGAGAATTTGTCTTAAATCGACAAATTCTCTTTTTTTATTCTTAAATTGTTTACACTGTCAAGTGTGAATGTTATAATTAAAATAAGAATTTAGTGTAAGGAGATGAATTTTTGGTATTCAAATCACAACTGTTGGATTCTCCGGCAATAGAGAGAGCCTTACGGCGTATTTCATTTGAAATAATTGAAAAAAACAGAGGCACGGACAACCTGTGTATAATAGGTATCCAACGCAGAGGTGTTTTTATTGCCGAAAAAATCAGAAACAATATTCTGGACACCGAAGGCGTACAAATTCCCGTAGGCTCACTGGATATAACTCTTTACAGAGATGATATTATCATCGACGGAGAAAATCCGATAATAAATTCAACCGATGTCCCGTTTGATATCACAGGCAAAAAAGTCATTCTTACAGACGATGTTCTGTATACAGGAAGAACTGTCAGAGCCGCTATTGATACCCTCTTTTCACTCGGACGGCCTGCCTGTATACAATTTGCTGCATTGATTGACCGTGGACACAGAGAACTGCCGATCAAAGCAGATTATGTCGGCAAAAACATCCCCACCTCTCACAATGAGGTTGTGAAAGTAACATTCAAAGAATATGATAACTGCGAAACTGCAGTGTCTATATACAATAAATAAAAATCTCCCAATACAAAAATCAAAGCAAACGGAAAGGAAACAATTTATTATGGTTTACTATATTGAAAACGAACATCTAAAAGTAGGTGTAAAGCTACACGGCTGTGAGCTTACCAGCGTATATTCAAAAGACGCTTCATTCGAATATCTCTGGCAGGGCGACACAAATATCTGGTACGGTCAGTCCCCTATTCTCTTCCCTATTATCGGAAGACTGATAGACGATACCTACACGCTTGACGGCAAGAACTACAAAATCAACAAGCACGGCTTTGCAAGAAATTATGACTGGAAGCTTCTTTCACAGGAAGAAAATACACTCAGTATGATTTTCTCCGACAACGAAGAAACAATACAGATTTATCCGTATCATTTTGACCTTATTGTAACATATACTGTTAAAGGAAAAACATTGACTGTAACACACACGGTTATAAATAAAAATGACAGGGTTATGTATTTCTCATTGGGTGCACATCCCGGATTTAACTGTGAAATAGGCGACAAGCTTGTTTTTGATGAAAACGAAACTCTGTCAACAGAAAAAATACATCTTACGGAAGCCTTGCGTTTACCCGACACCGTGCCTGTGCTTAACAACGAAAAAGAAATTACAATAACAAAAGATATTTTTGCAGAAGATGCACTTATTCTTAATTCAATCAAATCACAGTGTATTACCCTGAAAAGTGACAATCATCCGAGAACAGTAAAATTTGATATGGGCAATTCTCCTTATCTCGGCATATGGGCAAAGCCCGGTGCTCCCTATGTATGCATTGAGCCCTGGTTCGGTGTTAATGACTCATACGAAAAGAAAGACGACTTCTCACAGAAGGACGGTATCAACAAACTGGAAGCACAGGAAAAATTCAATTTCATATGGAAAGCCGAATTTTCTCATTGATGTGTTGACATCTTCTCAAAAAAAGGCTAAAATATCAACATAACAAAAAGGAGAAAATACAATGGACGAATACAATCCCGATATCATAACCGTTGTTGATGACGACGGTGTTGAGCATGAATTTGAAGAACTTGACAGAATTGAAACAGATGACGGCAAAAGATACATCGCAATGATTCCCACCTTCAGTGAGGATATGCTTGATGAAAGCGGTGAGCTTATAATTCTTCGCGTTATTGAAGAAAACGGCGAAACAATTCTTGAGCCTATCGAAAACGAAGAAGAATTCAATGAAATAGGTGAAATTTTTGAAGAACGCCTTGCCGATCTTTTCGATTTTGAAGAAGAATAAAAATTATTGATTTTATCCCTGCTTTGTGCGATAAACGGACAGCCAATATTAACCCAACACTTTTATTAACGGAGTCCTGATTACTCCGTCTGCGGATTGCAGACCTCCCGACCTTAAGTCGGACGAAGGGAGCGTGAACCGGATGGGAGGACACCACCTGCTAACTCAGCAGGTTATTATTAGCTGTCTTCGGCATAGCGGGGTATAAAAATAACTTCCGGATCATTTTTTTGTGAATCCGGAAGTTATTTTTTTTGTTATTCAGCTGAAACAATTTTGATGTAACGCTTGAAGAATGCAACACCGTCTTTCAATGTTGCAACAGGAATTCTCTCATTAGTTCCGTGTGTTGTAAGCAGCAAAGCTGTATCTACCATAAAGGGAGAATATCTGTAAATATTATCGCAAACAGGTTCATAATGACAGGCATCCGTTCCGCCCATTACAAGATAGGGAGCAACTATGGTATCATTATTCATTCTGTAGCAGATTTCCTCAAGTGCCTTGAAGCATCTTGAATCTGTGGGAGAAAACTTTGAAGGATTCTTCCAGCCCGGCTTTACATTTATTTCAACATTTTTATTCTTTATAACCTTTCTGAGATGTGCAACAACATCATCAACGGTCTGCCCCGGATATGTTCTGAAATTGACATTTATTGTTGCTCTCTGCGGCAAAACATTGGGAGCGGGACTGCCGCTTGCCATTGTAACACCCGTTGTTGTTCTTATCATACTTGCAGCAGGAGGAATAAATGTCATAACCTTGGTAAGTAAGGGCTTTAACAGTTTTATATTACAGGTTATAAGTCTTGCAGGATAAGAGACATTACGGCCGATTTTATCAAAAAGCTCCATCATCATCGGAGAAAGAGATGCCTTGAACTGATTGTTTTCAATGTCCTTTATAACATCGGCAAGATGCCCGAGAGCTGTATGATTGGGAGCCTGTGAGGAATGACCGCCTTTTGCATTTACGGCTACCTCAACATCAACATAGCCCTTTTCGGCAACACCTATTCCTGCAAGATTTTTATTGATAACACCCTTTACATTTACAGGCAGTATTGCACCTCCCTCGTCTATAACACAATCAAGCTTTATGCCTTTTTCGAGGAAATAGTTACACATTACTATTGCACCCGATGAGTCAGAGGACATAACCTCTTCGTTGTGACCGAGACAGATATACACATCTCTTACGGGAGTGAAGCCTTCCTGAAGCAAGGTTTCAACACTTTCCATAACAGCAATAAGATGATTTTTCATATCAAGAGCACCTCTGCCCCAGATAAATTCACCGTCATCAAAACCGCTGAAGGGAGGATTAATCCAATCGTTTTCTGTTCCTTCCGAAATAGGAACAACATCCTGATGAGAAAGCAGGGCAATAGGATCGAGTGAAGAATCAGTACCCTTCCAGCGATAAAGCAGACTGCCTTTTGCAAGAACTGTCAATTCAAGCTTTTCGTGAATCAGAGGATAACGCTCCTTGAGGAATGTATGGAATTCCTCAAACGGTGCCCAGTTTGTAAGCTCAGGATCCTTTTCTGCAATAGTCTTTATTTTTATTGCATCAGATAAGTTTTTCCTGTATCGCTCTAAATCAACATTTTCTTCGGGAAAAGGTGTCCCGTTTACCTTTTCGGGCTTATAAAGCAAGGCTTTTACGGGTACTGTTGCCAGAGCAGCCGCTAATGCTGTAAGCATTGAATACTTAATTTTGGGATTCATAACATTTATCTCCTAATTTATTTTTTTCTTTTTTTGTTATTTTCGATATCGTTTACATTAACTATTCTTATCTGCGATTTCTTTTTTCTTCTTTTTGAGGGAATCACAACAAAAAGCATAATACACGCAGGTAATACAATCACCACTACAAAAGCTAAAACAATTTTGAATGCCGTTGATTTCATCAGAGTTAAAATAAGATTACCGATATATTTTAGCGTGCTCAAAGACACATCAAAAGCAGCAACCAGGTCAACCTCCGCAACAACCTCATCAGCATATTTAATAACTGCCTTTCCTAACACATCGCCCTTTTTTACCGGAGCATTAACCGAAGATGCAGTAAGCTCCGTCAAGACTTCAATATAAACGCCTCTCTCATCCACTCCTGTAGGAACAAGAGCATTCACTTCGTTTGCAGGAACAAGACTGACATAATCATATTCATTGGAAAGATTAACGCTGACCTCGGTAACATAAGTCGATGTATTTGCAACGGTTCTCAATCTTATATGCTCAAAGGTCCAGTTATAAAGTGTTTTTGTGTCCATAAAGGACATATTTTCATCAACACCGTCATTATCGGCATCATACATAGGAGCATCAAGAATAACGCATAAATAGCTGTAACCGTCTTTTGAAGCAGATGATATAAAGCATCTGTTCCAGCTGTTGTTAGTACCTGTTTTACCGTTTTTCAGATACTTATAGTAATAATCAGAAATACCCGGACTGAACATTTTATTTGTACTGTTAAGGTGACGAGTTTGGGTATATTTGTTTGTTGGCTCTATTTTATAATAGGAAGTGCTTGCTATTTCCGAAAAAAAGCTGTTTTCCAGACAGTAACGGTAAATAACAGCAAGATCCTTTGCAGTAGAATAATGATTTTCATCAAATAAGCCGTGAGCATTTGTAAAATGAGTATCCGTACAGCCGAGCTTAAGTACAAAGTCATTCATCATACCGATAAAAGTATCTATATTGCCGCCGCCGATATAATCAGCAAGTACATTTGCTGCATCATTTGCACTATATACAAGCAAGCAATACAGAAGCTGTCTTACAGTAAGCTGTTCTCCGACTAAAATTCCCGCAGTTGAACTGTTTGTGCCGTCAAGCAGTCTTATAGCATAGCTCGGTGCCGTAACAACAGCCTCATAGTCAGAGCAATTTTCAATTACAAGTATAGCCGTCACTATCTTTGTCAAAGATGCAGGCTCGGCTTTCAATGTTGAATTTTTGTCATAAATAACAGTCCCGTCGTCATCAAGGCTGATAAGATAAGCTATATTTGAATCAATATCGACAGCAGAAGTAAATGCAGCATTTGAACTAAAGCTTAATGATGAAAACAAAATTATGACAGAAATAACAAAAATAATAAATTTTTTCATAGACAAACCCCATTATAATGTTGTATTATATAATAAGTTCATAAATATCACCAACACGGAGGTTTTTTAATGATTTATTTCACAGGTGATACTCACGGTGACAAAGAAAGATTGAGTAAATTCGCATTGAAACAATTAAAAAGCGGAGATACGCTTATTGTGTGCGGTGATTTTGGTTTTTTGTGGGATGAAAGTAAAAAAGAAAAGAAATTTCTCGAGAAGCTGTCAAAAAGGAATTATACTATCTGCTTTATTGACGGAACACATGAAAACTTTGAGCTTCTGGAAAAAATCCCCGTAACATTCTGGCGAGGCGGCAGAGTAAGAAAAATTACCGATAATGTTATACATCTTATGCGCGGTGAAATATACGAAATTGATAAAAAAATTATCTTTACTATGGGCGGCGGAGAAAGCCCTGAAATAGACTATAAGAATGAAGAAGACTTAACACACCAGTACGAATTACCGACAAAACAGGAAATGCTGAACGGTGTTAACAATCTCGAAAGATATGAATTCAAGGTAGATTATATTGTAACTCACGAGCCGCCTGCAAAAATCCGTGATTTTCTCCTGATTTCAAAAAACACATCTGCAAGAACTACAGCATTGGGGGCATATTTTGATGAGCTTTCAGTTCAGGCAAGCTATGAGAGATGGTTTTTCGGAAGTATGCATATGGATAAATTCATATCAAATTCAATGATTGCAGTATTTAACAATATTGTAAATTCTCAAACAGGAATGAAGTTTTAGAGAGCCTTCAGAGCTTCAACACAATCAATAAAAGTAAATCCACCGGGTGAGCGGTCAAAATTCTTCACTCCGTTTTTCCAACGCGCGCTGATTTGCTGTGCCTGTGCTTCGGTAAGCTTTATGTTTACATCAGCAGCCTGCTTTATTATTTCAGTAAGCTTCTCTGAATTGCAATCCAGAATATTCTCTATTGCTCCGAGTCTTTCGGGGCAATATTTTTTTGCTCTTTCAAGCAGACAAGGCATAAAAGTCGCACAGGCTCTGCCGTGAGGAATATTATGGTTTTCGGTAAGATAATATCCCAGCGTATGCGGAAAATCCGTTCCGCTTATATTTATAGCAAAACCCGCAAAAAGAGAAGCCATATAAAGCTGTTCTCTTTCCTTATCTGTGAGAGTACCGTCAAAGGTGTTTATATTAAGAATAAAATCCTTCAGCAGAGAAATGGCTTTTTCCGAATACACAAAAGTAAGCTCATTTGCAGAGGATGCAAGATATGCCTCAACAGCGTGGGCAAAAGCATCAAGAGCAGTTGAAACCGTAACAGCCTTCGGCACGGAACAGGTATATCTGTAGTCACAAAAAGAAATCTCGGCATAACAGTCTGCACCGGAAATACTCTTTTTTAGTCCGGTATCGGAATTAGTCAGCACGCTGACACCCGTAACCTCGCTTCCCGTTCCTGCTGTTGTTCCGATTAAAATGAGCGGCAGATGCGCACTCGGTACAGCTCTTACATATACTGAATCGTGCTGAAAATCGGGATTTGCAGCAAAAATTGCAACAGCCTTAGCCGCATCAAGAGGCGAACCGCCGCCGATACCGACTATAAACTCCGCATCCGTTTCCCTTGCTTTTACACCTGCATTATAACAGGTTTTTGTTGACGGATTGGGTTCTACACCCGAAAAAACCGTATAAGTAATATTTTCTTTGTCCAGTGCCTGCAAGCAATCCGAAAGTGCACCGCTTTTTTCGGCAGAGCTTCCGCCCGTCACAACGAGACATCTCTTACCGAAATTTTTGAAAATTTTACTGCTGTTTATAACACAATTCTCTTCCGAAATAACTTTTACCGGCATAAAAGAATTAATATTCATACAAAAAAACTCCGAATTGATTTTAATAAATTCATTATACTAAACTTTACTATTATTGTAAATCATTTTTTTTGTTATTTTCTTGACAATCTTAATTTAAAGGTTTAATATAATAAATAATTAAAAAATAGGAGCGGAATTTTATGAACAAGTACATTCTTTCCCTCGATCAGGGAACAACAAGTTCAAGAACAATTGTTTTTAACCGTCAGGGTGAAATTGTTTCAAAGGCACAGTTAGAATATCCGCAGATTTATCCTAAAGCAGGCTGGGTTGAGCATGATCCTGAAGAAATCTTAAAAAGTCAGTTGCGCTCAATCGCAGAAGCCTTAATAAACGGACAGATTGAAGCAAAAGAAATTGCAGCCATCGGCATTACCAATCAGAGAGAAACCACCGTTCTCTGGGACAAGAGAACAGGTAAACCTGTTTATAATGCTATTGTATGGCAATGCAGAAGAACTGCTGCAATGTGTGAACAGCTGAAAAAAGACGGCTTGGGCGATTACATCAAAGAGCACACAGGTCTTATTATAGATGCTTATTTTTCAGCAACAAAAATAAAATGGATTCTTGATAATGTTGAAGGGGCAAAGCAGCTTGCCCAAGACGGAAATCTGCTCTTCGGCACAATCGACACTTGGCTTATCTGGAATCTCACAAACGGTGCAGTTCATGTAACAGACTATTCAAATGCATCAAGAACAATGCTCTTTGATGTTGACAGACTTTGCTGGGACGAATATCTTTGCGAAAAGCTCGGCATACCGATGAATATTCTTCCCCGCGTTGCCTCATCAAGTGAGGTTTACGGTACTGTTGCTCCCTCAATTCCCGGTATAGAAGCTCTTACGGGTATTCCTATCTGTGCTGCTATAGGTGACCAGCAGGCAGCCCTCTTCGGTCAGGCTTGCTTCAAGCCCGGTCAGGCAAAAAATACCTACGGCACAGGCTGTTTCCTTCTTATGAATACAGGCAAAAAAAGAGTTTCATCTAAAAATAATCTTGTAACAGGTATCGCCTGGGGTATCGGAAATGAGGTTGAATACTGTATCGAAGGCTCTGCTTTCAATGCCGGCTCAGTCATACAGTGGCTTCGTGATGAGCTCGGTATCATAAAAACAGCTCCCGACTGTGACCGATATGCAGAAAGTGTTGAAAATGCAAACGGAATATATCTTGTCCCCGCTTTTACAGGCTTAGGTGCCCCCTATTGGGATATGTATGCAAGAGCCTGCATCGTGGGTATGACAAGAGGAACAAACAAGAAGCATATCTGCCGTGCAGTTCTTGAATCTATTGCCTATCAGATGACTGATTTGCTTGAAGCAATGAAAGCCGATTCCGGTATAGATTTATCTGAGCTTCGTGTTGACGGCGGTGCAAGCGTAAGTAATATTATGATGCAGTTCCAGTCTGATATAACCAACACCCTGGTAAACAGACCGAAATGCGTTGAAACTACCGCTTTGGGTGCCGCTTATCTTGCAGGTCTTGCAATCGGCTTATGGTCAGATAAGAGCGAAATTGAAAATATCAGAGAAGTATCAAAAATATTTACCCCGAAAATGTCAGCAGAAGACAGAAATGTACTCTACAACGGCTGGAAGCGGGCAGTTGAAAGAGCAAAGGATTGGGAAGAGCACTAAGCTATGGATATAAAGAATGAATCACTTGAATTACACAAAAAATTAAAAGGCAAGCTTGAAATAAAATCAAGAGTGTCAGTTAAAACTAAAGAAGATTTGTCCCTGGCTTATACTCCCGGTGTTGCACAGGCTTGTCTTGAGATTCAGAAAAATCCTCAGGAAAGCTACAATCTCACCCGCAGATGGAATACCGTTGCAGTCATTACAGACGGTACTGCAGTTTTAGGATTAGGTGATATCGGTCCTCTTGCAGGTATGCCTGTAATGGAAGGTAAATGTATCCTTTTTAAAGAATTTGCAGGTGTTGATGCTATTCCCCTTTGTGTTGACTCAAAAGATCCCGACGAGTTTGTTAAAACGGTTTCTCTTATTTCAAAAAGCTTCGGCGGCATAAATCTTGAAGATATTTCAGCTCCGAGATGCTTTGAAATTGAAGAAAAACTGAAAGAAATATGCGATATTCCCGTTTTTCACGATGACCAGCACGGTACGGCTATTATAGTTACTGCGGCTGTAATCAATGCATTAAAGCTTGTAAAAAAAGACAAAAAGAATTGTAAGGCTGTTATTTCAGGTGCAGGTGCGGCAGGTACGGCTATCACAAAAATGCTTCTGAATTTCGGTATCGGTGAAATTATAGTATGCGATAGAAACGGCATACTCAACAGGAACAACACAGAGCTTAACCCCGCACAGCTGTCGTTGGCACAGATAACAAACAATTCTCTTATTACAGGCAAGCTTGAAGATGCTTTTGTCGGAGCAGACATCTTTGTCGGTGTTTCCGCCCCGTCTATCGTAACCGGCGATATGATAAAATCAATGGCAGACTCCCCTATCGTTTTTGCTATGGCAAATCCTGTTCCCGAAATAATGCCCGATATTGCAAAACAAGCAGGTGCGGCAGTTATCGGAACAGGCAGAAGCGATTTTCCGAATCAGGTAAACAATGTTCTGGCTTTCCCCGGAATATTCAGAGGGGCACTTGATATGAGAGCCTCAAAAATCAATGAAGAAATGAAGCTTGCTGCAGCAAATGCTATTGCTTCCCTTGTTTCAGACGAAGAGCTTTCTTCTGAATATATACTTCCTGCCGCTTTTGATGAGCGTGTAGGCCCCACCGTTGCACTCGCAGTTGCTAAAGCAGCTAAAACAAGCGGCGTTGCACGGATTTAACAAATACATTATTTTAGAAATGGAGATAATTTATTATGGCAAGAGTTTACAATTTTTCCGCAGGGCCCTCAATGCTTCCTCTTGAAGCTTTGAAAAAAGCACAGGCTGATCTTCTTGATTACGAAGGCAGCGGACAGTCTGTTATGGAAATGTCTCATCGTTCAAAGGTTTTCGATAAAATCATCAAGGATGCAGAAAAGCTTATGCGCGAAATTATGAACATTCCCGACAATTATAAGGTTCTCTTCTTACAGGGTGGTGCATCCTCACAGTTTGCGGCTATCCCTATGAACTTTATGACAAAGAACAACAAGGCTGACTATATTATCACCGGTGTGTGGGCTAAGAAAGCTTATCAGGAAGCCAAAAGATACGGTAATGCAAGAGTTATTGCATCCTCTGAAGATAAGACATACTCATACATTCCCAAGGTAACAAAAGATGATATTGATCCGGAAGCAGACTATGTTTATATCTGTATGAACAACACAATTTACGGTACAAAGTACCCCTATATCCCCGAAACAGGCGATATTCCCCTTATTGCAGATATTTCCTCCTGCTTCCTTTCAGAGCCTCTCGATGTTTCAAAGTTCGCAGTAGTATACGGCGGTGCTCAGAAGAATATTGCTCCCGCAGGTCTTACTGTTGTTATTGTAAGAGAGGATATGCTCGGTCACGAAATGGATATCACTCCCACAATGTTCAACTACAAAGTCCACGCTGACAACGATTCACTTTACAATACTCCCCCTTGCTTCACAATCTATATGTGCAAGCTTGTTCTTGAATGGATAAAGGATATGGGCGGCATTGAAGCAGTCAAAGCTAATAACATCAAAAAGGCTGAGCTTCTTTACAATTTCTTTGAGGAATCAAAAATGTTCAGCAGCACAGTTGCAAAGGAAGACCGTTCTCTTATGAACATTCCCTTTGTTACAGGTGATGCTGAGCTTGATGCAAAATTCGTTAAAGAAGCAACAGAAGCAGGCTTCATAAATCTTAAGGGCCACCGTTCTGTAGGCGGTATGAGAGCTTCCGTTTACAATGCAATGCCCCTTGAAGGCGTTGAAAAATTAGTTGAATTTATGAAAGCTTTTGAAAAAGCAAATTCATAATCAAAGGAGTATTTTTATGTTTAATATTCTCACTCTCAATAAAATTTCCGCATCAGGTCTTTCAAATTTTGACAGCAATCTTTTTGCTTGCTCTGATTCTGTTGAAAATCCCGATGCAATCATTGTCCGTTCCGCTTCAATGCATGAAATGGAATTACCCTCAAACCTTCTTGCTGTTGCAAGAGCAGGTGCGGGTGTAAATAATATTCCGATTGACAAATGTACTGAAAACGGCATCTGTGTATTCAACACACCCGGAGCTAATGCAAATGCTGTTAAAGAGCTTGTTATCTGCGCACTTTTCCTTACATCAAGAAAAGTTGTTGCAGGTGCAAAATGGTGTGAAACACTCAAAGGAAACGGCGACCAAGTTTCAAAGCTTGTTGAGAAAGGCAAAAGCTCCTTTGCAGGCCCTGAAATTCTCGGCAAAACTCTCGGTGTTGTAGGCTTGGGTGCAATAGGTATTCTCGTTGCAAATGCCGCAAAAGCTCTCGGAATGAAGGTTGTCGGTTATGATCCCTTCATTTCCGATAAAACCGCAGCTTTACTCGATTCAGGAATTACCGTTACGGCAAATCTTGATGATATTTTCAACTTAAGCGATTATATAACTCTTCATGCCCCCTTAACAGATGCAACCAGAGGAATAATCGGCAAGGATAATTTTGCAAAATGTAAGGATAGTGTCCGCGTGCTTAACTTTGCAAGAGCTGAGCTTGTTAATTCTGCAGATATGCTCGAAGCTTTAGCTTCCGGCAAGTGCGCTGCATATGCAACCGACTTTGCAACAGACGAGCTTCTCTGTGCAGAAGGCGTAACAGCACTTCCCCACCTCGGCGCTTCTTCTCCCGAGGCTGAAGAAAACTGTGCAGTTATGGCAGTTAATCAGCTTGCTATGTATCTTAAAGACGGTAATGTTAAAAATTCCGTTAACCTCCCCGAATTAATCACCGATAAAAACGGCAATATAAGACTTACCGTAATTTCAAACGGTGACATCACAGATGCACTTAAAGATGCATTAGAAAAAGCCGGTATAACACTCAATAACAGTGCAAATGCTGTCAAGAAAAGCGTTGGTTATGCTGTTTTTGATACCGACACTCAGATTACCGATGATGTTATAGAAACAATCAAGGAAATTGACGGTGTTATTTCTTTAAGAATTATCTGATTTGCTTAAATTCCATAATAAATCCCCGTCTCCAAAAATTAGGACGGGGATTTTTCATAACAACAAAAAATACTGTAACCTTTCACGGCTACAGTATTTTTGTTATTATTAATCCATAAGAGAATTAGCAACACACCAATTGTGGAATGCTTCAAGACTGTGTAATCTTGCAGGAGAAAGCTTCTGACCGCCGCGGTTAATAGCTTTCATTGATTTTACACCCTGAAGATTTACAAGATATTTTGCAGAGCAGTTAAAGCCGTTATCAATAGCATTATCAAGAAGGATTATTTCATTGTAACGCTGTTCGGCAAGTGCCATATCACCGCTCATAAATGCTTCATAGAAGCGCTGGAAGAAAGCACCGCCGCAAGCTGTGGGAGTTGCCATAACACCGCGGGCACCCATCTTGAATGCCTCAAAAAGGTAAGGCATATTAGCCTGAATAATACAGGAGTCACCCTTCTGATCTATCTTATCCTTTATAAGCTCGGCAGAACAGGTTGTGTCCTTAATACCGTACACGCCACATTCTTTTACAAGTCTGCCGTATGCGTTACCGCTTATAAGGTGAGGCTGTGCACCGGGGAATTCATACATAAATACAGGTAAATCAGTATACTGCTTGAGTTCACCGACATAGGTTACAAGTCTGTCTTCATCATTGCCGAAGCCCTTTGTTGTGAAAACAAGACCGTCAACACCTGTCTGGCTCATTCTCTTTACTTCTTCAACCTGAGCAAACCATGAGGGCTCATTGTTTGCGGTTGCAACAACAGTTGTGTTGCCTTTATTTTTAACGGTAAGCTCAGCAAGCTTGATTCTTTCTTCGATATTGAGGTTTGCCATTTCAGAGCTTCCGCAAACAGCAAACAGGTGTTCTACACCCTGATTTGCCTGCCATACTGCATATTCTTCATATCCCTTGTAATCGACAGTAAGGTCATCGTTAAAGGGAGTGAGCATCAAGGAATAAATACCGTTATAGTTTTCAGTTAACTTAGACATAATATTTACAGCGAGTTATTAAAGAATAACAACAACGCCATCCTCCTCAACTCTGATTTTATCTCCTGTTTTTACTGCTTCAAGGAATTCTTCACCGAGATTATCAATTGTGGGCATAGGCTTATCTGTCCATACATCAGCAAGAATAGCACCTGCTGCAGCAAGCGAATCTATGGGCTTTGAGAAAAGCAGACAAGAGGGAGTTCTGCCCATTGCAGCTGCACAGTAAAGCACCATACCGCCTGTTGTTGAGCCTATTGTCTGAGGAAGACAAAGAGCTGTGTTAAACATAGGCTTTTCATATAAATCGGGATTGTTCTGATCACCGCATTTTGCTGTTTTATCACCGAACTGCAAGCTCTTCTGGAAGCTTGCAAGAGTATTGAATCCCTGCTTTGTAACCAGAGCTTCAGCAGAAGCAACGGTACCGGGAACTACAACGCGTCCTTTAAATGTTTTCATTTTATTTAGCCCCCTTTGTGATCTGTTCAAGAATTTCAGCGTTTGTGTAATAACGGGATGTTGTGTATGTTCTCAATTTGTTTGAGTTTGTAATAACGGGCTTTTTACCGCAAAGAGGATTGTTCATATACATAAGAGGACAAATATAGCTGAGAACTACACCTGTTGCCTTAAGTCTTGCAGCATAAGGAGTTTTGTTGAATTTTTCAACAACAGCGGGAGCTGCAGTAAATACTGTGGGAATAACAACCTTCTTGTTGCCGTACTTCTTGAGAGAAGCTTCAACCTTTTCTGTCCATTCAATAAGCTGTGAATATGTAAGATGCGGACAGCCTATGAAGCAAAGCTTGGGAGTTGCATTCTTGTCCTTCCAGATAACGGGATAGTTATTCTTAACTCTTTCAAGCTCTTTATCATCAATAACATAAACCTGTGCATTTTCTGCAATAAGATCCTTGCCTGATTCAACAGCTTCGGGAGTAAGTCCGTCTATATGATAAAGACCTACAGCACCGTTTGAAGCAGTTGCGGCACCGAAATCCTTGAGATATGCCTTGGCATTATCATCAAGTGTGTTTCCTATCCACTTATCAAGACCGATAACATAAGGTACATCCTCCATTACCTTCATACCGATAGCGGAACCGAGTACCTGAGCCTCGGGAATTTTTTCTGTTTTAACTTCAACTATCCATGTAGCCTTTCTGCCTTCATCGGTAAGCAAGCCGAAATAAGGAACATAGCCAACAATAGAACCGAAAATATCAATTATACCTGAGTTACGGTTGCAACGAGCACCGAGAACGGAGTTTGCATAAACAACAGCACTGGACTCTGCCCATGAAAGAACATCACCCTTTTTAGGTGTGTTTCCTACTTCGTCAAGATAGCAGGTACAGGTATATGCAGACTTGCTGAGAAGACCAACCTTTTCAAGCTGTGCATCATACTTTTCCTGTGCTGAATACATAAATTTATTGAACACAAGATTTTCAAGGAAATTTGCGGGAACATTCTTATCAAGAGGTCTGGGGTCAACAGAAAATTTCTGCTTTGAAACAACACCGCCTGCGATAAGCTGATCCATAAGCTCATAAACGGGCTTCATTACGCTGATACCGAAGCTTGTTACAAGATGACCTTTCTCACTTGTAACGGGAACCATTTTGGTAGCACCAAAAGTTTCACCGTACATTACAAGTGTTTTCATAACCTTTGCCATTGTTTCTCCCTTTTTGCCGTTGAGAATATCAAGCTGTTCGGGAGTTAATTCCATTTTATATCCGGGCATTGAAATCATCCTTTCTCAGATGTATTTTTGTTACTTTTTATTATAACAAATTATATGATAAATGCAAGAAATTTTATAAAAAAATGTCACAAAATATTCATAAAAACAAAAAAATTTATATTTTTCTGTATAGCACCGTAAATTGAAATGAATAATAATTCAGATACGGAAAAACATTCAAAATAACTCTCCGATTGACTTTAATAATTTTTGTCCGTGTGTTCAAATTAAATGTGTACGGAGGTGATTTTTTGAGAAAAATTTTGAAAATTATGAGCGTATGTATATCGTTGCTTGTTCTGCTTATGATGGGGCTTACCGTTTACGGCAATATAGTTCTTCCCGATAAATTATATATAACAAATGAAGAAATTTGTCTGGGGAAAATTTTTACTGCCGACATTGATTCGGAGTTTTTTTCAGTTCAGACGGCAAACACAAGCAACACAGCCGAAACTGAAATAACGGCAACCGTTAAATTAGCAAATTCAATCCCCGTAAAGACAGTTGCCGTAGAACAAAAGGAGCGTTCCTATGTTATTCCGGGCGGCGAGCTTGTAGGAATAAAGCTGAAAACAGACGGTGTGCTTATTGTAGGCACGGAAACCTTTGAGAGTGACAAGGGCAGCGTTTCTCCCGCTGAAGATGCAGGGATTAAGGTCGGAGATGTTTTATTGTCCGTCAATCAGACAAACATCACAGACAATAATTCGCTGACACAGGCAATAGCGGATTCGGACGGCTCCCCTATGGAAATGACATTGATGCGTGACAACCAACAATTTACAACAACCCTGCAACCGCAAAAATCAGTTGAAACAAATCAATATAAAGGCGGCTTGTGGGTGCGTGATTGCGTGTGCGGAATAGGAACTCTGACTTATACTGATATTTCAACAGGCAGCTTTGCCACGCTGGGACACGGGATATATGATTCCGACACCAGAGAAATAGTCCCCTCAACAAGCGGCGTTCTGTTATCTGCAAATCTGTGCGGTATAACTAAGGGAAAATCCGGATGTGCGGGAGAATTAAGCGGTTCCTTCGGAAATACGGAATACGGAAATCTGCAGCTTAACTGCGATAACGGTGTTTACGGTTATATAACGGTTTTAGCGAGCAATGAACAGGCTGTTCCCGTAGCTTTCGCAAGCGAGGTACACACGGGAGATGCACAGATAATAACAACTGTAAACGGTGAAAAAAAATATTATGATATAAAAATTGAAAAAACCGATCCTTTTTCAACAAATAATAAGAGTATGATAATAAAAATAACCGATGAAGAGCTGATAAATACAACAGGCGGAATTATTCAGGGAATGAGCGGTTCACCTATTATTCAGGACGGTATGCTGGCAGGAGCTGTAACACATGTATTTCTTAACAACCCGCAAAAAGGATATGCTATTTTTGCACAGACTATGATTGATACTGCACAAACAATACTCAATACAGACGAATTGAATTCGGCAGCATAAAATAATTCAACCGAAACTTTACTTATTGCGTACAGTTTCGGTTGAGTTTATTTACAATTCTATTTTAACAGTTTTAATTTCCCACGGACGGAAATTCAATTTGCCATCGGTTACATCCTTTATTTTCCGAGAAAGTAAATCTGTTTCTTCGGTAACTGTCCCAAAAGAACTCTTAAGTGCAACCTCTGCAGCATCATCCGAATAATTACAAAAACGGGCAAGCAGATTTGAGTTTTCGGGATAAATGCTTGTTAAGATTACTTCTCCGCCGCAAGAGTTAAAGTCAATAAATGTACATTCCTTCAGCTTACCGTCACCCTTTTCAAGAGAAACAACAGCAGGCTTATAGGCATAAGAAACAGCCTTGCGATGCAAATCAGCATCACTCATCGTTGATTCAAAGGGAAGCAAAGCAAATTCGTCATCATATGTTCCCTCAAGAATTTTATCACCGCAAAGATAAATATTTGAATACAGCAACGGGACAGATAAACGGTTGCCTTGTATTTCTCCGCCCATACAGCCCTTGTTCATTACTGCAAAGCCGTATTTACTGTCAGCTAATGCAAACCAATAAATACCGTTAATCTGTGTTGTGTTATTGAAGGATTCTTCCTTTGATACTTTTTCGTCAATTATTATACGGTCGGATTTATACCAATAGTCCTCAACAACTCTGATGTCACCGCTCCATTCGGATATGGAATAGGGTAAATCTCTCACCATTCGTCTTGATGAATCGAGATTGAGATTAAGATTCAGACAAATTTTTCCCTCATGCAGATGTCCGTCAACGGTAATAGATTTTTCAAGGCCTGCCTTGTTCCCCGTTATCCCCACTTTTTCGCCGTGCAGCTCAAACTGAGTTTTACAATCAATTCTTGCACTTTCACCGTAAAAACGCATTTCAAACTTATAGTTTACAGTACCGATATAACCCGTTTGTGTTGCAACAGCACCGTTTTCCGTTACAACAACATTCCACTTTCCGACAGAGCTGCACATTTTTTCATCAACATATGCAGTAAACAGTCCGTTCTCCCCGTTATCCGCTATAAATCGATTGTTTTTGACATCATAGATACTTGCTATACCGTTATCTGTGAGAATAAATTTATAACAAGGAGTAGTTAACTCTCCTTTTTCTTCGTTCCATACATATTTATAATTTTCATTGTCTGCTTCAGCTAAAAGTGCTGCAGTAAAGGCAGGAAGCTTTACACAAAACTGTTTACCGTCAATTTTCATCCACTCATCAACAGCAAAAGAATGCATATTTATTGCAAGAAACGAATCGCTGTCAGATTTGCCGAAAAGTGTTGAAATATTCCTGATTGCTTCTTTTTTCGCGTCAGATGATGCATTCAGCGATTCGGGAACAAATCGGCGAGCTAAATCAAGCAAGCCGCATATTGTTACATCGTGGTGCTGTGCCGCAAGAGCGTATTTCCATGCCTTTTCAAGCTTTTTTTCATCTGCGGCAAATCCGAACATACGAGCAAAGGCATTAAGCTTTTCAGTCTGAACAGCCTCTACTTCCGCTTTTCTTACTCCGTTAAAAATTTCATTACCGCAATATCCCCAAGGCATCTGAATATGGAAATCATTGTCTGTTGTGACAAGCTCGTCCTCTGCCTTGCCGTAAAGAGCGGGAATATCTTCAAGCAAAACATATTCATAGTTATCTTTATTCTGTGTATAGGCTGTCAGCTCTTCAATTTCCTGTGTAAGATCATCATATCTTGAAGCAAGCACGGGAGAATATTTTTGGAACATTTCTTCAAAATCTTCAAGAGAATAAAGCTGATTCTCCGGCCAACGGGAAAGAATCCAGTTATCAACTGTACAACAGTTAAAGCCTCTGCCCTGTTTATCGTAGGTGGGAACAGCAGGTATTGCAGTTTTATCCTTACCTATCCAGTTACCCCACGCAGAATCAAATGTTCTCGGATAGCCGTAGCCCATAACATGAGAACGCAATATTGCGGCATCATATCCGCAAAGCTTAATCATCTGAGGAGTCTGGTTATTCAATGCAAATTCGGAAATCGCATAAACATTAGGTGTTTGCCCGAAATAATGCTTGTTTGTTTTAACAGCGTATATAAGCTGACGGGCATTTGACTCTTCCGAGATTGTTAGTGACAGAGGCTGTCCGTATGTTGTTGCACCCAAGCCGATTCTGTCGGGATATCTCTCAAGTAAATCCTTTATCATCTCAACAATCTCAGGATCGCTTTCGGAAAACTCATCAAAGGTAAAGGATTCATAGTCAAGACCTATCTTCAGCTTCGGATAGTTTTCCATCCATTTGTAAATTTCTTTAAGACGGGGCTTCACTCTGTCACCCCACAAAACATAACCGCCGTGGTCATATGTCAGAATATACAGCTTCTTTTCTTTCATATCTAAAACACCTCTGTTGCTTGATAAAAAAAATATACTATATAAAAAAACAAAAATCAATATCACGCCGCATCGCTATATTAACAAAAATACAGGCATTTTTTTGTGTATTTCACAAAAGAATTTAATTGTTACAGTCTTGATATAATTTTTCGGTTGACATAAAAATGTTGTTATGTAATAATAAAGAGGATAATTCGGACAAATATTATCTTTTATGTATAATATTGCCTGAATAAAACAGAAAGGTGAAAAATATGAAGAATTTAAAAACACGCAGATTTTTTGCAGTTCTCATTATGTGTCTTTTAACCTTCAGCTTCGGCTTGATTTCTTCGGTTTCGGCAAGTGAAGTTGCAGAAGAAACCTCAGTAAGTGACACAAGCGAAACTGTTGTTGAAAATACAACTGAGGCTGCCAACGAAGATGCAAAAACAGAAGACGAAGGCTCTGCTGCAGACTCTTCCGACACTACAACAGTCGGTGCATTGGAAGAAACAGAAGATGAAGCAGAAGAAAAGCCTTCAAAATTCTATGCAACAATTTTTGCACTCTTACCTCCCCTGATTGCCATTGTTCTTGCTCTCATCACAAAAGAGGTTTATTCATCTCTCTTTGTTGGTATTCTTGTGGGCGGTCTACTTTACTCCGGCTTTAACTTTGAAGGCACTATTGTACATGTTTTCAGAGACGGTTTCATTGCAAGTATTGCAGATGAATACAACATAGGCATCATTCTCTTCCTTATTGTTCTCGGAGCAATTGTTGCTATGATGAACAAATCAGGTGCTTCTGCCGCTTTCGGCAAGTGGGCTGCAACACACATCAAATCAAGAGTAGGTGCACAGCTTGCAACTATTCTTTTTGGTATGATGATCTTCGTAGACGACTATTTCAACTGTCTCACAGTAGGCTCTGTTATGCGTCCCGTAACCGATAAGCACAGAATTTCAAGAGCTAAGCTTGCTTATCTTATTGACGCTACAGCAGCTCCCATCTGTATCATTGCTCCCATCTCCTCGTGGGCTGCAGCTGTTACAGGCTTTGTTGCAGAAGAACAGGTTAACGGCTTTGAGCTTTTCCTCAGAGCAATTCCCTTTAACTTCTATGCTGTTCTCACAATAATATTTATGATTCTTCTTACTGTTTCAAAAGCAGATTTCGGTCCTATGAAGCTGCATGAAATGAACGCTCTTAAGGGTGATTTGTTCACAAGTGATGCTGAAACATTCAAGGGCTCCGTTACAGAAGACACAAAAACAAAAGGCAAGGTTATTGATCTTATCTTCCCCGTTGTTGTTCTTATTGTTTCCTGTATAATCGGAATGATTTATACCGGCGGCTTCTTTGACGGTGTATCATTCATCAATGCATTCTCAGACTGCGATGCTTCACAGGGACTTGTGTTCGGCTCATTCGTAACCCTTATTATCACAGTAGCATATTTCATTATAAGAAGAGTTATTTCCTTTAAGGATTGTATGGGCTCAATTCCCGAGGGCTTCAAGGCTATGGTTCCCGCTATTATGATTCTTGCCTGTGCATGGACTCTCAAAACTATCACAGACTCTCTCGGTGCCGGTGAATACATAGAAATGATTGTTGACAGCTCAGCTGCAAGCTTTGCAATGTTCCTTCCCGCAATCATCTTCCTTATTGCTGTAGGTCTTTCATTTGCAACAGGCACATCTTGGGGTACATTCGGTATTCTCATTCCCCTTGTTCTCAAGGTTGTTCCCTATGAAAGCGGTGTTCTTTCAATAATCGCTATTTCCGCTTGTATGGCAGGTGCTGTTTGCGGTGACCACTGCTCACCCATTTCAGACACAACAATTATGGCTTCTGCAGGCAGTAACTCAAACCACATCAACCATGTTTCAACACAGCTTCCCTACGCTCTTACAGTTGCAGGTATTTCATTCGTAACATATGTAATCGCAGGTATCACACAGAGATTTATTGAAAGCTATGCAATAAATGCTGCTATTTCTCTCGGTCTCGGTGTTGTATTGACAGCTGTTATGGTTGCAATACTGAAGCTTACAAAAAAGAAATCAGCGTAAAAATCCCACAAAACTAACAAAGCAGCAGGATGTTATTCATTTTGCTGCTTTTATTTTAACAATAAAAAAACATCGGCTCTTCACCAACGAAAGAACCGATGTTTTTAATTACACAAAATTTTATTTGATTTCAGAAAGCTGAACAGGTCTGTGTTCTGCAACGGATTTCTTAGCAGCAAGTCCAATCTTAACAGACTGCATACCAGCGTGAATACCTACGGGAACTTCGGTGTTGTTTTCAACTGCATCAACAAACTGTCTCATTTCCTCTGAGAAGGACTGCATATATCTTTCAAGGAAGAAGAACAAGGGCTTTTCACCTGTCACACCGTCCGCATTTGCAATAACTGCAGTTGAGAGTGTGTCATTGCTTGTTGCAACCATACCTTTTGAGCCGAAAAGCTCTGCTCTCTGGTCGTAGCCATATGCTGCTCTTCTTGAGTTATCAATAACCGCAAGAGCACCGTTTGCCATCTTCATTGTGATAATAGCGGTATCAACATCTCCCTGCTCACCGATAGCGGGATCAACAAGAACTGCGGAATTTACATATACCTCTTCAACATCACTGTTTGTGAGGAAGGTTGCCATATCAAAATCGTGAATGGTCATATCAAGGAATATACCTCCCGATACCTTAATGTATGCGGGGTTGGGAGGCTCGGGATCGCGGGATGTGATTTTAAGAATATGAGCTTCACCGATTTTGCCTGCATCATATGCCTTGCGGATTGCGGCAAAATTATGGTCAAAACGGCGGTTAAAGCCTACCTGGAACTTAACCTCGGGATGTGCAGCAAGTGCATCTGCAACAGCCTGAATTTTCTCAATGGAGTGGTCAACGGGCTTTTCACAGAAAACATGCTTACCTGCATTGATAGCTTCAATAGAAATTGCAGAATGAGTATCTGTTGAAGAACAGACAAGAACTGCATCAATGTCTTTATCTTCTATAATCTTTTTATAGTCTGTGTAGATATCCTTTACTCCGAAGCCCTCACAGAAAGCTCTTGTTTCGTCATTCATAAAGGGATCAGCAACTGCCTTTACGGTTGCATTTTTTACATGATAGGAAATTGATTCAAGATGTACCTTGCCGATTCTGCCGGCACCAATAATACCGATTGTAAGCATTTGAAATTTCTCCTTATATTTTAGATTGTGCCGTCCCAGGTTGAAACGGTTTTATTTGTTTTTTCTTCTTCGTCAAACCAACGCTGTGTTACACATTTGCTCTCTGTGAAGAATCTGTATGCATCCTTGCCGAGACAGTGGAGATCACCGAAGAATGAATCCTTATGTCCTGAGAACGGGAAGAAGCCTATCGGAACAGGAATACCTACATTAACACCGACCATACCGCCGTGTGTATTACGGACAAATTCTCTTGCGAAATAACCGCTCTGAGTAAATATAACCGAACCGTTAGCATAGGGATTTGCATTCATTATTGCAAGACCTTCCTTGAAGTCCTTGCATCTCTTGATTGAAAGAACGGGACCGAAAACCTCATCCCTGCCTATTGTCATTTCTTCGGTAACATTATCGAAGATTGTGGGACCAACATAATAGCCGTCTTCAAAGCCCTCAACCTTATAATTTCTGCCGTCAAGCACAAGAGTTGCACCCTCTCTTACGCCCTTGTCAATATCTGCAATAACCTCATCATAGTGCTTTTTATATGTAATGGGGCCGAGCTTTGATGTTTTGTCAACAGCGGGACCGACTTTAATCTGCTGAGCCTGTCGTTTGAGCTCTGCAACAAATTCGTCCGCAATAGCCTCCTCAACAACACAGCAAGAAAGTGCCATACATCTCTGTCCCGCACAGCCGTATGCAGAATTTATGATACCTGCAACTGTTCTTTCAATGGGAGCATCAGACATAACAAGAGCGTGGTTTTTAGCCTGACAAAGGCACTGCACACGCTTGCCGGCTGCTGCAGCCTTCTGATAAATAAGCTTACCTACGGGAGTTGAGCCTACGAATGTGATACCCTTTACATCGGGATGCTCAAGAATAACATCAATTTCCTTTCTTGAACAGGTTACAACATTAACAACACCGTCGGGAAGACCTGCTTCCTTATAAAGTTCTGCTATTCTGAGAGCAGTTCTGGGAGTGAGCGAAGCCGCTTTGAGAACGATTGTGTTACCTGTTGCAACGCATACGGGAACCATCCAGCCGAAAGGAATCATTGCGGGAAAATTGACGGGCACAATACCGGCAAAAACACCCATAGATTCGCGGTATAAAACGGTATCGAAGCCTTTTGATGCATCCATAAGGCTTTCACCCATCATCAGCGAGGGAACCTGAATAGCAAGCTCTGTACCCTCTTTTGCCTTGAGAACATCTCCCTCAGCCTCTGCCCATACCTTACCGTTTTCTTCGGCAACAAGTCTTGTAAGCTCCTCCATATGCTCAATAAGCAAATCTCTTACCTTAAAAAGCACCTGAGAACGCTTGATTGCAGGAGTTGCACTCCATACGGGATATGCAGCCTTAGCCGCAGCAATAGCTTCGTTTACTTCGTCTGCGGTACAGCAGGGTGCGAAACCGGTTACCTCACCTGTCGAGGGGTTATGTAAATCGTAGTAAACCTCTGTTTTTGATTCAACATACTGTCCGTTACAAAAATATTTAAGTTTTTCGGGCATTACATATTTCTCCTTTATATTAAAGTTCTGCTTTTTCTGCTATATATTTTCTTGCTTTTACTGCATATTCAAAGGGATTGGCAATAGCGGGATCCTGTTCTGCTTCAACAAGCATCCAGCCCTCATAGCCGGCTTCATCAAGCACCTCAAAAATAGGCTTGAAATCAATACAGCCGTCTCCGGGAACGGTAAATGCACCGAGTCTTACACCCTGCAGGAAGCTTAAATGCTCATCCTTTACCTTTTTAACAACCTCGGGACGGATATCCTTGAGGTGAACATGCTTTATTCTCTTTGCATATTTCTTGAGAACTGCCATATAATCCTGACCGCAGTATGCAAGATGTCCTGAATCGAACAGCAGATATACGCTGTCGGGATCACAAAGAGACATCATTTTGTCAATTTCTTCAGCAGTCTGAACAACCGTGCCCATATGATGATGATAAACAAGTGTTATACCGTATTCCTTTGCAATTTGACCGAGCTTTGAAAGTCCGTCTGCAAATTTCTTCCACTCTTCATCATTCATAACATATTTCTTTTCAAAAACGGGAGTTTCCATCTGTCCCTGAATACTGTAGCTCTGCTCCGAAGCACCGATTCGCTCAGCCCCGCAAGCCTTAAGAAATTCGCAGTTTTCTCTGAAATCCTTTTCAACCTCTGCAAAATCCTTTGTGAGAATGAACGAGGAAAACCAACGGTTTGCAATCTGAAGTCCTCTTATCTCAAGCTTTTTTGTAAGCTCAGCCGGATCCTTGGGATATTTGTTGCCGATTTCACAGCCCTTATATCCTGCAAGTGCCATTTCGCTTACACACTGTTCAAATGTGTTTTCCGCACCGAGATCGGGCATATCGTCATTTGTCCAGGCAATGGGAGCAATTCCGAGTTTAACTTTTTCTTTGTTTAACATATCAATATTTCCTCGCTTTTTTGAGATTCTTTTCTTTTTCATTGTATGAATCAAGCACAGCCTGATTTTCAGACACACCGGCAAGTCCTACATGCCACCATGCACCGTAGCCGTCCGTCATTGTTTTGGGAAGCACCTTTATATCGAGCAAGGTTGAAACTGTCTGCTTTTTACTGTCTTCCAGCGCTTCTTTCAACTCATCCATTGTTCTTACCGTATAAGTTACCGCACCGTAGCCTGAAGCTGATTTTGCGAAATCTATCGGCATAAGACTGCCGAGCAGTTTACCGTTTTCATCTCTTTTTCTGAATTCGGTAGCAAGGTTGCCGATACCGTTACTCATCTGAAGATTGTTTATACAGCCGAAGCCGCTGTTATCAAATATAAGAACATTGATTTTCACATTTTCCTGAATTGCAGTTACAAGCTCACTGTGAAGCATTAAATAACTGCCGTCACCGCAAAATGCATACACCTCTCTGTCGGGATTTGCAAGCTTGGAGCCGAATGCACCTGCAATTTCATATCCCATACACGAATAGCCGTATTCCATATTGTATGTATACAGACTTTCGGAAGTCCACATTCTCTGCATACAGCCGGGAAGAGAACCTGACGCGGCAACCGCAACAGCATCCTTATCTATATTGTTGCGAATATAGGCAAGAACCTGTGTCTGAGTGAGAGTTGAGCCTGTCATTTTTATAAATTCATCAATGGTATTATCCTGTCTTGCCTTTATAAGAGGCTCAAAATTCTCGTCATAGGAATAAGCAGAAAGCTTTTCCATTTCCTTTTCCCATTCGTCTTTTGCCCTTGTAAACTCATCGGTATACTCAGATTTATAGCCGTTTTCTTCAAGCACCTGAGTAAGCTTTACAAGACAAGCCTTTGCATCTCCCACTGCCTTTGTTGCACCGAGCTTATAGGCATCAAAACGGGATGTATTGATTGTAACAATTTTCTTATCGGGATAAAGGGACTTTGAAGCTGTTGTGAAATCGGAAAATCTTGTGCCTATACCGATAATGCAATCGGCTTGCTTTGCAACATCATTACCTGATGAATTTCCCGTAACACCGATACCGCCCATATTGTATTTACAGGAAGAAACCGTTGCACTCTTACCTGCCTGTGTTTCACCGTAGGGAATATTGAATTTTTCGCAGAAATCAACAAGTGCCTGTCCGGCTTCAGAATATCTCACGCCGCCGCCGCAGATAACCATTGGCTTCTTTGAAGATTTTATTACATTTGCAATATCTTCAATTTCTTCATCGGGTGCAGTTACACGGGTGATTCTGTGTACTCTTTTTTTGAAAAATTCTTCGGGGAAATCATAAACCTCACCCTCAACATCCTGACAGAGCGCAACACATACAGCACCCGTACCGGACGGATCGGTGAGCACTCTCATTGCATTTATCATAGCAGACATAAGCTGCTCGGGACGGGCGATTCTGTCCCAATATCTGCAAACGGGCTTATATGCATCGTTTGTTGTTACCGTCAGAGAATAGGGCTGTTCAAACTGCTGTAAAACAGGATCGGGCTGACGGGTTGCAAAGGTATCCGCAGGGAAAAGCAGCAAAGGAATATTATTTACCGTTGCCGTTGCAGCTGCTGTTACCATGTTTGCAGCACCCGGGCCTATTGAAGAAGCACAGGCAATAATTTTTCTTCTGTTATTCTGCTTTGCAAATGCTGTTGCGGCATGTGCCATACCTTGCTCGTTTTTACCCTGATAAACCTTAAGATTACCCGGATTTTCATCAAGTGCCTGTCCTAAGCCTACAACAATACCGTGACCGAAAACGGTAAAAATACCGTCAACAAATTTATTTTCTGTGCCGTCAAATGAAACATACTGATTATCAAGGAACTTAACAAGTGCCTGGGCAGTTGTCATCAAAGCCATAAAAATACCTCCTTATTCTCTCGTGAGCCATTCGTGCTCAGGGGAAACAAATCTTGTTGTTTTATACCAAGGATCTCCGTCGATATGGCGGATCATCCACACATAATACATATTATAACCGGGAGCCACAACCTGCTGATGGTCTTCACCGTCGTGTATAAAGCAAGCGGACGAATCCACGCTTTTGTAAACATTATCGGCATTGAAGCATGCTCCGAAGCCCTGCGGCTTGTCAAAGCGGTAGTAATAGACCTCGGGCTGGGGATGATGATGCGGCGGATAGCTTGACCACCTGCCGGGCTTATTGAAAACCTCACCCAGAACCATATTGGAATACGGTGCATTGTCGGGATCAAACATCGTTGAAACAACTCTGTGTCCTGCACCGTCCCATTGGCCTTTGCCGAATTCCTGATATAAACAATTCTCGGGAGTATAAAAAACTGCATCAAACTGTTTATCATTATCAGTCTGCTGAACAACTATCTCACTGTCCGCGAGTGCCTCAAGAGTAAAGGCTGTGCATTTTGAGGTATGTAAGCAATAAGGCTTCATATCAAAAGGATCTTTTCTCCGGCCCGTTTGTGACTGATTATTCCACAAGAACTTTACTTCACCTGCAACAAGAAGAACGGCTGTTTCATTTTCGCTTTCAAAAAAAGAAACGCTCTCCCCCGCTTTCAGATATTTAATTTTTATGGTCATTCCCATATCGGCATTCTTGCCGTTCATTTCACATAAAACTTTTTCGTTATTTTCATTAAGAACGGGAATCTCAAACATATGTATTATCCTCTCGCAACCATTTCGCCGTAAAGTGCCTTTTCTTCGGCAATAAATTTTTCAACTGCTTGGAGGGACGGCATAGCCTCTGAACAGCTGTGCGCGGAAATAAGCATTGATGCTGAAGCTGAGCCGTATTCAAGTGCTTCAATAACCTCACAGCCGTCAAGCAATGCTCTTATAAAGGAAGAAGCATATCCGTCACCGCCGCCGAAGCCTTTAAGCATTTTCACGGGGAAAGGCTTGATTGTGTAGCTGTTTCCGTCATTGGTGTATGCAGTTGAGCCTTCTTTTCCGTGCTTTATAACAACAATTTTGGCACCGTAGGAGCACCAGAGCTTTGCACTTTCCTCATCACTCGCACAAACTCCCGTTATAGCTTCGGTAAGGTCAAATTCTTCTCTTGAGCCGAGTATAATATCTGCATTACGGGCAACCATAGAATAATAAACAGATATTTCATCCTTATTTTTCCAAGTATATGAACGGTAGTCTATATCAAAAATAAGAGGCACATTATTCTTCTTTGCAAGCATCATCGCTTTAAGGGCAGCTTCTCTTGACGGCGACTGACAAAGAGCAGTACCGGAAATTAACAGAGCTTTTGCCTGTGTGATATATTCTTCATCAACATCCTCAGGATGAAGCATAAGATCGGCAACACCCTCACGGTACATCAATATACTGCTTTCGGTGGGACTTTTTATTTCGGTAAATGTAAGTCCTAAGTTTTCACCGTTTTTGCAACGGCTTATGCGGCTTGTGTCAATACCGTCTTTCTCAAAATAATTTACAACATAATCACCGAACTGATCATCTGATACTTTTCCGATAAAACCTGCTTTTTTTCCGAGCCTTGCCAGGCCTACAGCAATATTTGCAGGTGAACCGCCTACATATTTATTGAAATTACTGCTTTCGGAAAGAGGCTTGTTCATATCCGTAGGATTGAAATCAATAGCAACTCTGCCTAAAAGAACAAGGTCAAATTTCTTTGATTGATCAAATTCAATATACTGCATTTTTTTGCTCCTTAAAAATATTCATTAATACATAAATTATATAATAATTAAAAAGACAATTCAACAGATTTTATAATTTTTTTATCGTCAAAATACATTTTTTTATTTATTATAATCAGCAAAGCAAAGATATTAGGAATAAACATCAAAGCATTAAAGGTATCGGATATTATCCATACATCTCTGACATTCAAAACAGCACCGAAAAAAGCACATAAGGCAAACAAAGTCCTGTAAACACCGCAATATTGGGAAGAAAACATATATTCAAATGCAGCCGTACCGTAGCAGCCCCACGGAAGAACAGAGGAAAAAGCAAAAAATATCAGACTTACACATACAAAAATCCTCGACACCATTTCAGGAAAAACACAGGAAAACATCCGGGCGATAACCATAGGTGAAGCTGAAGAAAATGCAATAAATCCTGCTTTTTCACAGGAAAGAAGAGCAAATGCAGTCAAGGAACAAATCACAAATGTATCAAAAAAGACTTCTGTTATTCCTGCAAGCCCCGATTGCTTTTTATCGTCAACCCCGGAATGAACTATGGCAGCAGTTCCCAGTCCAGCTTCATTGGAAAAGATACCTTTGCTGACTCCCGTTGATATTACTTTTTTCAAGCTTAATCCCGTAACAGCACCGTTTATGCTTCTGACATCAAATGCAGACAGAAAAATACTTTTAACCACATCCGAAAAATAGTTATAGCATCTTAAAATAACACAAATACACAAAAGCATATATATTATGCTCATTACAGGAACAAGCTTTGCCGAAATTTTGCCCGTCTGCTTAATTCCGCCCCGAAGAAGCCTGTATATTAAAATGCTCAGAAAAAGCCCTGCCGCAACACGAAAAAACATATTTACTTCAAAAAGTGTTTCGGTACTTGCAACAACCGCATTTGTCTGCACAATATTTCCCATTCCGAATGAAACAAGAACCGTTGCCGCACAGAATACCTTTGACAACATTTTTCCTTTTCCGTTTAAGCCTCTCTCCATATAATACATAGGCCCGCCGTGATATACACCGTTATACTTTATCCGATATTGTATCCCTGCATTAATTTCACAATACTTAACAGCCATTCCGAAAAAGGCTGAAAACCACATCCAGAAGATACTGCCCGGGCCTCCGTTAAGAATAGCAACCAACACACCCGTTATATTGCCCGTGCCGATACTACCTCCGAGAGATGTAAAAAAAGCCTCGATTTCAGAAACTCCGTCTGAATTTCTTTCTTTATTACAAAAAATATCCTTGAAAGAATCAAAAAAACCTCTTATCTGAATAAATTTTGTTTTTATCGTGAAAAAGATAAAAACGAGCATGATACAGCAAAG
>JAFXAK010000022.1 GCA_017517135.1 Clostridia bacterium
ACGAAACCTTGCATTTGATGTTAAACTAACCATAGAAAATTCAACTCCTTTTCGGTAAGTGTTTTTGTGGTTATTAACATCATACCATATTTGAGTTGGATTTTCTATTTTATTTGTCACCCATCAATTGTACCATAACATATTTTGCTTTTTTCTGTTCTTTTCTGTTCTTTATAAACGCTTTGTGCTTCGGGGACAGGTATTTGTCTGTTGCAATATTAAGTACAGTATTGAGTGTATAAATCGCAATCCCTGCAAATAAACATACGCTGAGGGAGTGAGAAGTGATGAAATTTACACCTGTGCCTTCGAGAGAAGAAAAGAATGAGCCGAAAACGAAAACACTTGCACAAATCAGCAATACACTTAATATATTACACACAATATTTCCTTTGCTTCCGAGACTTACAGAGCGTATCATAAGCAGGAAGAAGCTGAGCAGTGCAAGAATGAATGCAAGTAAAAACAATGCTAAAGCTGCAGCGAGTAAAAGGAAGGTCTGTCCCATAATTTCACCCGAAAAAAAGGAAAGAAGAGAGCCGAAATCAATGGAATTTCCGAGCACCCACAAAACGATGCCGAGTATGCTTATTGAGACATCCCCCTGATTGTACGGGAGATTTATATGTACATTCGCTATGGGAAGAACAAGCACAAGCAGGGGCAGAAAAGTGCATACAAATCTTACAGTCAGAAGCTTTGTTCCGAAAAGAGTTGTTTTGAAATTGTCTTTTCTCTCCCTGAGCTTTGAGAATGCAAGCTCAGAACGCACCGCATCCTCTTCGAGGCGTTCCTCCCAGTTGAAATTCGGAATATTGGTCTTGCATTGCGGACATTCTGCTTTTATGTCCCATAGTCTCAGCTTATAAGAGCAATTAGGGCATTTTGCCAAAGCAATCAATCCTTTCTCTTTGTAAGGCGGAGCATATTCCATGACATAGGCTCAAGCTCCGTTTTAAGGATTTTGTCGTCAACAGCGGATATTTTTTTGCTTGAAGGAGTAACAGCCTCCTTATCACGGGTGTTTGTTGCATCAACTTCAAAGCCCTCAATCGTAATATGCTCGACGGGGGTAAAGCCTTCAAAATCAAGAAGCTTTGTTTCAAGGGTTATTTTTTCTTCGGTGTCTCTGTTGACTGCAAAAATCACAAGCTCATTTCCGTCCTCTGAAAGAACATATGCTGTGTCAACATCGGGAACATCGCTGTACCATCTTGTGTCGTGCTTTGAAACATCGTTTACTGTTTCAAGAGTGTAGCCTCTTGCATATTTTGAAGCATACATAAACGGATAGAAGATAGTCTGCCGCCATGCCTTTCCGCCATCGTCTGTCATAATGGGAGCTATAACATTTACAAGCTGTGCAAGGCAGGCAATCTTAACTCTGTCACAATGACGCAGTATTGCATTCATCATTGTGCCCACAACAAGGACATCCGCAAAGTCATAAACATCCTCAAGAATGTGCGGAGCCTTGCTCCACTTTTCAAAGGGAGTGCCGTTTGAATGGTACCATACATTCCACTCGTCAAAGGATATATGTATCGGCTTCTTTGCGTGGCGTTTGCCCTGAACATAATCGCAGGCTGCAATAACACTCTTTATAAAGCCTTCGGTTTCAACACCCTTTGCAAGGAAATTTTTAAGATCGTGGTCGTTGTTGCCGTGATACTGATGCATTGAAATATAGTCAACATGGTCGTATGCAATATCGAGAGCGGTGCTTTCCCATTCACCGAAGGTTTTCATTCCCCAGCCTGAGCTGCCGCAGAGCACGGTTTCTATAGACGGATCCGTCCATTTCATAACCTTTGCGGCTTCAAGAGCGCAAAGCCCGTATTCCGTTGCATTTTTCTGGCCCATCTGCCAAGGGCCGTCCATTTCGTTTCCGAGACACCACAGCTTTATGTCGTGAGGAGCTTCAGCACCGTTTTTGCGTCTGAGGTCACTCCAGTATGTGCCGGACGGATGATTGCAGTATTCAACAAGATTTCTTGCCGCAACAGGACCTCTTGTGCCGAGGTTTACTGCCATCATAGCCTCGGTGTTTGCTTCTTTGCACCATTTCATAAATTCGTCTGTGCCGAATTCGTTTGTTTCTGTTGTGCCCCAGGCAAGCTCAAGTCTTTTAGGTCTGTCTGCCACGGGACCTATGCCGTCTTCCCAGTTATAGCCCGAAACAAAGTTTCCGCCGGGATAACGGACAATCGGAACATCAAGCTCCTTTATAAGTGAAATAACATCTCTGCGGAAGCCGTTTTCGTCAGCCTCGGGATGGCCGGGCTCAAAAATACCGCCGTATACGGCTCTTCCGAGATGCTCGATAAAGGAACCGTAAATTCTTTTGTCAATTTTTCCTACCTTGTATTCGCTGCATACTGAAATTTTTGCATGCTTCATTTTGCTGTCACATCCTCATCTTTATAAATAAATCTGTCAAGAATATTCTTGTTTGCCTCAAAATCAACAACGAGTACCGCCATTGAATTTTTTGTTGCATTTGACCAGGTGCCGTCTGCGGGAATCTGCAGCTGGTCAACACCGCCCGTAAAGCAACGCAGAGCCTTGAAGCCGAGGGACATAAATTCATCCTTTGAAATATTTGAATCCACCTTTTCGATAAGGCTTGTTGCTATTGAAATAAGCTTTGTGGGTGAGGTTTTTATTGCAGTATTTATAAGCTCGGTCAGAACCTCTCTCTGACGCTCGGTGCGTTGGAAATCCGATTGCCCTTTTCTTATACGGCAATACTGCAATGCTTCGTTACCGTCAAGATGAACATCTGTGCCGGGTTCTATTGAAACACCTTCTTTTTTAAGTGCCTTGCTTTCAACCTCGGAAATTTCAGCAACCGTTACGCCGCCCAGAGCATCAACAAGCTCAATGAGAAGCTCATAGCCGATTTTTACATATCCGTCAATATCTATGCTGAAATTGTATTCAATAGTGTCCACGGTTAACTGAGGACCGCCGTACTGACACGCGTGGGTAAGCTTTGTGTTGTAGTAGCCGGGAACATAAACATACATATCTCTCATAAAGGATGTAAGCTTTACCTCGCCGTGAACGGTATCGAACGAAAGAAGAATCATTGAATCAGAGCGTGTTGACTTGTTTGTGTTCTTGTTGTCAACACCCATAAGCAGAATGTTCGTAACACCCATACTGCTCATAAGCTCGGATGAATCAACATATTCATTCGGGGCAAGAGGCTCGGGCGTATAGTTTCTGAAAATAAGCCCCGAAAGAGCAATTATTCCTGCCGATATCACAATTATCATACAAAGCACAGCAGCAACGAGTTTTCTGAGAACTCTGTGTTTTTTCTTTGTTTTGTTCTTTTTTGCTTTCTTTGGCTTACCGTTTTCAGCCTTGTCTGACGGCGGCGGTGTGCCTTCAAGCTTTTCAACAAAGCCGTCGTGATTAGTATATGAAGCGGTGTTTTTATTTTTGTTAAAATATATATCGTTTGCCATAAAACAACTCCTCATTTCAATATATCATATCTATTTTAACTGTTTTCTGATAATTTTACAACATATTTTTTAATATTGCTTAAAATCGGGTAAATCTTTTGATAAAAATACCGAATATATTTAAATATTCAAAAAAAACTTGAAAAACTGCGGTGTGTTATATATAATTATGTAAATGATTAGAATTGCGGAGAGAAAAATGTTAGGAAAAATGGTTAAGGTTAAAGTGACTAAACCGTGCAATTCATATGATCCCCGCACCGGAGTAAGATATATAGTGAACTACGGTGTTGCCGAAATGCAGACAGAGAAAAGAAATTTTATTCTCGGTGCATATATTCTCGGAGTAAATCACCCCGTCAGGGTTTTTGAGGGAAAAATAATTGCGGTTATGCACTGTAACGACAGCAGAAAATCCATGCTTGTTGTTGCACCTAAAAATATGAGAAGGATTGATTATGAAATAAGAGATGTGCTTGAGTTTGCACACAGCAGAGATTCCTATACTCTGGAGTGTCTGTATGAGCATTCCTGCGGTGCTGTTGTTTTCAGAAGCATAAATGAGGAATACAGATATCTGCTCATAAAAAACAAGAGAAGCAATCATTGGGGCTTCCCTAAGGGGCATATGGAAAAAGGTGAGAGCAGGGAAGAGACTGCCAAAAGAGAGGTTCTTGAGGAAACAGGTATTCATATAGATATTGTTGAGGGCTTCTGCAGCGAATCGCAGTATAAAATCGGTGCGCGGATTGAAAAAAGGGTAGATGTATTTTTAGGTTCAACCGAGGATACGCAGACGGTTATCCAGAAGGAAGAAATCGAAGATTATATCTGGCTTCGTTATCCCGAGGCATTCAATATGCTGAAATTTGAAAACGACAAGGAAATTCTTTCGGATGTAAGGCAATTTATGCTTGAACACGCAATATAATTGTAGTATCCTGCGAAAACAAAAAGGAGAAAAATAATGACCGAACAGTTAGTTACATGGTTTCAGGGACTTTTTTCAGACGGTATAGGCGGAGAAATAATTGCATTTCTCGCATCACTGTTGCCCGTTATTGAATGCAGAGGCGGTATGATAATTGCAAAGGGCTTTGAAATACCGTTTATAAAGGCATTTCTGCTTTGTTATCTCGGCAATATGCTTCCCTTGCCGTTCATTATCCTTTTTATCAAAAAAATATTTGCGTTTATGAGAAAACATAATATTCTTACGGGCTTTATTGAGAAGCTTGAAGGAAAGACTGCAAAAAATCAGGATAAGGTTATGAAATATAAGCAATGGGGACTTCTGCTTTTCATTGCAATTCCTCTTCCCGGAACAGGCGGCTGGACGGGTTCATTGTTTGCCGCATTGCTTAATATTGATTTTAAGAAGGCTCTTCCCATTGTGGCTCTCGGTGTGTTTATTGCGGATATAATTATGTCTGTTCTGACTTACGGAACGGGAGCGATTTTCGGCTTCTGAGAGAGAAGGAAGGTTTATTATGATCAGAAAAAAAAGAAAAGCTGTCATTGAAGCAATGCCGTTTCCCGAAGACGGCAGTAATGAGAGTGCGATTGTAAACGAAAATGATGCTGAAGTGAAAAAAGTAAGGAAAAATACCTTCAAAGAGTTCTTTTTCAGCAAAATATTTAAAGAAAACACCGATTTGTTTTCATTTGTAATGACAGCGGTTAATATGATTGTGTCTGTTTTATGGGGAATTGTGTATATTTTTCTTCTTATGTACAGAAGCTCTGTTTTCAGCAGTATGGAAATGAACACAACTCTCAATTTGCCTGCATATACCGTTATATTTTCTTCACCTCTTTTTGCCGTGCTGAGAGTATTGGTTTATGTTCTGCCTGCCGTGTATATTGTTTGGGCAGTCTCTGTTGCAACCGCACACAGAAGAAACAAAAAGCTTTGCACAGGTGCATTTTTGTATGCATCTGTAGGCTTGGATTTTCTTGTTGCCGTACTCACACTTTTTGATCTTGCTGCTGCAAATCTTATTTTCGGTGTGGTGGCTTGACAAATCGGGGTACATCGGTTATAATCATTTTACTTCAAAGGCTTTGAAGGGAAAAAGTAGTACGGAAAACTGCTTAAAGAGAGTTGCTGTCAGGTGAGAAGCGCATGCAAGTACCGTATGAATACATCCCGGAGCTTCGCACCGAAATAACAGTAGGCTGCGACGGTATCGTCCGTTATCTTGCGAAAAAGTGTATTTTCACTTGTTAAGGAAAAGACTGTGAGGTCTTTTTGAAAAAAGGTGGTAACACGGGATTTTATGCCTGTCCTTTTGTTAAGGACAGGTTTTTTTAATGACTGATATAAGGAGTAACAACTATGCAGATTTACGAAGAATTGGTAGCAAGAGGTCTTATTGCCCAGACTACGGATGAAGAAGAAATAAGAGAGCTTGTCAACAGCGGAAAGGCTATATTCTATATAGGCTTTGATCCGACTGCGGATTCTCTCCATGTAGGTCATTTTATGGCACTTTGCCTTATGAAGAGACTTCAGATGGCAGGCAACAAGCCTATTGTTCTTATTGGCGGCGGTACCGCATATATCGGTGACCCCTCAGGCAGAACGGATATGCGTTCAATGATGACAGCTGAAACTATACAGCACAACTGCGATTGCTTCAAAAAGCAGATGGAGCGTTTTATTGAATTCGGTGAAGACAAGGCTATTATGGTAAATAATGCCGACTGGCTTCTCAAGCTTAACTATGTTGAGCTTTTAAGAGAGGTCGGTGCCTGCTTCTCTGTTAACAATATGCTCCGTGCAGAGTGCTACAAGCAGAGAATGGAAAAAGGTCTTTCCTTCCTTGAATTCAACTATATGATAATGCAGAGCTATGACTTTTTAGAGCTGTACCGCCGTTACGGCTGTAACCTTCAGTTCGGCGGTGACGATCAGTGGTCAAATATGCTCGGCGGCAGAGAGCTTATCCGCAGAAAGCTCGATAAGAGTGCAAACTCTATGACAATAACTCTTCTTCTCAATTCAGAGGGCAAGAAGATGGGTAAGACCGCTTCAGGCGCAGTATGGCTTGATCCCAATAAAACAGCTCCCTACGATTTCTATCAGTACTGGAGAAATGTGGGGGATGACGATGTTCTCAAATGCATCAGAATGCTCACATTCCTGCCCTTAGAGGAAATCAACAAGATGGATGAATGGGAAGGCAGTCAGCTCAACACAGCAAAGGAAATTCTTGCATTCGAGCTTACAAAGCTTGTTCACGGTGAAGAAGAGGCTCTCAAAGCACAGGCAACGGCAAAGGCTCTTTTCTCAGACGGCTCAACGGATGCTCCCGAGGCTGAGCTTGCTGTCCGAGACCTTGTTGACGGCAGCGTTGATATTCTCACAATTCTTGTAAAATCAGGTCTTTGTGCATCCCGATCAGAAGCCAGAAGAGCAGTTGAACAGGGCGGTGTCAGCGCAGACGGTGAAAAGGTTGCCGACATCAAAAAAAGCTTTGACGAAGAACAGCTCAGAAACGGTGTTCTCATTAAACGAGGCAAAAAGAACTTTAAGAAAGTTATCATAAAATAATAGTTCAGGACTGTAAAAAACAAAAAAGTTTTTTACAGTCCTGTTTTTACTTTATAGGAATTTTCTTCCTATAAAGTAAAAAAATTATATGTCCCTCCGAACGGGAAGTAAACTTCCCTCGGAGATGGACTATACGAAAACGCTCCGCCGTAGGCGTACGGCGAAGCTGTTTTCTTAATATATAGGAAATTGCTCGCAAAAAGTGAGCAATTTGCTTATATCAAGAAACACCTTTCCCCCAAGATTGGGGGTAGGGGGTTGATAAATCGTAAGATTTTTTCTTATGCAAACAGGCTTTCTTTGCCAACCCGCCTTACGCTGATTTCAATATCAAGGCTATATTGTATTTTATCGGCAAAATTCCCCCGGGAAATATATTTGTTGTAAAAATCGCTGTCCTTCAGCATCAGTATTTTCCCGAATCGGCATATATCACAGTTGTTTGCATAGAAGGATATTTTAAGTGTCTGCTCTAAGCGTTTGCCTATAATTTCAAGAGCATTTTTCTTTATTATTTCAATATCCTCTTCACTTATAACGGAAAAATCTGCATTTTCATATTCAACAATATCACATTTCAGAGTTGTTGTTATATCAAAAAGAGCCGTGTTTTCCTTGATTGTAGGCTTGATTTTTGTTTTCCCCGAAACTATACCGAGTGTGTATGTGCCGCCCTGAGTTTCAACGGGAATACTTGCACCTCCCGCCAGATTGGTCAGAAGCATAAGCCCTAAGGTGTCCTCGTCGTTTATAACAGTCTGAAGAGTGTTGTCGTAAAACAATGCGGTGCCGTAAACAAAGGCAATCATATTGTCAGAAAACTCGTTTTTTTCAACACCTATTACGGGGCAGTATGCGCAGTCTGTTTCTCCCGATATCAGGTTTATGAATTTGTACAGGGGAACAGTTACGCTTTTGCTTGTATATTCGCCTGATTTTACTGCATTTTCAAGCTCCTTTGCACCGATTACGGAATCTCCGAATGAAGCGGAAACAACCTCTTTTGCTGTTGAAAGAGAAACAGCTAAAAGAATGTCTGTTCTTGTTGCATATTCACGAAGAAAAAAGTCAATGGACTGACTTAATTTTTCTTCGGCGGCTCTTTTCCCGAGCACTAATATTCTTGCCTGTGAATACAGCGGTTTGAAGCCTGTTTTTGTGTATATCTGTAACAGTGCATCTCCGACGGTTTCCCCCGAAACGCTGAAATGCTGTGTTGCCTGAGAGCCTGAGCTCTGAGAGGATGAATTCCCCGAGCCGCCTGAGGATGTGTTGAGTGCCTGTACCGTTACCTCATAGCCCTCATCAGTTACATCAATTCCTAAAGCTGTAATAATTAAACGGTCATCTATTTCAACAATTTCAACAAAAGAGCATGCGCAGAGAATTAATATCAACACAGTAAGAACAAGAAGCTTCAGGATTGATTTTGCTGACATAAATTTTCCTCTTTTCTGCGTTTTTTGCCGCTTAATTTTGCTGAAAAGAAAACAGCAAGCGGTATCAGAACCGCGACGGCAATATACAAACCGGAAATTATATCTGAGCCTATAATTTCCGAGAATGTAACAACAGTTCCCGAGGTCAGTAAAAATACCGTGAAAACTGCTGCACTTATTCCCGTATGAAAAAGCTTTGTCGGTTTTTTTCCGAAGCCCTGTTCTATGCATTTTGCTGCAATCAGACAGTAAAACGCGGTTTTCAGGAGTGTGCAAAGCACCCATGAGCCTGTTATCAGGTCATCAAGGCGTTCAAATATGCTGAATTTTGCAATCAGAGTAAGGGAATATAGCTGAAACAGCTGTTTTGCACCGTATGCACCTAAAATACCGTCTGTACAGGTGAATAAAACAGCGGCAACTGCCCCGAAAGCAATCAGCCATTTGATAAAACCGCTTCGCAGCCTGCCCGTTACTTCGGGGGCTATAATCATAATGCTTATAAGCTCCATCGTTCTTGTTGCGGAATAAAAGGAGCTTTCTGCAAGGGGAGCCAATCCGTTCATAAAAACGGGCAACAGATTTGTGTACTGAAACTCCTTTACAACCGAAAGAGTGATAAATACTGTGGATATCCCGACTGCAAAAAGAATTACGGCAGAGCTTCTTCCTATTGCCTGTATTCCTCTGAATACCGCAAAAAGCGATGCTGCCAGAAGCAGGGCGATAAAGAAAGAAATTTCAGCGCCGGGAAACATAACCGTGCTGACAAACAGTTCAAATCTGCTGACACTTATTCCTGCCGCGAATATAAAAGCACAGCAGTATATAAGCGATATTATTTTTGAAAAAAGAGCCGAGGATTTTTTTGCGGCACCGATAATTCCCTGAGAATTGTCTTTTTTTATTACCGTAAAGACGGGAACGGCAAAAATAAGCTGAAACAAGACAAAAAATATACTGAGAAGAACGCTGTTGACCGTTTCGGCATTTTTTGTTTCCGGTGTCATATAGGTGAAAAGAGCAACAACTCTGCACACGAAAAGTATACAGAAAAGCTGTGCTGAGCTGATTTTTCCTGAGGATGTCATCCGCGTTTCATTCCTTGTACAAGATTATTTTTTTTACCCATTTTCCGCCAGCTTGCCCTGAAAAGAGTGTCTCTCTGGGCTGAAAGAATAAAGGGCGAAAACGGAGCGGATAACGGAATTTTATAAGGTCTCTCGGAGCATAAGTCCACAAGCATAAGTCCCACTCCGAGTGTAACCCCGTATATGCCCGAAAGTCCGCCAACTATTATGAAAGCAAAACGAAGAATTGCAACAGGCTCATGAAGTCTTGATATGACAGATGATGTTATAGCTGTCAGAGCAACAACTATAAGCATCGGAGCCGCAATAAGTCCTGCCGTAACAGCCGCATCGCCGATTACCAGGGCTCCCACTATATTTACTGCATGTCCTATGGATTTGGGCATACGAAGACCTGCTTCACGCACAATTTCATAAATCAGATGTATTATGAGTGCTTCAAGCATAAGAGGAAAGGGCGTTTTGCTTTCTGCCGACACAATGTCGAGCATTATATCCGACGGTATTATTTCGGGGTGAAAAATACATACGGCAACAAAAAATCCCGGTAATGCAGTTGCAACAAAGAAGCTTATAAAACGCAGAAACCGCATAAAAAATGCGTAATAAGGACGGGAAAGATAATCGTCGGGAGTGTGAAAATAATCCGAAAAAAGGTAGGGGACTATTACTGCATAGGGTGTTCCGTCAACTATAATTCCTATTCTTCCCTCACAGAGCATTGCCGATAGCACATCGGGCCTTTCCGTAACTCCCGTGTCCGTAAAAAGCGATTTTTTCGTGCTGTCGAGAAAAGGCCGTATATAGCCCGAACCCAGTACGGCATCAAGCTGAACCTTGTTGAGCCTTCCCCGGACGCTGTTCAATAATTCTTCGCTCACTCTGTCGGACATATAACACAGAATAACATTTGTGTTACTGCTTTTGCCTATAGTCAGCTGTTCGAGTATCAACAGGGGAGTTTTTAGCCGTCTTCGCATAAGAGTGGCGTTGTCCTTGAAATTATCCGTAAAAGCTTCCGTGGAGCCTCTTTCATTCTGTTCGCTCTGAGGCTCGGTTATCCCTTTTCTTGCAAAGCCCTGTGCACCGAAGGACAGGGAATGGCTGTAGCCGTCTGCAATAAGCACTAAGTTGCCCGAAATGATGCTTTGTATATTTTCTTCAAGATGCTGCAGATGCTTTATGTCCGTTCCCGTGTACATAAGCTTTTCAATCTGCTCATATAAATCGGCTGTGCTTGTTTTTCTGAAGGATAAATCTGTTACGGGCTGGAGAATACAGTCACTTATTCTCTGCTCGTTACACATTCCGTCAATGGAAAAAACGGCACATTGCGCACCCTCAATAACAATGCGTCTTATAAGCAGGTCAAAGCTTTCTCCGAAGGCATTTTTTATAGCCTGAATATTCTTTCCGAGTGAACAGTCCAGAGGAGTTTTATTTTGTTCCTGCCCGGTTATCGGCATACTTTCCGAATTTTTGCTTTTTATAGAAATTCCCCCTTTGCATTATGTATTGACAGAATTTTTCAGGTTATACTGTTTGTAGAAAAACAAACGGAGAGAAAAATATGCTTACTGTTTTTTTCAGAACGATTATTTTGATTATGTTCATCGTTGTGTCTCTGCGTATTATGGGTAAGCGGCAGATAGGACAGCTTCAGCCGTCCGAATTTGTTGTGACCATTCTTTTGTCGGAAATTGCAGCCACTCCCATACTTGAAGACGATATTCCGCTTCTTTACAGCCTTGTTGCTATTTGCGTGCTTGTGGGTATTGAAATTCTTATGTCGGCGGCTTGTCTTAAAAGTCTGAAGCTCAGAAGCACATTGCAGGGAAATGCCGTTGTGCTGATAAACAACGGAAAGCTTGAGCTTGAACAGCTGAAAACACTTCGTTATACTATTGATGATCTTATGGAGGCTTTGAGACAGAAGGATGTTTTTAATATTGACGATGTGCAGTTTGCCGTTGCCGAAACAAACGGAAGTCTGAGTGTTTTATTAAAGCCCGAAAAACGGACGCTGACAGTTGAGGATGCGGAAAAAAACGGCTGTGACGATGCTATGGCCTGTGTTGTTGTTGCCGACGGGCAGATTATCCGTTCGGATTTCGGATATTGCGGTATGACTGAGGAGAAGCTTGCAAAAATAATAAAAAAACTTAAGGTCAGAACAGAGGATATTTTTCTGCTGACGGTTGATTTAAGCGGAAAAACCTGTCTTGTGAAAAAGGAGCGGAAGAAATGCTGAAAAGAGTTGCTGCGGCTGCCTGTATGATGTTTTTTTCACTTGTATTTGCTGTTTTTTCCTGTTTTTATGTTGAGAATGTCGGCACACAGCTTGAACAGCTGCTTGAAGCATCATTAACCGAGGATGAATTTGTCGGGGAAATTTCTTATGAGAGCATCCGACAGGCTCTTTCTTTATGGGATGAGAGGAAGGCTTTTTTCGGTATTCTGCTGACGCATTCTGCCTCCCGCGAAATAAGCGATGCATTCTCCGAGCTTGAATTTCTGATAAATTCCCGACAAAGCGATTCTGTCAGGGAAAGTGTTACAAAGTGCATTGTTCTGCTGAAATCGGCAGTCGGAAGGGAAAAATTTACTTTCGGTAATATTTTTTAGTGTTAAAAAGGGGTGTTTGTCAAAAATACCTCTTTACTTTTCTAAATAATATATATATAATATATTGGTCATAGAATTTTTTTTGGAGGCTAATTTTGACTGACCTTAACAAAAAAACTGTTTTCGTGTCTCCCCGGGAGATGCAAAAGCAGCAGGAATTTATAAATCTCATAAAAACGGTGCTTGCGGCAAAGTACCCGTCTTCTGCCCCCAAGGCCTTTGTACATACCTACGGCTGTCAGGGAAATGTGGCGGATTCCGAAAGAATAAAGGGAATGCTCTCACAGATGGGCTATGTTTTCACCGAGGACAAGCATGAGGCTGATTTTGTGCTCTTCAACACCTGTGCAATCCGTGAGCATGCAGAGGACAGAGTTTTCGGTAATGTAGGTGCGTTAAAGCCTGTCAAGAACGAAAAGAAGGATATGATAATTGCTCTTTGCGGATGTATGATGCAGCAGGAGCATGTAAGTGAAAGAATCAGAAAAAGCTATCCGTATGTCAATCTCGTTTTCGGCACCTTTGCAACCCACCGCTTTCCCGAGCTTCTTTATTCGGTGCTGAGAAACAAAAAAAGAGTTTTTGATGTAAGGGAAGACGGACCGATAATTGCCGAGGGTATGCCCGTGTACAGGGACAGCGATTTCAAAGCCTGGCTGCCGATAATGTACGGCTGTAATAATTTCTGCAGCTACTGTATCGTGCCTTATGTCCGCGGCAGAGAGAGAAGCCGTACTCCCGAAAGCGTTATTGCCGAGGCAAAGGAGATTATTGCTTTCGGTGCAAAGGAAATAACCCTTCTTGGTCAGAATGTTAATTCCTACGGTAAGAACAGCGACTTCGGTGTCAACTTCCCGAAGCTTCTGAAAATGATAAACGAGCTTGACGGTGATTTCAAAATCCGCTTTATGACCTCTCACCCCAAGGACTGCACAAAGGAACTGCTTGACACTATGGCACAATGCAAAAAGGTCGCAAGGCATCTGCATCTGCCGTTCCAGTCGGGTAACAACAGAGTGCTTAGAGAGATGAACAGGGGATATACAAGAGAGCAGTATCTCGAGCTTATAAATTATGCAAAAGCCGTAATGCCCGATATTTCAATTACGAGCGATATAATCGTAGGCTTCCCGGGTGAAACCAAAGAGGAATTTGAGGACACGCTTTCTCTCATCAGAGAGGTTAAGTTTACCTCACTCTTTACCTTTATTTTCTCTGCCCGTGAGGGAACAAAGGCTCAGAAAATGGAAGATCCCGTGCCCTACAGCGAAAAATCAAAATGGTTTTCCGAGCTTCTTAAGGTTCAGGAGGGCATTGCTTGTGAGAGAAGCCGAAATATGCTCGGCAAGACCTATACGGTGTTTGTTGAGGGAACAACAAAGGAAAATGACGGACGGCTTACGGGCAGAACGGACGGCAGCATAAATATAGATTTTCCCGGAGATGAAAGTCTTATCGGCACTTATGTTAATGTGAAAGTAACAAATGCCCTTAACTGGATTTTATCGGGTGAAATATGTGAATAAAAAACAGAAACGGAGAAAAAACAATGGATGTAATCAAATGTACAAGAGAACTCGGAAAGGCTATTCAGCAGGACGAAAGATATCTTAAATTCGTTGAAGCAAAAAAGGCAAACGATGAAGATATGCAGCTTAATTCTCTTATAGGCAAGCTTAATCTTATTCAGCTTTCTTATCAGAACGAGGCTTCAAAGGAAGCTCCCGACGAAAAGAAGCTTGAAGAGATGGATGCTCAGTTCAGAGATATCTACGGTGAGATTATGCTCAATGAAAATATGCACAAGTTTGAAGAAGCAAAGCAGGGCGTTGACGATATGATGAACTATGTTATCCAGCTTCTCACTCTTTGCGTAAACGGAGACGATCCCGAAACAGCTGAACCCAAGCCGGCAGATGAAGCAGCCTGCACAGGCTCCTGCAGCACCTGCGGCGGATGCGGCTGATACAGTATAAAAAACTATTAACTTGTTGAAAGGCAGAAAAAAAGAATGGCTGAATATACACCGATGATGCAGCAATATTTCAAAATAAAAGAACTTCACAAGGATGCTATTCTTTTTTACCGCCTTGGTGACTTCTACGAAATGTTCTTTGACGATGCAAAAACTGCATCAAGAGAGCTTGAGCTTGTTCTCACGGGCAGGGATTGCGGTCAGGAAGAAAGAGCACCGATGTGCGGTGTTCCTTTCCATGCGGCAGAAAACTACATAGCAAAACTTGTTTCAAAGGGCTACAAGGTTGCCATCTGTGAGCAGACACAGGATCCGTCTCAGGCAAAGGGAATTGTAACAAGGGATGTTATAAGAATTGTAACCCCCGGTACCGTTACCGACAGCATTATGCTTGACGAAACGAAAAACAATTATCTCGCTGTTGTGTATAAGTCAGAGGATAAAACAGGTCTTTGCTTCTGCGATATTTCAACCGCCGAGCTTGTTGTGAGCGAATATTCGGACGACAAAAGCGGAGAAAAAACCGTAAACGAGCTTGCACGCTTTATGCCGACCGAGCTTATAAGCAACTGCGAAGCTGCCGATAACAAGCAGATACGCACCTTTGTAACCCGCAGAAGCGATATTATTGCATCTGTCAGAGATAACAGAGAATTTGATTTTTATAATGCAAAGCAGATAATCGAAAAGCATTTTGATAAGTCGCTTGAGCAGCTCGGTATTGCAGACTATCCGCTTAGTGTATGTGCATTGGGATGTATATTGCAGTATCTGTTTGATACTCAGAAAAACGGACTTGACAACATAACCGAGCTTAAAATACATAGCGAAGAAAAATACTTAGCCCTCAATGCGGCAGCAAGAGCAAATCTTGAATTGACCGAAACTCAGAGACGAAGAGAAACAAAAGGCTCACTTTTGTGGGTGCTTGACAAAACAAAAACCGCTATGGGCAAAAGACTTCTGCGCTCATGGATAGAACAGCCGCTTGTCAATGTTTCGTCCGTTGTGTACAGGCAGAATGCCGTTGAAGAGCTTTTGTGCGATAATGTCAGGTGTTCTGAGATAATGAATATTCTTTCGGGCGTAAATGACCTTGAAAGAATAATCACCAGAGTTGTGTACGGCTCTGCAAATGCCAAGGAGCTGAGAAGCCTCTCGCAGACCTTGGAAAAGCTCCCCGCCGTAAAGACGCTCCTTTCGGATTCGGGTTGCAATATGCTTGCGGATATTTACAGGGAAACAGATATCTTATCCGATGTCTGCACACTTATAAACGAAGCAATCAAGGAAGAGCCTCCTTTCTCTGTGCGTGAGGGCAATATGATAAAGGACGGCTATAATGAAGAGCTCGACGAGCTTCGTTCAATAGTTAACGGCGGTAAGGATTATCTTGCAAGGATAGAGCTTGAGGAACAGGAAAAAACAGGCATCAAAAAGCTTAAAATCGGCTATAACAGGGTTTTCGGCTACTATATTGAGGTGCTTAACTCCTTCAAGGAGCTTGTTCCCGAAACTTATATAAGAAAACAAACACTTTCAAACTGTGAAAGATATATAACTCCCGAGCTTAAGGAGCTTGAGTCAAAGGTGCTCGGTGCTCAGGAGAGAATTGCAAAGCTTGAATATGAAATTTTCAGCTTTGTAAGAGAAAAGGTAGCAAATGAGCAGATGAGAATAAGAGCAACGGCTTGTGCGTGTGCAAAGCTTGATGTTCTCTGTTCATTGGCATATGTTGCCCAGACAAATTCATATGTCCGTCCCGTGGTCGATAATTCCGATGTTATAGATATCGCAAACGGCAGACATCCCGTGGTTGAAAAATTCCTTGACGGTGCGCCCTTTGTTCCGAATGACACTATGCTTGATTCCGACGAAAACCGCACCGCAATAATAACAGGACCTAATATGGCGGGTAAATCAACATATATGCGTCAGACAGCTCTGATAGTTCTTATGGCACAGATGGGCTCCTTTGTTCCCGCAAGCAGAGCAACGATAGGTATTGTTGACAGTATTTTTACCAGAGTGGGTGCATCGGATGACCTTGTTGCAGGTCAGTCAACCTTTATGACGGAAATGAGCGAAACTGCTGCAATACTTGCTTCGGCTACATCAAAAAGCCTTATCATTCTTGACGAAATCGGCAGAGGCACATCTACCTTTGACGGTATGAGTATTGCAAGAGCCGTTCTGGAGTTTGTTACGGATAAAAAGAAAATCGGTGCAAAAACACTTTTTGCAACACACTATCACGAGCTCACCGAAATGGAAAACGAGATGGACGGTATCAAAAACTATAATACCTCCGTAAAAAAACGCGGTGAGGATATAACATTTTTACGCAGAATTGTCCGCGGTCCCGCAGACGGCAGCTACGGTATTGAGGTTGCTAAGCTTTCAGGTGTTCCGCAAAGCGTTGTTAACCGTGCAAAGGTAATTCTTGCAGGTCTTGAACGCGGCGACAAGGTTGAAATTCCCGTAAAAATGCAGAAAACAGCAAAAGAAGAGCCCGACAGTATGCAGATGGGACTTTTCGGCGGTGTCAACGATGCCGTGCTTGAAGAAATAAGACAGATGGATGTAAACACACTTACTCCCATCGAAGCATTGACAAAGCTGTATGAAATAAAAAACAGAATTGTCTGATTATTATCTTGAATTACATTTGTGAAGAAAGGCAGGTGACATAATATGCCCAGAATCAATGTATTGCCGAAGGCTGTTGCAGAGCTTATTGCGGCAGGTGAGGTTGTTGAACGCCCCGCATCCGTAGTCAAGGAGCTTGTTGAAAATGCAATAGATGCAAAGGCAACTGCAGTAAGCGTGGAAATAAAAAACGGCGGTATAAAATATATCCGTGTGACCGATAACGGCTGCGGTATTTTGAGAGAAGATGTAAAAACCGCTTTTATAAGCCACGCAACAAGTAAAATACAATCGGCAGATGACCTTAATTCTATTTTTACTCTGGGCTTCCGCGGTGAAGCGTTACCGTCTGTTGCCGCTGTGTCACGCTTGTCTGTTCTCACAAAAACTGCCGAAGAGGAAATCGGCACCTCCTTTGTTATAGAAGGCGGTCAGGCAGGGGACACGGAGGATGCAGGCTGTCCTGACGGAACAACGATTATTGTCAGAGACTTGTTCTTCAATACCCCCGCAAGAATGAAATTCCTTAAAAGAGACATTACCGAGGGCGGATATGTTGCGGATATAATAACAAAAACCGCACTTTCACACCCCGAAATTAAATTTTCATTTATTAAGGACGGAAAACCTATATTGTCAACTCCGGGCAACGGAGAATTGCTCTCAACAATATATGCCCTTTTCGGTAAGGACATTGCAGATGCACTTATAGAGTGCACATACGAGCTTGACGGCATAAAGGTCAACGGATATATTTCCAGACCTCTTAATAACCGTCCGAACAGAAATATGCAGTTCTTTTTTGTAAACGGAAGATTTGTCCGTATACCCGCTGCCGTTCCCGCTCTGGACGAAGCATATAAAAACAGAATTATGGTAGGCAAATTCCCGATGTGCTTTTTGTTTACCGAGATTCAGCCCGAAAAAATAGATGTAAATGTTCATCCCGCAAAAACGGAAATCCGTTTTTCTGATGAAAGAAAAATATTTGAGCTCTTTTATTATGCCGCAAAGGGTGCACTAAATATGGGGGATAATAAAAGACCTGATGTTAAGCTTAAAGCTGAAAGAGATATTCTCAGAAAGCCGCAGGAAGAAGTACGACAGCTTGAAATAAAAGCAGAACCTGTAAAGCCTCAGGTAAAGCCGCAGACTATGCTGAGAGATACCACCTCTGTTTTTGAGAATTTTATAAATAAATCAGAAGAGCCGTCGGTTGAGGCAAAAAACAAGGTGATTGCAACGCAAAGACCGTTTGCCGAGTTTGACCGACAGCAAAGAGAAAAACAGCAGGCGGATATTTCTGTTGTTTTTGAAGAAAAAAATATTACATCTCCTAAAGAGGACAGGCTTTCTTTTGTTGAAGACATAAAAAACGAAGAAAAACCTCAGATAAATACGCAGATAAATACTCAGACGGTACAAAAAGAGGAAATACCGGAAAAGGTCATTCCTCATTTCAATGTTATCGGCGAGATTTTCAAAACATATATTCTCGTTGAATGCGGTGATAAAATGCTTATTATAGACAAGCATGCCGCACACGAGAGAATGATTTTCAACGAGATAAGCAAAGCGAAGGGTAATGTAAATTCACAGTTGCTTCTGTCTCCCGTTGCCGTAACGCTTTCGGGAAGGGAGCACAGTGCAGTTATTGATAACCTTGATATCTTTTCACAATGCGGATATCTTGTTGAGGATTTCGGAGCATCCTCTGTTATAGTCAGAGAATGTCCCGTAGAGCTTGGCAGGGAAGACATTTCTTCTCTGATTACGGAAATGGCAGGTCAGCTTCTTAAAGGAAATATGAACCCCGTTCCCGAAAAGCTTGACTGGCTGTATCATTCAACAGCCTGCCGTGCTGCAGTTAAAGCGGGCGACAAAACAAATATACTGGAAATGACATCCTTTGTTAAAAGGATTCTTGAAGATGATGAAATACGATACTGTCCTCACGGCAGACCTGTTGTGTATGAGCTGTCACGCCGTGAAATAGAAAAGCAGTTCGGCAGATTAGGTTAAGATTATTATGGAGAGTGCTATGAAAAAAATTCCCGTTATTGCCGTTGTGGGTGCAACAGCCTCGGGTAAAACCGCTATGGCTGTGAACCTGGCAAAGCTTTTTAACGGTGAAGTTATATCTGCCGATTCAATGCAGATATACAAGGAAATGAACATAGCAACAGCAAAGCCCGATAAGTCCGAGCAGGACGGTATACCTCATCACCTTATAGATTTTCTCGAAACAGATGAAAAATACAGTGTTGCACGGTTTGTTGAAGATGCCAAAAGGTGTGCAAAAGATATATATTCAAGAGGAAAAATTCCCGTTGTTGCGGGCGGTACAGGCTTGTATGTTGATTCATTTCTTGAAAATGTTTTATTTGATGATGAGCCTGATAATACCGTTGTCCGTGAAAAGCTGCTTGAAAGACGGCAGAAAGAGGGAATTGACAGTCTTTTTGAAGAGCTGAAAAAAATCGATCCCGAAACCGCAAGCTCTCTTCACATAAACAATGAGGGCAGAATAATAAGGGCACTTGAAATTTATTATCTTACGGGGCAGACAAAAAGTGAACGGCTTGTCTTATCCAGACGCGCACAGTCAGCTTTTTCCCCCGTATATATAGGTCTTGATTATAAAGACAGAGAAAAGCTTTATTCGAGAATAGACCTTCGTGTTGACATAATGCTTCAAAACGGTTTGCTCGAAGAAGCAAAGGAATATTTTTCGATTGAGAAAAACTGTACAGCCGCACAGGCAATAGGCTACAAGGAGTTAGCACCGTTTTTCAACGGGGAAATAACTCTTGAAGAGGCCGTGGACAATCTGAAAAGAGCCACAAGGCGTTATGCAAAACGGCAGCTTACTTGGTTCAGAAAAAACAAAAAAATAAATTGGATATATTGTGATGAATACGAGGATTATCAGGATATTCTGAACAGGGCATCCTGTATTATAAGAAAGCATCTTGACGGAAAGGTGAGTGACAATGGAGAAGAGTGACGATAACAAAAAGGCTGTGAAGAAAATAAAATTCGGAATCAGAACAGATATAGATTTCAAGTTTGTTCCGAAAGCAAAAGCCGTATTCAGTATTATTCTTATTTTTACGGTACTCGTTTTTTCCGTTCATCAGGTTTTTGTTCTGTTCGGAAACGAAAAAGGAGAGGAAATGCAGACACAGACTGCAAATCTTCAGACGATATACAGAAATATTAATACTCGCGGTTTTGTTCTCCGTAAAGAGCATGTCATATCGGGCAGTGCTTCGGGAATGGTTGTGCCGCAGGTTGAAAACGGAAGTAAGGTTGCTTTCGGTGATACCGTTGCAAGGGTATATAAAAACGAACAGGTCGCAAGAAATGCTATGGAGGCAAAAACACTTGAACGGGAAATTGAGTATTATGAAAGTATAGCCTCCACTCTTTCGGGAAGCTTATTGGCAGATATCAATTTATATGAAAGCAATGTGCTGAATTCTTTGATTGAAACAAAAGACTGTATAGATAGCGGAGCACTTAAGGATTTAACACCCCTTTTACAGGATTTACGCCTTGATATTACAAAAAAACTGATTGCAGTAGGCGGAAAAATTGATGTAAGTGAAAAGATAAACGAATTGTATGCGCAATATAATTCTCTGACGGCATCTGCATCAGGGTATACATCCATAACAACCTCTTATGCAGGATTTTTTGTAAATGAAACCGATTCTCTGGAGTCGCTTGCTGATTATGAAAATGCAGCGTCACTTTTGTATGATGATGTTGAAGAGCTGCTTTCAAGAGATGTTGTATATAAAAGCGAAGCATTAGGAAAGGTTATTACGGAATTTACATGGTATCTTGTCTGTAATGTTGAAGACAGCCAGCTTGACGGAATAAAAGTGGGCAACAAATATAAAATCGGTTTTTCCGAGCTTTCGGGCAAAGATATAAAAATGAAAGTTATTGCAATAAATCAGAATGATAACGGCTATGCAACCGTAATTTTTGAAAGCAATGAAATGAGTAATGATATTGCCACGCTTCGTATTAGCGATATTAAAATCCGTGCGGAAGAATACACAGGCTACGGAATAAGCATCAATGCTGTAAGAACGCTGAAGGAAGAGAAAGACGGCGTTGAAACAAGCACAGTCGGAGTATATGTCAAGTTAGGCAGTGTTATCAGATTCAGAAAAATTGACATTGTCTATTCCGACGACAATATAATCCTTGCATATTCAAAGCCCGGAGAAAGCGGATATATCGAAAGATATGATGAAGTAATAACGGAAGGAACTGATTTGTATGACGGAAAAATTGTCGCCTGATATTTCTTTTGATTATCTTGATGAAAACTATAAAGAAATAAAAGAAAACATTGCCGAAGCCGCAATAAAGACTTCAAAAAAGCCTGAGGATATAACTCTTATGGCAGTAACCAAAACAGTACAGCCTGTTTTTATAAATCATATTATATCTCTCGGAGTCGGACTTATAGGTGAAAATAAGGTTCAGGAGCTTTTAGGCAAACTCGAATATCTTAAAACAGATAATCTTGATATGCATATAATCGGTCACCTTCAATCAAACAAGGTAAGAAAAATTATTGATGTTGTTTCAATGATACAGTCGCTTGACAGCATTTCTTTAGCCGAAGAAATATCAAAGCAGGCACAAAAAAACTCTTTGACAATGAAGGTGCTTATGGAAATAAACATCGGCAGAGAAGAGTCAAAAACAGGCTTTTCCCCTGAGGAATGTATTGAGCGGGCATTTCAGATTGCCGAAATGCCGGGTATAAGCTTGCAGGGACTTATGGCTGTGCCCCCCATATGCGATACCGAAAATGAGGTAAGAAAATATTTTGAAAGAATGAACACTCTGTATCAGGATTGTAAGAGTAAGCTCTCGGAAAAAGCACAGCTTACAACTCTTTCAATGGGTATGTCGTCAGACTATGTTCCGGCAATTATCGAGGGTGCAAATCTTGTCAGGGTAGGCAGTGCACTTTTCGGTGCAAGAAGATATTAATAAGGTATTAAATAAAATTTATAATAAAGATTTAATAAGAAAGGAAAGCAAAAATGAAATTTACTGATAAACTCAAGCAGATGGTAAGTATTGATAACGGTTACTTTGAGGATGTTGATCCCGAGGAAATTGATTCCTATTCACAGCCCGAAGCTGCACCCCGCCGCAGCAATTCTGTTCTTCGTCCCGAAAGAAGAGAAGTTTCGGCACATGTCTCAGGCTCAACAAAGGTTGTTGACATCCACACAACAGCAAAATTACAGGTAGTTCTCAAAAAGCCCGAGCGCTTTGACGAAGCAACCTCAATCGCAGATGAGCTGCTTGAAAAAAGAACAGTTGTGCTTAATCTTGAATTTACCGCAAAGGATGAGGCAGGAAAGCTGTTGTGCTTCTTAAGCGGTGTTGCCTATGCAAACGGCGGAAAGCTTAAAAAGATTGCAAATAACACATATATCATCACTCCTTATAATGTTGATGTTATGGGTGATTTGCTTGATGAGCTTGAAAACAACGGAATGTTTTTTGTTTGATTCTAAAACAAATTGGAAAAAGAGTGAAAGGACGAGATAAAAATGCTCACACCGGCTCAGATTAAACAGTTGATACCGCAGAAGGACGAAAGCGGCTTCTATCAGTCCGAACAGGTTGACCGTATATTAACCAGAATTGCGGATGATTATGATGAGATTTTTACTGAAAACGGAAATCTTATAAGAAAATTGAGTATTCTTGCTGCAAAGCTTGACGAGTACAGAAAGGATGAAAATATACTCCGCGATGTGCTTCTCAATGCTCAGAAGAGTGCAGACCTGATTATTTCAGCCGCTCAGGAAAGAGCAGATGAAATGATAGAGGAGGCAAACCGCAGCGTTCAGGATATTGTTGTTACGGCAGACGGTATCATTGAAAATGCAAAGCTTCAGGCTCAGAAAATAAACGATGCCGCAGAGGCTGAATATTCAAGTATTATTTCTTCTGCAAAGGTGCTCTCTGAGGGCTATATTACAAGTGCGAAGGAAAATGCTCAGAGTATAACAGATGAGGTTGAAAAGTCTGTTGAAGAGCTTATGGCTGATTGCGATGAAAAGGCAATTGCCGTGCTTGAAAGTGCACAGAATAAGGCAAAAGAAATTCTTGAAGAAGCAAAAAATGCTGCAGATACTCTTGTTGAGACCGCTCAGTCTCAGGCGGAAAGTCTGACACAGGAAAGCAAAGCTGCCGCAGCAGCACTTAAAGAAGAAAGTGAAGCAGCTGCTTCAAAAATTTTAGAGGAAGCAAAAGAACAAAGCACTCAGCTTCTTGAAGAATCACAGACAAAGAGTGCACAGCTGCTTGAGGAGTCACAGACAAAGAGCACTCAGCTTCTTGAAGAATCACAGACAAAGAGCACTCAGCTTCTCGAGGAATCGCAGACAAACAGCACACAGATGCTTGATGAAGCAAAACAGCAAAGCACACAGCTGTTAAAGGATGCTCAGCAGCAGAGCACAGCTATGCTTGAAGAAGCAAAGCAGAAAGCATATGATATTGTAACTCAGGCTCAGACAAATGCCACTCAGCTTCTTGATACAGCCAATGCTCAGGCAAAGGAAATTGCAGAGGTAAGTAACCGTAATGCATTTTTGTGTCTGGAAGAAGCACGCACAAAGGCAGAAAATGCAGTTGAATTGTTAAAGGAAAAAAGCTCGGTTGAATTTTCTCAGGCAAAGGAAAGCTCCAAGGCTTTGCTTGACGAAACAAAGCAGCTTTGTGAGGAGCTCAAAGCAAAAACCTTTGATGAGGCAACAAGAATTATAAATGAAGCAAAGCAGAAGGCTCAGGAATTGATAGAGCTTGCTGAAAATGATGCAAAAACAGTTGCACTTGAAGCGGAAAACAGAGCAAATCAGGCGTTGATAGATGCTGATAATACTGTTGAGAAAATACTTTCCGAAGCAAAAGAGAAGAGCAATATAATGGCAAGTCTTGCTACAGAGAATGCAAAGAACAAGACGGATTGTGCCGAAAAGAATGCTCAGGAAATGATAGATGACGCAAAAGCAAAAGCCGCATCAATGTTGCTTTCAGCAAAAACCGAGTGCGAAAGAATGGCAGCTATTGCATCGGATCTCAAGGTAAGAATAACAGATCTGCTCACAACTGCCGCACAGAATTATAATACCGTAAGAAGTCAGGCTAAGGGACTCAGAGAAAACCTTGAAAAACAGGTTGTTGCAAGTGAAGAGATGCTGTTTGCACAGAGAGCCGCACTTGAAGTTCTCCCTGCTTTTGAGGATGATTCAATATTCAATGTTAATCTTGATGCTGTTATTGAGCCCGTAACGGAGGGTATTGATGCCGTTGCCGTTCTCAAGGCATTCGGACTTGACGAAAACAGAACTGTAGCAAAGGAAGAGATTTCCGAGGCTGAGGATTATTCCGGAATGGCAAGCACACAGAAGACACAGCCTATTACGGTCAGCGCTGATTTTGAAAACGAAATTAACATAACAAAAGAAATTACAGCTGTTGAAAATGAAGCTATTACAGAAAAAGAAAACGGATTTGAGGATTTTTCGTCAATTGACTTGCCTGAAAGCGTTAATGACTGTGATGTGAATAAGGTCGGAAACACTATTATGGATGAGCTCAATGTTACCGTTGAACAGGAAGAAAATTATACTGCACAGTCAATCAACGAGGATGCTGAAGCACTTAAGGCAGACATTGATGCAGGTGTTGCTCAGTTTACAGATTCTGTTGCAGCGGTTGTTCTTGAGAACAGCGTAATACCCGAAGAAACGGAAGCTGAACAGAAAGAAGAGCAGACGGCAGCTGCGATTGAGATACCGCCTGTAGACATTGATGATTTTGATGATTTTGACGATTTCGAGTCTATTGATATCGGTGAAGCAACGCAGGACAAGGCAGCAGAGATGGTCAATGAAAATACCGAGACTGTAAAAGAGGCAATTGAAGCTGTTGAAGAAAAGGCAGAGCAGGCTGCAAAGGAAAATGCTGAAGCTGCAAAAGAGGCAGAAGAAGCTCTTCAGGAAACTGTACAGAACGCACAAGTACAGTTAAACGAAAGTCAGAAGAAGCTTGACGAAGAAGCGGAAAAAGCGGCTCTTATTGATATCGATGACGATTTTTCCGATATCGCGGACAGCCTTTTTGAGAAAATAGCAGATGCAATGGGAGAAAAGCAGTCAGCAGTAAAATCAATCGGTGCAAAGGTTACTCTTGCCGAAGATAAAGCTTCCGAAAAAGAAGAAGCGGATGATTTTGCACTTGTTGACGACACTCTGAGTGAGCCTAAGGTGCTCAGCGACGAAACAGCACAGGCAGAAAAATCATTAGAGCAGGAAACTGCAGGCTTCAATATTGATTTCAGTGCTTTTGAGGATGTCCCCGCAGCGCGTCCCGTTGCTGACAGCAATAACTCAAAATCAAAAAAGCGTTCCAAGAAAAAGAAAAAATAATTACGGTATGCGAAAGGAGCAGACTTGAAAATTAATAAAAAAAATGTGCAACGCATTTTAATACAGATGTTAGGTATTGCTGCTCTGGTTTTTGTTGACTTTTTAACCAAGGAAGCCGCAATAAAATATCTCAAGGGAAATGATACTTTTGTGCTGATAAAGGGTGTTTTCGGACTTACATATGCAGAAAACACGGGTGCGGCATTCAGTATGTTTTCTTCGTCAACAGATATGCTGTCCGTAGTTACGGGTATTGCAATAACAGCAGTGCTTATATATATAATCTTTTTCAAAAAAGCTCTTGTATATGATATCTGTCTTCCGTTTATTGTAGCAGGTGGCTTGGGAAATCTTATAGACCGAATGACCAGAGGTTTTGTGGTTGACTATATCCACACCCTGTTTGTGAATTTCCCTATATACAATTTTGCAGACTGCCTTATAACCTGTTCAGCGGTTGCACTTATAATTTATCTTTTATACGAGATAGTAAGAGACACAAAAAAACAAAAAAACAAGGAGCAGGAAAATGGCTGAGGAATATATTCTTGTTTCCGAAGAAAATGCAGGCGAAAGACTTGATAAGCTCATTGCAAATGAAATTCCCGAGCTGTCAAGAAATGCCGTGCAGAAGCTTATAAATGACTCTCTTGTTTTTGTAAATTCGGTAGCGGTCAGCAAAAGCGTCAAGCTAAAAAAGGGAGACGAAATTGTTTTTGAAATCCCCGAGCCTGTTGAGCTTAAAGCCGAGCCGCAGAATATCCCCGTCGAAATAGTCTATGAGGATGATGACCTTCTTGTTGTAAACAAGCCTAAGGGAATGGTGGTTCACCCGGCACCGGGTAATCTTGACGGTACTCTTGTGAATGCACTTTTGTATCATTGCAAGGGAAGACTTTCAGGTATAAACGGTGTTATAAGACCGGGAATTGTTCACCGCATAGATAAAGACACAAGCGGCTTGCTTATTGTTGCTAAAAATGATACATCCCACGCTTTTCTTGCCGAACAGATAAAGGAGCATTCCTTTAAGAGGGAATACAGAGCAGTTGTTGTCGGCAGAATGCCGAATGAAAAGGGAACTGTTGATTTGCCCTTGGGCAGAAGCAGAAATGACAGAAAAAAACAGGCAGTAAACGGACTTAATCCGAGAAATGCCGTCACTCATTATGAGGTTTTAGAGCATTTCAACGGCTTTGATTATTGCCGTTTTTCTCTCGAAACGGGCAGAACGCACCAGATAAGAGTACACAGTGCGGCTCTCGGCAGACCTGTTGCGGGCGATACCGTTTACGGCTCACCCAAGAACACATATTCTCTTTCGGGGCAATGTCTTCATGCCGCACTAATAGGCTTTATTCACCCTGTCACAAAAGAATATATGGAATTTACAAGCGAATTACCCGATTACTTTACGCAATTTCTGAATAAAATCAGTAAAAAATAAATGCACTAAAAAAGGAGACTTTTGTATGGAAAATGCAGAAAAAAAACAGCTTAAAAAAATAGCCTGCAATGTCAGAAAGGGCATTATTGAAGGCACATTTAATGCTAAAAGCGGACATCCCGGCGGCTCTCTTTCAATTGCAGATGTGTTGACATATCTCTATTTCAAGGAAATGAATGTTGATCCTAAGGATCCTAAAAATGAAAAGAGAGACCGTTTTGTTCTTTCAAAGGGACATGCTGCTCCCGCTCTTTATGCCACACTTGCTCACAAGGGCTTTTTCCCTGTTGAAGACCTTAAAACTCTTCGTAAATCCGATTCATATCTTCAGGGACATCCCAATATGAATTATGTTCCCGGTGTTGATATGAGCACAGGCTCTTTAGGTCAGGGTATCTCCGCGGCATGCGGCTTTGCTCTTGCTTCAAAAATAGAAAACGATTCCTTCAGAGTGTATACCGTTCTCGGTGACGGTGAAATTCAGGAAGGTCAGGTATGGGAAGCAGCTATGTTTGCCGCTGCTAAAAAGCTTGACACTCTTACAGTTATTGTTGACAATAACAATCTTCAGATAGACGGCAGCATTGAAGAGGTAAACTCTCCCTATCCCATTCCCGAAAAATTTGCTTCCTTCGGCTTCAATGTAATTGAAATCAACGGTCATTGCTTTGATGAAATAGAAGCCGCTTTCAATCAGGCAAAGGCTTGTAAGGGTAAGCCTACAGCAATTGTTATGACAACCGTAAAGGGTAAAGGCGTTTCATTTATGGAAAATCAGGTAAGCTGGCACGGCTCTGCTCCCAACAAAGAGCAGTATGATATTGCTATGGCTGAGCTTGACAATGCTCTCAAAGAGCTTGAAGCATAATAAGGGAGGAAATAATAATGGCAGATATAATTAAAACCGCTACCAGAGATGCTTACGGTAAAGCATTGGTAGAATTAGGCGAAAAGAATGATAAGGTTATTGTTTTTGATGCTGACCTTGCAGCTGCAACAAAAACAGGTATGTTCAAAAAGGCATTTCCCGACCGTTTTTATGACACAGGTATTGCAGAGGGCAATATGATGGGTGTTGCAGCAGGTCTTGCAACCTGCGGCTATACTGTTTTTGCAAGCTCCTTTGCTATGTTTGCAGCAGGCAGAGCCTTTGAACAGATAAGAAACACAATCGGTTATCCCCATATAAATGTAAAAATCGGTGCAACACATGCAGGTATTTCCGTCGGTGAGGACGGAGCAAGCCATCAGTGCTGTGAGGATATCGCATTGATGCGTACAATCCCCGGTATGACAATAATCAACCCCGCAGACGATGTTGAAGCAAGACTTGCAGTTCTCGCTGCCGCTGAAATGCAGGGCCCCGTATATATGCGATTCGGCAGACTTGCAGTACCGCGTGTGTTTGATGAAAATTATAAATTTGAAATCGGCAAGGGAACATATCTTGCAAAGGGAAGCGATGTAACAATTGTTGCAACAGGTCTGATGGTTGAAAGAGCCATTGCCGCTGTTGAGCTTCTCAAGGCAGAGGGCATCAATGCATCTCTTATCAATATGGCAACAATCAAGCCCATTGACAAGGATATTCTTCTTGATGCCGCAAAAACAACAGGCTGTATTGTTACGGCAGAAGAGCACAGCGTTATCGGAGGTCTCGGTAGTGCAGTTGCTGAAGCACTCGCAGAAACCTATCCCGTACCCGTTCTTCGTGTCGGTGTTGAAGATACCTTCGGTAAGTCAGGTCCTGCTCTTGAGCTTCTTGAAATCTTCGGACTTAATGCAGCTAATATTGTTGAAAAAGCTAAAAAGGCAATCGCTTTGAAAAAATAAAATCCGGAGGAAATATTTTATGTCTTCTGAAATGTATAATAACGCAAAGGCTTTATATAAGACCATTGGTATAGATACCGATGAAGTATTGAAAAAGCTCGGAAATGTATCAATTTCAATGCATTGCTGGCAGGGTGACGATGTAGGCGGCTTTGAGAGCAATGAAGCTCTTTCGGGCGGAATTCAGGCAACGGGTAATTATCCCGGCAAGGCTTCAACTCCCGAGGAGCTTATGAGCGATATTGATAAGGTGCTTTCTCTCGTTCCCGGTAAGCACCGCATTAATCTGCATGCAAGCTATGCTTTTTATGACGGAGAAAAGGTAAGCCGTGATAAGCTTGAGCCTCAGCATTTTGATAAATGGATTGAATTTGCAAAGGAAAGAGATTTAGGTCTTGATATAAACCCCACCCTCTTTTCACATCCTTTAGCTTCTGACGGTCTGACACTTTCTCATCCTGATGAGAATATCCGCCGCTTCTGGATAGAGCATTGCAAGGCAATAAGAAAAATCGGTGCATATATAGGTGAAAAGCTCGGCAAAACCTGTCTTAACAACATATGGATTCCCGACGGATACAAGGAAAATCCTGCTGACAGACTTTCTCCGAGAGCGCGTCTTAAAGCCTCTCTCGATGAAATATTCAGCGTAGAATACGATAAGAAGTATCTTGTTGACAGCGTTGAATCCAAGGTTTTCGGTATCGGTGTTGAATCATATACCGTAGGTTCACACGAATTTTATATGAATTATGCCGCAAAGAACGGTTGTATGTGTCTGCTTGATAACGGACACTATCATCCCACCGAAAGTGTTGCAGATAAAATTCCCTCAATGCTTCTTTTCTCTGATAAGGTTGCTTTGCATGTAACAAGAGGTGTCCGTTGGGACAGCGACCATGTTGTTGCTTTCAACGATGAATTGCAGGATATTGCAAGAGAAATAGTCCGCTGTGACGCTCTTGACAGAGTTCTTATCGGTCTTGACTATTTCGATGCAAGTATTAACCGTATTGCCGCGTGGGTTATCGGTATGAGAAATATGCAAAAAGCCTTGCTTGCCGCTATGCTTGTTCCTCATACACAACTGGCTGAGTTACAGAATAAAGGTGATTTCACCGCTATGTTTGCTCTGAGTGAGGAATACAAAAATTATCCTATGAGTGTTGTGTGGGATTATTTCTGTGAAATAAACGGTGTTCCTGTAAGGGAAGCTTGGCTTGACGAAGTCAGAAAATACGAAAAAGAAGTTCTTAATGAAAGGAAATGACAGTAAAATGAAATCTCCTCTTGAATTAAGAGTAATGCAGGAATTTATTGAAACCTGCACAATATCGTGGCAAAAGGGCTGGAACGAAAGAAACGGCGGCAATATGTCCTACAGAATGAAGGACGAGGAGGTTGACGCGGTAAAGCAGTTTTTCAGCTTTGATAAGCCCTTTGTGAAAATAGGCTTGAAGGTCCAAAATCTTGCAGGCGAGTTTTTTATAGTAACGGGAAGCGGAAAGTGCTATAAGAATGTTGCAAAATATCCCGAGGACAATATCTGTATAGCTCAGATAGACGAAACGGGTGAAAGCTACAGAATTGTGTGGGGACTTGTAAACGGCGGTAAGCCCACAAGTGAATTTTCCACACATCTTCTCAACCATTCTGTAAAAAAGGAAGCAACTGACGGTAAGTTCAGACTTATAATGCATGCACACCCCGTAAATACAGTTGCTCTTACATTTATTCTGCCCCTTGATTCCAAGGTATTTTCAAGAGAGCTTTGGGAAATGATGCCCGAATGTGCATTTGTTTTCCCCGAAGGTCTCGGAGTGTTACCCTGGATGCTCTGCGGAGGAACAGAGATAGCATATGCTACAGGTGAGCTTATCAGAAGATTCAATACGGTAATCTGGGCTCATCACGGTGTATTCACAAGCGGTCCCGATTTTGACGAAGCCTTCGGCATAATGGAAACAGTTGAAAAGGCTGCCGAGATGCTTGTAAAGGTAATTTCCTGCGGAGGAAAGCGTCAGACAATGAAAAAAGAGCAGATTCTTGCACTTTCTGAAAATTACGATGTCAATATTGACAAAACTTTGCTTGAATAATACACATTTTTCACAAAAAATAAATTTCTCTTGTAATATACGACTTATTATGTTAAAATAAGATAGTATTATTTTGCATAGGATTGGTGATTTTTTATGGCTAATTGCCCCAAGTGTAATTATAAACTCCGTTTAAGAGATTGGCGGCCCGAATGCCCTAAGTGCGGTGTTAATGTTGTTTACTACGGTATTGAAGATTCTCTTCGTGCGGAAGCTGATGCTGCAGAGCTTGAGCACGCAAAATCTCAGCCTAAGTTTGACCGCCTGAAGGCTTCTGTCTACGGTCATCCTCTTTCAATCGTAAAATTAGTTGTCGGTTTGCTTCCTATTGTTGCAACACTGCTTCCTATGGGAACGCTTTCATATGTTCTTCCGTACGGTGCACATGAAACAGGGGTAAACATTGTTTCTATTGTAACATACATAATCGATAACGGTCTTGATGTCAATCTGCTGTTAAGCCTTTTCGGCAGTAAGCTTATCGGAACTGCAATGATATGTTGGGCAGTTGCTGTTGTAGGACTTGTGCTTGCAGTTGTTATCGCTCTTGTCGGTGATATTCTCAACATTCTTTCCTGTTCACCCAAGGGCTTCCCCAGAAACATCACAATGGCTTCTCTCGGTATGTTTTTTGCAACAGCTGCTCAGGTAGCATTTGCTGTTATGGTAAATCAGCTCAATGCAAATCTTCCCGGTATATTCACAGGCTCCGTAAACTACATTGCTTATATTGTAATGATGCTTGTTTTCGTTGCAATCATTGTGCTCAATGTTGTTTATAAGAAGATGAATATCCCCGTAAAATATAAGGATGTATCAGAGTTCCTTCTTCCTTACAATGAGCGTCCTTCAACTCTTGCAAAGCTTGCTGCACAGCAGTCTGCAGAAGCAAACACCGCAAACGGCGAAGCTTAATAGTTAAAGAATAAAGAGGCTGTATTTTGCAGCCTCTTTTTTTTCGGAGAAAAAAATATGTTATTATGTCCTGTTTGCAATGCTCCTCTGGAGCGTGTTGATAATTCATATAAATGTCAGTCCTCTCACAGCTTTGATATATCAAAAGAAGGCTATGTCAATCTTCTGACCTCCTCAAAGGCGGGAGACAAAACAGGTGACAATAAGGATATGGCGAAAAACCGCCGTAAGGTATTGTCTGCCGGCTACTATGAGCTTTTGGCTTGCGGACTTGTTGAAAAAATAAAAAGTCTGTATACAAACGGTGAGCTGCTTGATATCTGCTGCGGGGAGGGATATTATTCTGCTTTTGCAGCCGAAAAACTGCCGGGGATTAATGTGTACGGCTTTGACCTTTCAAAGGAAATGATCCGTCTTGCGGCAAAAAGAAAAAGCAGGGCGCAGTTTTTTGTTGCAAATATGAAGAAAATTCCCTTTGCAGACGAAAGCTTTGATGTTGTTCTTCATCTGTTTGCGCCGTTCAATTCTGCCGAATTTGCCAGAGTGCTTAAAAAAGACGGTATGCTTATAAGCGTTGTGTCGGGCGAAAGACATTTATTCGGATTAAAAGAGGTGCTTTATGACAATCCTTATATTAACGATGAAGCACCGCCCGATGCCCCCGATTTTGTTCTGAGTGAAAAAATAAAGCTGTGCGGAAAAATAAATATTGACTCTGCGGAAGATATTTTGTCTTTATTGAAAATGACTCCGTATTATTATCACACCCCGTCTTCGGGGCTTGAACGAATTGAAAAATACAGCTCTCTTGAAACCGAAACAGAGTTTGTTCTGTTTGTTTACCGGAAAAAGTAATAAAATATCCGAAAGGAATGAAAATATATGCCCATTATTTTTGACAGCGAAAAAAAGATTTTCAAGCTTGATACCCTTAATTCAAGCTACATTTTCAAAATTTACAGAGAAAATTATCTTGTTCATTTGTATTACGGAGCAAAAATCCCCGATTATAATCTGACTGATTTTGAAAAGAGAAATATGTATGCATCCTTCAGTCCGTCAAACTGTAATATGACAGACTGCGATTTCTCCGCGGATACCTATCCCTTTGAAATAGGCTGTAACGGAGCAGGAGATATGCGTATTTCCGCTTTGCAGATAAGAGGCTCAAGCGGCTGTGCCGCAACAGATGTGAGATATGTTTCTCATAAGATTTATTCAGGTAAGAGAGCACTTGAGGGGCTTCCCGCACTTTATGCAAATACCGATGACGAATGTACAACCCTTGAGGTTGAAACACTCGATAAGGTAACAGGGGCTAAGGTAACACTTATCTATACTGTTTTTGAAAAGCTTTCAGCAATGACTCGTTCATTGGTTATCGAAAACACATCCGATAAGTCTTTTGAAATTGAAAGAGCATTAAGCTTTTCACTCGATTTACCCACAAAGGATTTTGAGCTTTATACTCTTTACGGCAGACACAACAAGGAAAGAGTTGTTGAAAAGAGACCTCTTGCCCACGGTCTTCAGGGAATTCACAGTAAACGCGGCTCGTCTTCTCATCAGCACAATCCCTTTATGGCATTGCTGAAGCTTGACGGCGGTGAAGAACACGGAGATGCATACGGCTTCAATCTTGTTTACAGCTGTAACTTTACTTCACAGGTAGAGGTTGACTATAACTGCTCCTCGCGTGTCACAATGGGCATAAATCCCGATGATTTCGGTTGGACTCTTGCTCCCTCTGAAAAGTTCTATACTCCCGAGGCAGTTCTTGTTTACTCCGACGAAGGCCTTGGCGGTATGAGCCGTACCTTCCATAAGCTTTATAACACAAATCTTGTCAGAGGTCCCTGGAAAAACAAAAAGAGACCTTTGCTTATCAATAACTGGGAAGGCACATATTTTGATTTCACAGACGATAAGCTTTTTGATATCGCTAAATGGGCAAAGAGTGTTGGCATAGAAATGCTTGTTATGGATGACGGCTGGTTCGGTGTTCGTAACTGCGATAACTGCTCATTGGGTGACTGGTATGTCAATGAAAACAAGCTCAAGGGCGGTCTTTCCAAGCTTATTGAAAGAATCAAGGGCTTGGGACTTAAATTCGGTATCTGGTACGAGCCTGAAATGATTTCTCCCGATTCAGACCTTTACAGAGCACATCCCGATTGGTGCATACATGTTGAGGGCAGAGAAAGGTCTATCGGCAGACAGCAGTATGTGCTTGATATGACAAGAGCTGATGTCAGAGACAATATATTCAATCAGATGAGTGAGGTTTTCGCCAACAACGATATAGACTATATCAAGTGGGACTTCAACCGTAACATTTCCGAAGCAGGTTCAGCTATATTGCCTCCCGAAAAGCAGAAGGAATTTTTCCACAGATATATCCTCGGCACATACGAGCTTATGGACAGATTTGTAAAGGCATTCCCGCATCTTCTGTTTGAAAACTGCTCGGGCGGCGGCGGAAGATACGATCCCGGTATGATGTACTTCTCACCCCAGATATGGTGCTCTGATAATACTGATGCTCTTGAAAGACTTGATATTCAGTTCGGTTCTTCTCTTTGTTATCCCGCATCTGTTCAGGGTGCACATGTATCAGCAAGCCGCAGAACAAGCTATGAAACAAAGCGCAATGTTGCAATGTGGGGCAGCTTCGGCTATGAGCTTGATCCCGCAAAGCTTGACGATGAGACAAATGAAATCGTAAAGCAGCAGGTTGCTGATTATCATAAGTATTATGATCTTATTCATTACGGTGAGCTTTACAGACTTATTTCTCCCCACAACGATCCTTATAAGTGTGCCTGGGAATTTGTAAGCGAGGATAAAACACAGGCAATGCTAACGGTTGTTTTCAGACATTATATTGAAAAAGGCAATTTCTTTATAAAGCTCCGCGGACTTTGTGCAGATAAGTATTATAAGTGCGAAGAAACCGAGCAGATTTATTCAGGCGCACTTCTTATGAAGGCAGGACTTAATCTGAATGACTATGATGATTATGACGGTGAAAGCTATGCACTTCATTTCAGCGAAGTAAAATAAGAATTAACAAACAAAAAAACTTTCCTCTCAAATCTGAGGAAAGTTTTTTGATGTAAAGTTTATTTTTCTGTTGAAAGGTTTTTTATTTCATCCGGTCTGTTTGACATATAAAATTCTGTAATATATTTAGCACATTCTTCGGCGGAGATATCAAGCTTTCCGCTAAGCCAATGGAATATTACCGATTTTAATGCTCCGAGAGTGTAAATAATGTATGTTCTGGCTTTTGATAAGCTTTCGGGCGGGAATATTTCAACCACCTGAGAAGCAAATTTTTCCTCCAGACAGGCAATTATTCTGTTTACAAACTTTTCGGCTTCATTGGATAAAAGGAAAGACGAGTATTCTTTCTTGTGCGAATCAAGATAGTTCATTGCAAGGGTAAAAGCAAGCGTAGGATCTGCAATAATATTTTCTATTCCTATTTTTGTGATAGCATAGTCTATTGATTCGATAATGCTTGTCTGCAATGAGGAATAGAGGTCATAAATATCAAAGTAGTGAGCATAAAATGTTCCGCGTGAAATGCCTGCTTTTTCAACCACATCCGTAACCGTTATTTTGCTGAGCTCTTTTTCGGCAAGCAGCTGTGTGAAAGCGTATTTTATCAGAGTTTTGGAACGCAGAGCATTTTTGTGCTCTGATTTTTTTTCAGATGCCATCAGAAACTATCCCCTGAAATTATTTTGACTTTTTTGAATACTTTGTCTTGTAAACAATTCTCATAAGAGCGCTTTCAAGCAGATTTATGGGCTTGTTGTCTGTGCCGTAAATATTAGCGGCAACTGCAGCCTTACAGCCCTTTTCTGTTACAAGCTTAACTGCATTTGCTTCGTCTTCGTTTGCACCCACACAAACAGCACCGTTGTTTTTAAGAAGAACGGCATCTCTTGATTTAAGAGCCTTTGTAACAGCCTTAGCAGTCTTCAGGGAGTTGTTGGGGGAGTAATCAACATTTTTAACGGTGATTCCTGCAATCTGTGCAAAGTCATCAAGGAATGGACGGATAGTTTTTCCTATTTTTGAAACAGAAAGAACATCCTCCTCCTTTGTATGGATAACTGCATTGACATCCTCGCGTTTTTTGTATATTGCACTGTGCAGTACTGCTGTTTCGGGGCAGTCGGCTGTTTTGTCAACAGGCTCACCGCTTGCAATATCAATCATTACGCTTTCTCCGCCGTTAACAGGAGTCATTCTGATTGCACCGTATTCTCTTGTTGAATTATAAGCTTCGTATTCAACAGTTGAGGTTGAAGTCATAAGATTGTTTGCAACATATTCGCTGAGAGAATTGAAGCTGTCAACTGTTTTTCCGGTAAGCTCTCTGTATCTTTCAAGAAGAGCTGCCTTTGAAACCTCTTCAAGCTCATTTGCAACGGCAAAAGCATCGTCAAGGTCTGTGCCTACGCATAACGCACCGTGATGTATCATAAGAACAGCCTTTGAATCCGAGCGCTTAAGTGCAGCAACAACACCCTTTTTGAGCTTTCCTGTGCCGGGAAGACCGTAGGAGGCAATAGGCACATCAGTACCTATAATTTCCGCAGATTTCCCTGTGATATTGTTTATATCAAGACCTGAAAGCCCAACAATAGAAGCATAGGTCTGATGTGTGTGAATAACAAAATTAACATCACTTCTTAATGCATAGCACTGTGCGTGAATACCTTTTTCTGATGAAGGCTTGACTTCTCCCTCATAGCTTAAATCGTTTATTGTTACTATAACAATATCTTCGGGGGTAAGAGTCAGATATCCTTTGCCGCTGGGAGTGATAACAAAATGATTATCGTCAATTCTGCAGCTGACATTTCCCCAGGTTCTCTGAATAAGACCGTTTTCAACGAGCATCTTTCCGGCATTGATAACGGCAAGCTTTGCTTCTAAAATATCCATAATCTTTTCACCTTTTCAAAAAACAGGAGCCGTGCTGAACAGCTCCTCTTCCTTATCTTAAATTATTCTTTAACAGCAATCTGAGAGAATACCTTATCAAAACGGGTAAGAGCATCGTCAATTGCTTCTTCTGTGTATGCAGCACTTGTGTAAAGACGGCTGCCTGCAAGAGTAACAATACCTTCAGCCATATATGCGGCACCCATATGAGTCATTTCTTTCTTTCTGATATCTGTTGCCTTAAGAACAGCGGGGATAGTCCAGGGCTTTGACCAGTCAATAGCGAACTGAAGAGTACCTACTGTTTCCATATGGCAGATTGAACCCTGATTGAATGCTACGAAGGGAAGGTGACGCTTAGCAATGATTTCCTGAAGTCCCTTTGTGATTCTGTCACCCATTTCGCCTGCCTTCTGGCAAGCATTTGTTCTGTCAATTTCTTCGAGTGTGAAGTAACCTGCTGCACAGCTCAAGGGGTTAGCTGAAAGAGTACCGCCTGTGAAAGCCTTCTTGACCTTAACGGCACCGTCAAGACCTGCACCGAGATATTTCATATATTCCTTTTTACCGCCGACACCGCCTGCACCGGGATATCCGCCTGCGATAACCTTACCGAAGATAGTAAGGTCAGGAGAACAGCCGAAGTAGCCCTGAGCACCTGCCATACCGACACGGAAGCCTGTAACAACCTCATCGAATACGAGAAGAGCACCGTACTTTCTGCAAAGTCTTTCAACGCCCTTGCAGAAGTTAGCATCAACGGGACGGGAACCGCTTTCGGGACCGAGGGGTTCAAGATAAACAGCAGCTGTGCCGCCTCTTAAGAGGTTAAGACGAAGCACTCTTTCAAGAGAATCCAGGTCACCGGGGAAGAATTCCTGAGTATCTCTCATAATACGCGCGGGAACACCGTTTGCCTGAGTGAACTTTGTGCCGGGAATACGGATGCCGTAGCCGAGCTGATCTGACCAGCCGTGGTAAGCACCGCCCATTTTAACTATGTTCTTATTCTTTGTTGCAAGACGGGCAATTCTTGCTGCAACCATACAAGCCTCTGTACCTGACTGGAGCATACGGAACATATCAACTGTTTCAATGCTGTCTGCCACTTTCTTAGCAAGCTTATATTCAAATTCGTGGAAAAGACCTGTGGAGGGACCGCAGGTGTTAAGTACATCAATAACCTGTTCGCGGATACAAGCGGGGTTTGAGCCGAGAACTGTGGGACCGCCAGCCTGAAGGAAGTCATAATATTCGTTGCCGTCTATATCATAGAGCTTGTAGCCGTCTGCCTTTGTGAAAACAAGGGGGAAGGGATAGTTGAATGCAAGGTTGTGCTGAACACCGCCGGGGATGATCTGCTTAGCTTCGCTGATCATTGCCTTTGACTTTGCACATTTCTTTTCAAAGTATTCTTCTTCATATTTCTTGAGAGCTTCGTCTTCGATTGTGTAAACAGGTTTTTTGATAAGCTCATCAAGTGCATTGTTTATTTTCGCTGCATCGGGGTACTGGGAAATTGCAAAACGAGTATCCATATTTTTTTGCCTCCTAAATTAATGCAAAATTTTACACAGTAAGTATTTTAACATATAATTATACCTAAAACAAGAGCAAAAAAGCTAAAACTTGTTTTTTTATAAATAAATTTCAGCTTGTCATATTGTTTTAAGCTCGGGAATCAGCTTTTCTTCGTCAATTTCTATAATGCCGTAACGCCCGTCCTTTACCGCACCGGGATTAAACAGATGTATACCTGCGTAATATTCGTTATTCGGGATATGTGTGTGTCCGTATAAACAGATGTCGGCACCTTTTTCCTTTGCTGCAAAATATATCGTATTAAGCCCGCTTTTGACATTATACCTGTGTCCGTGACAAGCCATAATCTTTTTTGAGCCTGATGTAAAATTCAATTCGGGTGAAAAATTATAAAGAGAGGAATCGCAGTTGCCCTGACACTGGTAAACGGGAACGGATTGTGTCAGCTCTCTGATATCCCACATATTTGTTCCGCCGTCACCGAGATGTATTACGGCATCAATATTTTTTTCTTTTTTCAGTATGCTCTCCAATGTGCTTATATCGCCGTGGGAGTCTGATAAAATCAGAAGTTTAATCAAGAATAACACCGCACTTTCTTTCATAATTATAATTGGGAGGTTTTGTGTATGAATTCAAATGATTACAGCAATCTTTTTAAGGGAATGGGACTGTCTGAAGAAAATGATGAGAAAATTGCAAACAGCCTTTTTGAAAAACTGAATGACTCTCAGAAGCAAAAGCTGAAGGATGCACTTAATGATCCGCAGCTGCTTCATAATCTTATGAATTCAACTGAAGCACAGAAAATTATATCAAAATTTTCAGAAAAAGAAAAGAGGGAATAAATCAGTATGGATATAAGTTCATTGCTCAGCTCTCTGAGCGAGGATGATATTCAGAAGCTTAAGAATACCGCAAGTCAGATTTTCGGAGAAAGCACAAGCAGGGAAGAGACGGAAAACAAACAGACGGATTTTTCAAAAAATTCTCCGTTTGCGGGCTTTAACGGTATTGATGCCAATATGCTCGGCAGTGTTGCTAAGTTTTCATCAATGCTTTCCGAGCCTGACGACAGATGTAATTTTATTCTTGCTCTGAAACCGCTTCTCAGCGAAAACCGAAGAAATAAAGCTGATGATGCCGTAATGATGCTGAAGTTTATGAAGATTATAAGTGCTATGCAGGAGAACGGCAGATGAAAGAGTATACATACAGAGATCTTGCGGCAATGCAGGAAGAGGCAAAGCAGCGTGTTATGGAGATGCAGAAAAGATCAAAATATGCCGTTGAAGATATGAATAGGATTTTTGAACGAAGGACAGAAAATGAAAATACTTATGAAGCTACCGAAAACCGCAGTTTATTTTCACAGCGAAGCGTACCTGTAGCGCAGCAGCCGAGGAATATCCAATATCCCACGGGAATTGTAAATTCCGATAGTGAAAAGCAAAAAAGCGTTTGTGAAAGAAAAGCTGTTGATAAAACAACAGATGATGTGAAAAAAGCGCAGGAAAAAAATAATGTTACAACAAGGTTTTTCAATGTTTTCGGTAAGCTGAGCCGTGAAGAAAGTGAAAAAATGCTCATTTTGGCTTTGTGTCTGCTTTTGTCAAATGAGCAGGCAGATGAAAATCTGATAATGTCCTTGCTTTATCTTATCGCATAATCTGTCTTATAAATCAACAACGCAACCGACAGTTTTTGTCGGATATCTTTCGTTTGTTGTATTAAATGTATAAAAAAGAGCCTGAAAATTTGGTTACCGTTCAGATAAAAAAATATATACTTGCAGATAAAAGGGTGATATAATAAAAGAAAAAGGAGTTAAATGATGATAGAAGTATTTGTAAATTATGTATTGGATTTTATTGAAACAATAAAAAATCTTGTTGCCAATATAACGGGAATGTTATAATTGTCATGTCTGAAGAGTGAATTGTCGGTTGAAAAATCGGCAATTTTTTCTTTTTTTGGTATATTGTAATAAATATTCATTGACTTTACTGCACAAGTTTGTTAATATAGTAATGATTATAAAGGTTTATAAACCTGAAATATAGGAGGAATGTGTTTTGACAGATTCAAAGACTCTTGCATACATAAATATGTATGCGGTTCTCGGAACTCTTGAAAACCTTTGCGAACTTGATGAAAACGCAAGAGCTTTGCTCAAAAACAAAAAGCCTGTATCTATAGGTCTTGAGGTTAAGGACGGACCTGCAGCAACGCTTATGTTCAAGAACGGCTACTGCCGTATGGAGGACGGCTGCAGAAGTGATTGTACCATAAAAATTCCTTTCTCATCCTGTGAGAAGTTCAACGGAATGATTGACGGTACCGTTACACCTGTTCCCACAAAAGGTCTTATGCATATCGGATTTTTGCTCAAGAGCTTTATTCCGCTTACTGACCTTCTTTCAAAGTATATGCGTCCCGATCCCAAGGATCTTGAAGACAGAGCTTTCTTTGAAATGAGCACCACGCTTATGTTCTATACAATTGCTGTGGCAATTGCTCAGATCGGTAATAATGATGCAATCGGTAAATTCAGTGCAGATCATATTGTTGACGGTGATATTCTTATGTCAATAGGAGATAAGATCAGCGCTACAATCAGATGCAAGAATCACCGTCTTATCACAATCAAAAAGGATATGGGCACTCCCAGATCACTTATGAAATTCTGTGATATGGATCTTGCAAGAGCATTGTTTGACGGAAAAGTCAATGCCGTTGCCTGCATCGGTGAAGGCACCATTATTATGGGTGGTATGATTTCTATGATAGACAATGTCAACAGAATTCTTGACAGAGTTGCACTCTATCTTGCCTAAAGGAGGAATTGAAAATGGCAATAAAGATTAATGATTACACAAAAAGCCGTGAGTGGTTTTCAAGAGCCACAAAGGTAATTCCTTCAGGCGTTTACGGACATTTAGGTCCTGCAGAAGGTAACTTTATGCCCGTAACCTCATTCCCTTTGATGGGTGACAGAGCACAGGGTACATATTTCTGGGATGTTGACGGTAACAGATTTATAGATTATATGTGTGCATACGGTCCCAATGTTCTCGGTTATAACGATCCCGATGTTGATGCTGCAGCTATTGAGCAGCTCAAAAAGGGTAACTGTATGACATCTCCCTCATACAAAATGGTTGAATTTGCAGAGCTTATGGTTGATACCGTAAACTGTGCAGACTGGGCTTTCTTTGCAAAGAACGGTAACGATGTTACAACAGCCGCTATTATGACTGCCCGTAACGCAACACACCGCAAGAAGATTGTTTTTGTAAACGGCTTCTATCACGGTGTTTCACCCTGGACACAGAAAATAGACTATCCCGGTGTTATCCCCGAGGATGTTGCAAATAACCTTTATATTGACTGGAATGATTTTGATCAGCTTCAGCAGGTTTTTGATGATAACAAGGGCGAAATTGCCGCATTTATCTCAACTCCCTATATGCACGGCAACTATCTTGATAACTCCCTTCCCGCAGACGGCTACTGGAAGAAGGTAAGAGAGCTTTGCACAGCTAACGGAACAGTTCTTATTATAGATGATGTAAGAGCAGGCTTCAGACTTGATATCGCAGGCTCTGACCATTTCTACGGCTTTGAGGCAGACCTTATCTGCTTCTGTAAGGCACTTGCAAACGGATACAATGTATCCTGCCTTTGCGGTAAGGATTTCCTCAAGGGAGCAGTAAGCGGTCTTTCATATACAGGCTCCTACTGGATGAGTGCAATGCCCTTTGCAGCAGGTATTGCCTGTGTAAACAAGATGAAGCAGCTCGACATTCCCACAATGTTCAGAGAAAAGGGACTTAAGCTCACAAACGGTCTTAAGGAAGCTGCAGCAAACAACGGCTTCAATCTGGTAGTTTCAGGCGAGCCCGCACTGTTCTATCTTCGTATAGCTGATGACGATTCACTCTTTATTCATCAGGATTGGATTCAGGAATGTGTTAAGAGAGGTGTCTTCTTCGCGGGACATCATAACCATTTCATCAATGCAGCACTCACAGATGAGGATATCAACTTTACTCTTGAGGTTGCAGACGAAGCATTCAAAGCAATAAGACCTAAATACTAAGAAAAAAAGAGGAGGAAAAGCATATGTCTTTAACCAAGCAGGAATGGCTTAAGCTTGAAGAAAAAGCCAATGATTTGCGTAATCTCACCCTCGATACAACATATTGGGCAGGTTCCGCACACATCGGTGGCGGTCTTAGTGTTCTTGACATTATGACTGTACTTTATCACAAATATATGAACATCAAGGTGGATGATCCCCAGTGGGCAGACCGTGACAGATTCATTCTTTCAAAGGGCCACGCAGGTGTATCATATGCCGCCACACTTTGTGATTACGGCTTCAATGATGTTGAACAGCTCAAAACATTTAACCTCTACGGCTCAAAAATGGGTATGCATCTTGATTCCAATAAGGTTATCGGTGTTGATGCTTCAACAGGCTCTCTCGGACACGGTATGTCCATAGCAGTAGGTACTGCTCTTGCAGCCCGTCTTCAGGGTAAGGACTACAAGACTTTCGTTGTTCTCGGTGACGGTGAATGTGACGAAGGCTCAAACTGGGAAGCAGCAATGAGTGCAGTTCACTACAAGACCACAAATATGATAAGCTTTGTTGACCGCAATAAATGTATGATTGACGGCAGAACAGAGGATGTTATGAATCTTGAGCCCTTCTGTGCAAAGTGGGAAGCTTTCGGATTCATTGTAAAGGAAATTGACGGTAACAACATCAAGGAGCTTTGCGAAGCTATTGATTTTGCTTATGAAAATAAAACAGATAAGCCCGTTATGATTGTATGTAACACTCTTAAAGGCTGCGGTATTGACTTCATTGAAGACGATTACAAATGGCATTACGGTGCTTTTGATGATGAAAAATATGCAAAAGGTAAAGAAGCTCTCAAGGCATCATACGCTAAGCGTATTGCAAGAGTTGAAAAGGAGGCTAAATAAGTATGGCAGGCGGTTTAAGTTATACAGCTCTTGATTCTACATCACTTTCCACAGCGGAAATTTACGGTAAGGCACTTGTTGAGCTCGGAAGAGAGCATCCCGAGGTAGTTGCTCTTACTGCAGACCTTGCTAAGTCCACAAAAATCGGTGATTTCCAGAAGGAATTCCCTGACAGATTTTTCAATGTAGGTATAGCAGAACAGAATATGTTCGGTGTTGCTGCAGGTATGGCAAGAGCAGGTCTTGTTCCTTTCCTTTCAACCTTCTCACAGTTCGCTTCCTTGCGTTCTGCTGACCAGTTGTCAACAGACCTTTGCTATCAGAATGTAAATGCAAAGGTAATTGCAACTCATTCAGGTACATCCTTCGGTCAGGCCGGTTCAACACACCACGCTATTTCTGACCTTGCTGTTACCCGTTCCTTCCCCAATCTCACAGTAATCTGTCCTGCTGACGGTATGGAAACATATAACGCAGTTATGGCTGCATACAACACACCCGGTCCGTTCTATATCAGAATAAACCGCGGCTTTGACCGTGTTCTTTATAAGGATACCGATTACGGCTTTGAGGTAGGTAAGGCTGTAACCGTAAACGAGGGAACAGACCTCACAATCATTGCCTGCGGCTCATGTGTATTCCAGGCTGTTCAGGCTGCCGATTTCCTTGAAAAGGCAGACGGACTTAAGATCCGTGTTCTTGATATGCACACAATCAAGCCCATTGACAAGGAAGCTATTGTTAAGGCTGTTATGGATACACGCAGAATTATTACTGTTGAAGACCATAACATTGTTGGCGGTCTCGGTTCTGCCGTTGCAGAGGTTGTTGTTGAATCCGGTAAGGGTTGTGCATTCAAGAAACTCGGTGTTCAGGATAAATTTGCTCCTATAGGTCTTCATGAAGACATTATGGCAGATCTCGGTATTGATGCTAACGGTATCATTGCTGCTGTCCGTGAGGTAATGAAGGCTGACTTTGAGCTTGATGACGACTGGGACGATGAGGTTTGATTTTAGAAAGGGTTGATTTTAATGGCATCTGAAGCTATTTATACTAATAAAATATTCCTTTGCGGTGCTTTGCCCCTTCTGAAGACTATTGTCGCTGATGTTCCGTCACTCAATTCAAAATTCAAAAAAGTGCATTGCGTTTTTCAGGTAAGCTGTCTTGATCCTGACGCTCCCGACGGAAAATGGGCAACACACTTTGTTGTAAACGGTGACGAATGGAAGGTTCATGCAGATAAGGTTGCTTACAGAGTAGGCAAGCAGAAGTTTGTTGAGCTTGAATTCAAGAGCGTTGAAACCATGAATGCATTTTTCAAGGGCAAAATAGGTCCCGCAACACTTCCCAAAATGAGAGGTGTGAATTTCATTTATGAATTCGGCGTATTTATGATGGCTCTTCTTAAAATGGCAGATCTTTTAGGTCTGGAAACTCCTCCCGAGGACGAAGATACAAAGCGTTTGCTTGTTAAGTGCTATTTCTATCTTCTTTCTGTCGGTATTTCCACTCTTAATAAGCTCGGTCATGAGGCAATTCACGATTGGACTCTCAAGAGCCCTGACCGTGTTTATGCATGGAAGGTTGACGGCGAAGAAAGTGTTTCCGCTTATATCCGTATCAAAGCCGGTAAGTCAAAGGCAGGCAAGGGCGAATATAAGAGAGCTATGCCTTTCTTTACAATGAGATTCAACAATCTTGATTCTGCATTGGGCATACTGATGTCTACCGATGATATGCTTGAATCCGTTCGCGGCGGAAAGCTTATTATGGAAGGTGCACCTGAATTCGGTGCTCAGCTGGGTGACTATATGATGCAGATAGGCGCATACGCAAAATAATATATCGCAGGGAGATGCAAAATCTCCCTGTTTTTGCGTTGTTTTGTGTTTTTTTAGGAGAGAAGTATGAAAAAAATAATTTGTTTATTTCTTGTTTTTGCCGTTTCTTTGTCCTCGCTTATATGTGCTTATGCTGCAGACACAACACAGGAATTATCTGCACTTAAAGCGGTGGACGGTATAATAGTAAACGAGGAGGGGGAACAGGTGATATTGAGAGGCACTAATCTTAGCGGCTGGCTTGTTTTTGAGGAATGGATGGGACTTGCCAATGCCAAGGACGGCACCGAGCTTACCGACACATTGATTGAACGCTTCGGTTACGAAAAGGCAATGGAATTGCTCAATACATATTACGATAATTATATAACCGAAAACGATTTTGATATTATGGCGGCAATGGGCTTTAACTGTATCCGTATCCCGTTCTGGTACAGAAATTTCACGGATGAAAACGGAGAGTGGAGGCTTAACGAAAACGGAGAAATTGACTTCTCCCGTCTTGACTGGGCGGTTGAGCAATGTGCAAAAAGAGGAATGTATGCAATACTTGACCTGCACGGTGCACCCGGAGCACAGAGTGTTGCACATCACGCGGGTACTTCGGGAGTATGCAAGCTTTATGATGAAACCGAAGAGGGTGAGGCTTACCGTGAGCAGACCGCATATCTCTGGAGAGCATTGGCAACACATTTCAAGGACAACAAAGCCGTTGCAGCCTATGATTTACTCAATGAGCCGGGCTGTGATATGGATATTGAAAGCGTGAGACAGAAAATCACCGAAGTTTACGATTATCTCTATAAGGAAGTCAGAAAGATAGATACAGAGCATATTATTACTCTTGAATGTATCTGGACTATGGACGCTCTTCCCGCACCCGAGGAAATGGGCTGGGAGAATGTTATGTATCAGCTTCACACCTATGATTATACCATCGGAGCGATAAACGGTGTTGCAAGAAGCATCAGGAAGCACTCTCATTACAATGTCCCCGTGCTTATAGGAGAACTGAATGCCGGTAAGCATTACGGATATATGCTTCACAAGTATGATAAAAAGGATATCAGCTGGACAACCTGGGGCTACAAGGGGGCTCTCTCTGACACAACAACCTGGTTTATGTATAATCTCGGCAGAAACGGTGTTGCAGATGTGTATAATGACTCATATGAAACAATACTTGAAAAGTGGGGCAATGCAATACAGACTGAAAATGCCGTTAAAAACAAGTATCTCACCACACTCACGAGTGATGAAGCAAACAATAAGCCTTATATATTCACATGGCTCAAAAACATTCTGATATACTATTTTTCAAAATAAATATGCTATGGCGGTTTTGTGAATTTTCACAAAGCCGTTTTTCTTTTCAAAACACTTGAATTCAGTTGTTAAAACAGTTATAATTTAACCATCAATAAAGACTGGATTGAGAAAATGACATTAAAAGAAAAAAATCTTAAACCGCCATTCTGGTTTAAGCTTGATAATGCAGCAAAAATTTTCCCCGGGCAGAATTCACCCACCTGGTCAAGCAGCTTCAGAGTATGCTTTGAAATGAAAGAGGATATAGATCCCGTACTTCTGCAACAGGCTGTGGTTGATGTTATGCCGCGTTTTCCTTGTTATGATGTGCAGATCAGACGGGGCTTTTTCTGGTTTTATCTTGAAAAAAATCCGAACACGCCAAGTGTTTTACCCGATATAAACAATCCGTGCTACAGGGTTAATTTCAAGGAAAACAACAGATTTCTTTTCAGACTTTATTATCACAATAACCGTGTGTCGGTTGATATGTATCATGTTTTGTCCGACGGTCACGGCGGAGCGATTTTTCTTTCAACTCTTGTTGCACAGTATCTGCGGCTCAAAGGACATCAGATTCCCGTCGGCGGCTTTGTGCTTGATATAGAACAGCCTGCAAGGGAAAGTGAGTTTGAAGACAGCTTTGTAAAGAATGCAACCTCCAAGGCAAAATATAAGCGTGCCGATAAATTTGTTTATCACCCCAAAGGAACAAAGCTGCCGCCCCACACAATTAATATAATATCAGGAACCATTCCATTTGATAAATTGCATAAGCTTACTAAAGAAAAAGATGTAACCGTAACAGAATTTCTTGCAGCCCTTATGCTTCAGATACTTATAAAAAAACAGTCACTTGAAAAAAAGCATCAGAAGGAAGTAAGCATACAGATTCCCATTGATTTGCGAAAACATTTTAATTCAGATACATTAAGAAATTTTACTATTTGTTTAAGAGTCAAAATAGATCCGAACAGAGGAGAATATTCTTTTGATGATTTGTTACGGCAGGTTAAATATCAGTTAAGACTTGCAATCAACAAGCAGGATCTCAATATGATGATAACTGCAAATATGGGAATAGAAAGAAATCCCATAGTCCGTGCTGTTCCGCTTGCTGTAAAAAATCTCAGCGTGGGTATTTCCTTCGCCATTACTGCCGAGCAGACAACCTCTTCGCTTATCACAAATCTGGGGCTTATTAATATTCCTGATGAAATGAAAGCATTTATAAACAAAGCACTCTTTATGCCCCCCGCAGGAATTGTCAATTCGTCAAGACTGGGTGTTTGTACCTGTAATAACAATCTTGTTATCACATTTGCAAATTCATACGAGGAATGTGATGTTGAAAGAGAATTTTTTACATCTTTTGTGAAAATGGGAATACCCGTAAAAATTGAAAGCAATAAAGAATAGGAGACAATTTATGTCATACTGCGTTAATTGCGGTGTTGAGCTTGATTCAAGTGCAAAAAAATGTGCGCTGTGTTCAACTCCCGTTATCAATCCTAATATTCAGATTCGGGAAGAAGCAAAAAAGCCTTTTGCTGATGAACCGGTTATCCCGAAAACAATGCAGAAAAAATTTGTTGCATTTGTAATCACAATGATATTGCTTATTCCCAATATTGTGCTTTTCTTTGTAAATGTATTTTTTCTGAGTGAACAGCGTTGGTCGCTTTATGTTTTTGCAAGCTCTGTTCTGTTATGGGCACTTACGGTTTTGCCGTTCTATATGAAAAAACGCAATCCCTATGTTGTGTTGGCTGTTGATACTGTTGCTTTTTGTGCATATAACTTATTTTTCCGTTTAATGGGGCATGAAAGTCCTTTGCTTTTCGGCAGTATAACAGGAATAATTCTTACGGTTGCCTTGCTGACATTTATACTCACGGTATGGCTTCGGGCAAAAAAGAGACATTGGAGTGCCGTGGTTATCCATATTCTTTCCGACATTATTCTTTCGTCGTTTATTTCAGGCAGTATTATGAGTGTTTTTCATATCAATTTTCTTATTGTGGGTATAATTATTGCACTTTGCTCGCTTGCATTATTGGGATTTTTTATATATTGTAACCGCAGTAAGCATATGAGAGCGTGGCTTAACAGATTTTTTTATGTTTAATTTGTAAATTTAACAATTTTTTATTGCAAATTTAAGCTTTTTGAATTACAATAAAGATTAAATGATTTCTCTTTCAGGAGGCAAACAATGAAGTTATTAAAAATTTCACTTTCATTAACATTGATTTTTGTTCTGCTGTTTTCTTTTAACGGCTGTCTTAAATATACAAGCAATATTCTTGAGGTAACAAATCCGGGTATTCAGCAGACAACTCAGGCACCCGTGGTTGAAACAACTCTGCCTCAGCAGGAAAGCACAACTCTTCCCACGGTTGAGACCACAACTCTTCCCGCGGTTGAACAGACAACTCTTCCTCCTGCAGTTGAGCAGACAACTCTTCCTCCCGCAGTTGAGCAGACAACACTTCCTCCCGTTATTGAAACAACCACTCAGGCTGCGGCAAAAACTCCCGATACAATGTCTAATCAGGAGCTTCTCGACTTCTTCAATTCAAGTGTAAATGCGCTTAAAACAAATAATGTAGGTATCACACGCTCCAAGCTTACAACAATGCAGGATCTTGTTCTTTCAAACTCACTTGCAAACTCACTTGTAGGTCTTGTAAAGGGAATGCTTTTCTCGGATGAAACAGAATATGCATCCTCTGCAAAGGGACAGTCAAATAACGACATTCTTCCTCCCTCAGGTCAGTCCTTTGCATCAGCTCTCACATTGAACGATATAAAGAATATTTCAGTTCAGAAGAACGGAAATAACTATGTTATAACAGTTGTAGGTGTTGACTGTGTGAATCCCACCACGGCAAGCCCCTGTGCAAAGGTATTTGACTATCTTACCATTGACGATGTTATGAATACATATGTTCCCAAGGTAGGCGCTACCGTTGCAAGAGAGGATGTAAGCGTTTCATTCAAGAACAGCAGTGCCGTTCTCACAGTTTCCGCTGACGGTGTTGTGTCCGCTTATGAAACACTCACCTATAACTATCTCACAATGAAGAATGCTTCTATCAAAAAGGGTGTAACAATCAGCACCGACCTTGATGTAACACTTTACACCGTTACAAAGTTCTACGATATACAGTATTGATTTAAGGTTAAATAATTGCCGTGTGAAAATTATCCTATGAAAAACACGGCAAAGCAACCGATACATCCGATATAAAAAATCAACTCCTTATGTACCGCATAAGTGTACATAAGGAGTTGTTTTTTTTGCTTTTTGAAATTACATCTTTTTTCTTATGTCAGCCAGTCTGTTGAGAGCTTCGTAGAGGGTTTCGTCCTTTTTAGCAAAGTGGAAGCGGGCGAGATGGTTTATATCTTCCTTGAAGAAGGATGAACCGGGAACAGCCGCAACACCGACTTTTCTTGCAAGCTCCTCGCAGAACTCAACATCGGTTCTGCCGTTTGCAAACTCTGAAATATCAACCATCATAAAGTAGGAGCCTTCGGGTTCTGTAAATGTAAATCCGATATCTTTAAGACCTTTTGTGAAGATGTTTTTCATATGAGTGTAGTGAGCCTGAAGCTCTTTATAGTAGCTCATAGGCTGTTCAAGACCAACAACTATTGCTTCCTGCAGAGGAGAGGGAGCGCATACGGTGAGGAAATCGTGCACCTTCTTACAGCGGTTCATAAGCTCCTCGTTGGCAACAATATATCCGAGTCTCCAGCCTGTTATTGAATATGTTTTTGAAAGAGATGAACAACAGATTGTTCTTTCCCACATTCCGGGTAATGCCGCTATATATGTGTGCTGATGGGGCTCAAAAACAATATGCTCATAAACCTCGTCTGTTACTATGATTACATCATATTTGATTGCAAGGTCAGCTATTGTCTGTAATTCTTCCTTTGTGAAAACTCTGCCCGAGGGGTTTGAGGGGTTACAAAGAAGCATAGCCTTTGTTTTGGGATCCTTGAAGGCTTCCTCGAGCACATTTGCATCAAATGTGAAAGCAGGGGGATTAAGGAGGACAAAGATAGGCTCAACATCATTGAAAAGGCTTTGTGCCGCATAGTTTTCAAAATAAGGGGAGAAGATAACAACCTTATCTCCGGGATTCATAATAGCCATAAAGGTTGCCATCATAGCTTCCGTGCTGCCTACCGTACCGAGCACATTCTTATCGGGATCAAGGTCTATTCCCATAAACATTGAAACTTTTTTTGCAACAGCCGCACGGTAATTGTATGCACCCCAGGTGGGAGAATACTGATGCGGACCTTCCTTTACAACCTCACAGAGGCGGTCTAATATGCACTGAGGCGGATCAAAATCAGGGAAGCCCTGAGAAAGATTTATAGCACCGCATTCCATAGAAATTCTTGTCATTCTGCGGATAACGGAATCGGTTATTTGTTCTGTTTTCTGATTTAACGGTTTCATTATTTTTTTTCCTTCCAAGTATGATTATTAACTTTATCATTTTTAAGTGAGTTAGTCAAGGAGTATACTGATTTACAGTTTATATGTTAAACATTAATAAAATTAATATAAAAATAAAAGTTATTCAATTTTTGTAATTGTTTGTTAATGTTTGCAAAACTACAGGAAATAATTTCTTTAAGCGATATTTAAGTGATTTGTTGTAAATTTGTATAAAATATTGTATTATATATCTGAATGAAAATAATCTGATTAAGGGAGGGGAATTTTTTTGCAGATACTTGTTGTTGAAGACGAAAAACGCCTTGCTGATGCTTTGGCACAGATACTTATTGAGAAAAAATATATGGTGGATATAGCAAATGACGGTGCAGACGGCTTAGACTATGCTTTAAGCGGAATATATGATGTTATAATCCTTGATGTTATGCTGCCAAAGCTCAACGGACTGCAGGTTGTTTCCGAAATAAGAAAAAACAAAATAGATACCCCCGTGCTTATGCTTACCGCTAAAGACCAGATAAGTGATAAGGTGCAGGGGCTCGATGCGGGTGCGGATGATTATATGACCAAGCCCTTTTCACCCGATGAGCTTCTTGCGAGAATAAGAGCACTCACAAGAAGGCAGGGTGAGGTTGTGCTTGACGAGCTTGAGTTCGGCTCAATAAAGCTTAATCTTTCTTCGTGTGACCTTGTGTGCAATGAAAACAGTGTTCATCTCAATTTCAAGGAATTTGAGATAATGAAAATACTTATGCAGAACACCTCTATTGTAACAACCAAGGATGACCTTATAGTCAAGGTATGGGGCTATGATTCAAATGCGGTTGATAACAATGTTGAAGTGTATATATCCTTTTTAAGAAAAAAGCTTGAGTTTATAGGTGCGGATGTTGAAATACTGTCACTTCGCAAAATCGGCTACCGCCTTGAGGTGAAAACGGATGATAAAAAAGCTTAGACGCCGATTTATAGGAACAACTATGGGGCTTGTCGGTGTTGTAATGGTGTTTCTGTTTATTTTTACAATGGTTATAATGTTTATTCTTGTAACCCAGGATATGCAGGCGTTTTTAAGAGAATGCGCAACTGTTGATTTATCTACATATCCCGGAATAGATGAAACACCGTCGGGAAGCTCAAACCTTGTTGCACAGTACCTCGGCAGAGTGTGTGTGGTTGAGGTGCTTGACAACGGTAAGCTGTCGATATTGGATATAAGCCGTTCGGATATAGATATGACGGTTCTGCAGAATGCCGTCAGAACGGTCAATGCCGGAGATTATACCTTCGGTATTCTTAACCGCAGCAATCTGTTCTTTTACAGAGTTGAATGGTCGCACGGTCAGCGCATAGCTTTTGTTGATTCGAGTGCGTATATGCAGTATCTCAAAGCAATGTTTTTTTACGGAGGATTTCTGTGTCTTTTTGCAATGTTTGTTATTTATCTGATAAGCCGCTTTCTTGCAAAAATGATGCTCAATCCCGTTGAAAAAGCCTGGAAACAGCAAAAGGAATTTATAGCAGATGCCTCACACGAATTAAAAACTCCGCTTACGGTTATTCTTGCAAACAATAATATTCTTCAGATGTATAAATCGGATACTGTTGCAAATCAGATGAAATGGATTGAAAGCACACAGGAAGAAGCAACGCATATGAAGGAGCTTATAGATGATCTTCTTATGCTTGCCAAAACCGAGAATATGCAGGAGAGTAAAATTTACACCGATGTGGATATTTCTTTCCTTGCCAATAAGATAGCTCTGCAGTTTGAGCCTGTTGCATACGAAAAGGGTGTAAATCTTATATGCGATATAGACAAGGGGATAAAGCTTAAGGGCGACGCTACTGCAATAAATCAGATTATGCACATTCTGCTTGATAATGCCGTAAAATATGCAGGCCTCGGCGGGGAAGCACAGTTCAGTCTCAAAAAACGGCAGAATTTCATTTATCTTTCCGCAAAAAATACGGGCGAGCCTATTTCTCAGGAGGATATGCCGCATCTGTTTGAAAGATTTTACCGTTCGGATAAGGCAAGAACCTCGGGCAACGGTTACGGTCTGGGACTTTCTATTTTAAGAAACTTAGCCCAGATGATGGGGGCACAGGTAAGTGTAACAAGCGATGCCGCTAACGGTACAATTTTTACTGTAAGATTTAAAACGGAAACAAGAAAATATTAAAAAAAGGATGCAGAAAACAAAAAATTTCTGCATCCTTTTTTTTGAAATGTTCAATTAAAATTCAACATCCGCAAAAACGGGGTAGTGGTCAGAGGGGATTGCACCGTCAATGTGGTCTTTTATAACCTTGAACTGAGAAACCTTGACATCTCCCTTTGCAAACACATAGTCAATTATGCAACCGGGAATTTCCGTTGATTCAAAAGCGTGATATGTAATGCTCATATCGGTTGTTTCGGCAGCATCTCTGCTGTCAACAAAGCCGCCGTCAAGCACAGCCTTACAGGGAGCCGAATCGGGCGTTACATTGAAGTCTCCCGTAAAGAAGGACACACCCTCGGGACAGATTTCTGCTGCTTTCTTTGCAACAAGCTCTGCTCCCTTCTGCATAGCTTTTTCGCCCTTGTGGTCAAGGTGTGTGTTGAAATGAACAAAAATTTTGCCTGTCTTTTTATCCTTGAGCTTTGCCCAAGAGCATATTCTGACACAAGCCGCATCCCAGCCCTTACCGGGCTTTTCGGGGTGCTCAGAAAGCCAGAAATTACCCTTGTCGAGTATCTTAAATGAATCCTTCTTGTAGAAAACAGCGGAAAATTCACCGTCATCCTTACCGTCATCACGGCCGACACCTACATAGTCATAATCGGGGAATGCACCTGTCAGAGCATTCATCCACTCCTTGTGCGCCTCCTGAACACCGAAGGTATCGGGATCATAGTTTCTTATTGTCCGAACAACAAGAGGAATACGCTTGAACCATTCATTTTCGCCCTTGCCTGCACATAAAATATTGAAACTCAGTATTCTCATTTTTTTTCGCCTCTTTGATAAAAAATTTAACATTGTTTCCCCTGAAAACATAATAACATAGCTTTTAATTAAATGCAATAAATATGAAAAATTTATAAAAATTTGTGGCAAAAAATGAATTGATGTGTTATTATGTATAAAAAAGGAAACGGAGATGTTTTTATGCTTGCTGTTTATTCAGGATGTCTTATTGCAGGTCTTGTTTTTTTGAGTCTGTTCCTTAAATTCCGTGTTCAGAAAAGCACGGCAAAGGCGGCTGTCGTAAAAGCTGTAACAAGTGTATTTTTTATACTCACCGCAGTTTTTGCAACGCTCAATGTGTATGATAAGCTGAGCTTTGATAAATTGTTATCTGCAGGACTTATTGTCGGAGGGCTTGTGTGCGGTCTTTTAGGTGACATATGGCTTGACCTTAAATTTGTATACAGGGCAGACGAAAGATTTTTTACATATACAGGCTTCTTGTCCTTTGCCGCAGGTCACTTTTTCTATATCGCCGCCGTTATCTGCGGTATAAACGGAAAAATTTCTCTTTGGGCGGTTTTGTGCTCGCTCGCACTTGCCGTTGTATCGGCACTTGTTATTTTCTTCGGCGAAAAAGCTATGCAGTTGAGGTACGGTGAATACAAGCTTATTTCCACCCTTTACGGAGCATTGCTGTTCTTTATGACGGCATTTTGCGGCTTTAACGCATTCTTTAGCGGTGTTGCGGAAAATAAGCATCTGCTTGTTATGGCAATAGGCGGTGTGTTCTTTATAATTTCAGACCTTATCCTTTCGGGAACATATTTCGGAGAGGGTAAGAACAGACCGGTTGATATAATTACAAACCATGCAACATACTATTTAGCACAGTTTATAATTGCTTCGGCAATACTTTTTATCTGATAACGGGGGATATAAAATGAGAAGACAAAAAACACTTGACTTTTCGGGGATCACAACATATTCTTCAAAGGACAGGATAAATCTTGTTACTATTGATAATATGATGACACCCGGTGTAACACCGCACGAGGAGTATATCTATGAGGGCTTTGATGAACTGATTGAAAGAATCATCAGAGCAAGAAAGAACGGCAGACCTGTGATATGGAGTATGGGTGCACATGTTGTAAAAAACCGTCTTTCAAGATATATTATTGAGCTTATGAAAATGGGGATAATTACCCATATTGCCGCAAACGGTGCCACAAGTATACACGATTTTGAGTTAGCATATCTCGGCGGTACATCCGAGGATGTTCCCACCGCTATAGAAGACGGCTCCTTCGGTATGTGGGAGGAAACAGGTGCTTGGATGAATGAGGCTATAAAGCTCGGTGCTGAAAAAGGTATAGGCTACGGTGAAGCATTGGGTGAATATATAGACACACATCTCGAAAAATTCCCGAACAAGGAAGACTGTATTCTCTGGAATGCATATAAGCTTGATATTCCCGCAACATATCATATTGCACTCGGAACGGACATCATTCATCAGCATCCCACCTGTGATATGAGTGCAATCGGAAAATGCAGCGGAGTAGATTTCAAGAAGATGGCATACAGTGTCTGTGAGCTTGACGGCGGTGTGTTCCTCAATTTCGGTTCGTCTGTTATAGGTCCCGAGGTTTTCCTTAAAACTCTGTCAATCGCAAGAAATCTCGGTAATCAGACCTTTAATATAACAACGGCAAACTTTGACCTTATCAATCTCGGTAATTTCCGTTGCAAGATAGGTTATGAGGATCCCAATTACTACTACAGGCCCCGTAAGAATATAGTAAACCGTCCTACCTGCCGCGGCGGTTGGGGATGGCACTTTGTTGGTGACCACCAGATAACAATTCCCACACTCTATGATAAATTAAAGGAATTATACTGATATGTTGAAAAAAGAAGAAGTCAGAGAAATTACCGCCAAAATAAAAAGAAGTAAAATCGGTATTATAGGCGATTTCTGTGTTGATATATACTGGCATGCCAATATGACGCTGTCGGAATTATCCCGTGAAACTCCGCATTATCCTCTGCCCGTAACACAGGAAAAAACATCAATGGGAGCAGGCGGAAATGTTGCCGCAAACCTTGCAGCTTTGAATCCCGAAAAGATATACGCTGTTTCTCTCATCGGTGATGATTGGAGAGGAATGTTACTTAAAGAGCTTCTTGTTAAAGGCGGCATAAGTGACGAATATATAATAAAAACAGAGGGCAGATTTACAAACGCATACTGTAAGCCTATGCGGCACGGTATTTCTGCAACTGTTTACGAGGACCCGAGGCTCGATTTTGAAAACCGCTGTCCCATAAGTGAAGAAACAGAAAATAAGGTAATAGAGAATCTGCGTGAGCTTGCAAAAAAGGTCAATGTTCTTTGTGTTGCCGATCAGTTCCGTTACGGTATTGTAACAGACAAGGTAAGAGAAGAAATTATTTCACTTGCAAAAAACGGACTTACCGTTATCTGTGACAGCCGGTATAATATCGGGAAATATACAGACTGCATATTAAAGCCCAACGAGGTTGAAGCCTGGAGAGCGGTTTATGCTGATGACGGCTTTATAAAAGCAAGCGAAGAAGAATTCACACAAGCCGCAAAGGCACTTGCCGTTAAGAACAATGCAAGAGTTTTCTGTACCTTAGGTGCAAAGGGCTCCTTTGTTACGGACGGTAAGGACGGTATCAGTATCGGGGCTAAAACACTTACGGGTGAGTTAGATATATGCGGTGCGGGGGACACCTCACTTTCTGCATTTTCCCTTGCAATAACAACAGGGGCACCTTTGGAAAAAGCAGCAGCGTTTGCAGGACTTGCATCTGCCGTAACAGTTAAAAAAATCGGTATGACAGGTACTGCAAGTGCCGAAGAAATAGACGCTATTGCAGACTGATAAATTCAATAAAAGCAAAGAAAAAGCATCTTACCGTTTGACAGGCAAGATGCTTTTTGTCAAATATTCGGTTTATTCCCAGTTGATAGGACGCTGAATGAAGTTTACATCTTCTTTTTCGGGAAGAATTGAGAAGGAGGAAACACGGTTTATTCCGTATTTTTTATAATCATCATACAGGTCTTTCTGTTCTTTTATTCTCAGAGGATTGAGGAAGAAGAATTCTCCCTGCATCTGATTAGCCTTGAAAAATCTCCAGCTCAGGCTTGCGATTTCAACATTTTTGAACTGTTCATCTGTTATATCGGCATTGAGTGCCTTTTCCCACAGACAGTCAAGCTTTGCCATTGTGTGCACGGGATAATAGCCTGACTGATAGTGCCAGTCAAAGTCAAAGGCGTGTGCTGTAGCTTTAATCTGTGCGGTCTGTATATCAAGAATTTCCTTTATATACTGTGCGGCATCCTCACCGTAATACGCGTTCATAAAGTCCATCATATGATATTCAACATCAGCATTGACATCCCATTGAAGCTTGCACAAAAGATAGTTTCTCAGCTCATTGAAGGCAGCCGTATGACCGTCACCGCAGTTGTAGATATATCCTGTGATGCCGATATCGTGCATATATTTCATAGTTTCCTGCATATATTCAAAGTTTGAGAAAAACTGTGCAGAGTAAAGGAAATTTATCGTATAATCATAGATATAAGTTCTGTCGGCAATCTGTGTCCATCTTTCAAAATCCTTGGCAATTGTTGTATCGGGATCGCCGTAAAGGTTCATAAAGCTCTCGTCTCCGTCCTGAGCACCGCACTCTAAAAGAGAATGGCTGCGGCAGGCCTTGTGAAGTCCGCAAAGCACGGGCGCAACATTGGGACGGCACTTTAAGGACATATCCGTGGGAGGACGGTCTGTTTCATTGTATGCATAGAAAGTGAAGGTATAATCGGGGAATTCGGGCCCGAGAATATCTGCCAGATTATTTGTGAAGATAATTGTGGGAGCAGAAACAGAGCCGTATTTTTCGTAAAGAGCCTCACAGTTTTCGCAACGGCAATAGTTTATGTTATCATCCTGACCTATATGGATAAACTTTGCATCGTTTGTTGCATTTGTCATTATTTCTCTTGCATTTTTAACAACGAGGTCGAGCACATCGGGATTTGTTAAGCATACATGGTCTGTTGTTCTCTGTCCGTCCTCACCGAGAGCAAAATATTCGGGATGCTCTGCAAAAAGGGATTTGGGAACAAGTGTGATAAGGGTTGCATCCCATAATGAATATGTAAGTGTGCCGCCGTATTTTGTTGCATTCTGATGGAATGAAACATTCATTTTTGTTCTTGCTCTGTATGCTTCATTTGTGCCCATAGTGTCATTTCTTCTGACAACAAAGGACGGCTCAACAACACGGTTAAGGTTTGCATCAATTACGATATCTTCATTTTCGGGCACTTTTTCGAGTGTGGGAGTAAACCAACGGACACCGAGATATTCCTCAAGGAAGGTATACACACCGTAAAGCGTACCTCTGCTGTCTTCACCGCGGATTATAAAATTCTTTCCGTCGGAATAAAGCAGAAAACCGTCTTCACCTATAGCGGAATAGTCAAAGCTTACTGTGTCGGAAAGCTTTGTTTCGCCGAGGAAAATAGCTTTTGCCCCCTGCGGGAGAGAAGCTTCAGTCGTGACGGGGAGCTTGACACCGCATATTTTTTCAATATAGGTTTGCAATTCATCGCTTGCCGTGTCGATACATTCATCATGCTCATCGGCTGTGACAATATAGTAATCAGACTCACCGTCTTCAACTATATACATTGCTGTGGTAATTTGCGGAGCAACATATTCATTACCGCCGTAGTTTATGTTTGTGTCAACGGGTATAGCACCGATAGACAAGAGAAAAACCTGCATAAAGGAAATAATCGCTCTTATAGTTGCCATAAAAAAACCTCCGATCTGTATGTTTTTATAATAACAGTAAAAATAAGGAATGTCAAATAAATAAAATAAGGGGCTGTAAAAAAACAAAATTTTTTTACAATCCCTTATTGAGAATATTTATTTTTCAGGCTTCAGTATTCTTATTTTTTTGCCTATTTCATAGTGAAGCTCATTGTTGAAATCTGCTATTTCAAAGCCGACCTTTTCACCGTCATTGTCAACAGGGTAGTCAGGGTTACCGTTGTTGAATTTTATATCGAGCTTGTCTGTTCTGAAGAAATCTCCGAGATGTATGTAATCGGCAAGATTTACGCTGCCTTTAAGGTAATCGAGGAAAATATCAAAAATAGCCTTTGCCTTGACCATACCGATAAGGAAAACCTCAAATTTGCCGTCATTCTGGTCGGAGTCCTTGTAAAGTGTTATTCCGCCCATTCCTTTTGATGTGCTTATCAGCGCAAGGGCACAGTCTTTTGTTTTTGTTTCACCGTTTGCCGTGTAGGTTATATTATATCTCTTTGGACCTGCAAGAAGAATGGGGAGCGCTGCAATAACATAAGCCGCGTGACCTAATTTTTTCTTTAATTTTGAGTTTGTAAGGTAAGGGACGGGAGCAACATATCCGAAGGTTGAAACATAGCAGGCAGGCTCACCGTTGACGATAAGTGTATCCATATAGGTTTCCTTGCCGAAATCAACAAGCTTGTCAATTGATTTCATAGGATCCTTTGTGTCAAGCTCAAGGTTGTTTGCCATATCGTTTGTGGTTCCGGCGGAAATATGTGCATAAATTGAGTGCTGTTCTATTTCATTGAAGGCCTTTACCGCTTCATTTACCGTGCCGTCACCGCCGAAGGTTACAAGAATATCCGATTCGGGATCCAGCTCCTTTATGAGAGGAATAACATGACCTGCGTATTCGCTCTGTTTTACTTTATGTAAAGTGTAGCCCTTATCCTTGAATCTTTTTATAAGATGATCGAGAGCTGCCTGTGTGAATTTTGTTGCTATAGGGTTATAAATTATACTGAAATTCATTTGAAGCCTCCTACTTTTTATCAAGCATATCATATCAGAAAAACAAAAAAAATCAATCATAATGTAACATTTGAATTAATAATTGTAATTTTTGTTTTACTGTTATCTGCTATTGAATAATATGTAAATTTATGCTAAACTTAAATTTATCTTGTGAAAGGAGCATTATTGCTATGAAAAAAACATTGATGAGAAAATATGCCCGTCTTATTGCAAGGACAGGGGCTAATATACAGAAAGGTCAGGCTGTTAAATTATATGTGGCAGTTGACCAGTTTGAATTTGCAACCATTATGGTTGACGAGTGCTATAAGGCAGGTGCCGCAAAGGTGGAGCTGGAGTGGGATTTCCAGCCCATAACAAAGCTTCACTACAGACATCAGAGCCTTAAAAACTTATCAAAGGTATCAAAATGGCAGGAGGAAAAGCTCAAGGCTATGACCGAGGAATTGCCCTGCAGAATTCATATTATCAGTGACGATCCCGACGGTCTTAAGGGTATCAATCAGGAAAAGATGCAGAAGGCACAGCAGGCAAGATATCCCATCATAAAGCCCTACAGAGATGCAATTGAAAGCTGTCATCAGTGGACTATTGCCGCTGTTCCGAGTGAAAAGTGGGCAAAAAAGGTATTCCCCGAGCTTCGCACAAGTGCTGCCGTTGAAAAGCTCTGGCAGGAGATTTTAGCAAGTGTGCGTGTAAGTGACAATAATGATCCCGAAAAAGAATGGGAAACTCATAATAAAAATTTCAAACAGCGCTGCGAATGGCTCAATTCCTATAAGTTTGATTATCTTGAATACAAAAGCTCCAACGGAACTGATTTCAGAGTATGGCTTATTCCCGAAGGTCATTGGTGCGGCGGCGGTGAAACCACAAAGCAGGGTGTATATTATAACCCCAATATGCCCACGGAAGAAATTTTCACAACACCTATGAAGGGCAAGGCAGAGGGTACGGTTGTATCAACAAAGCCCTTATCATATGAAGGCCAGCTTATTGATAATTTCTCAATAACCTTTGAAAACGGCAAGGCTGTTAAATGGGTGGCTGAAAAAGGACAGAGTGTTCTTGATAAAATGCTCACAATGGACGAGGGCGCAACAATGCTCGGTGAGGTAGCCCTCATTCCCGTGGACAGCCCGATAAATAACTCCGGAATACTTTTCTATGAAACCCTGTTCGATGAAAATGCAAGCTGTCATATAGCTCTCGGCAGAGGCTATAACGACTGTATTGACGGTTATCTTGAAAAGACAAACGAGGAATGTCTGGCACTCGGTGTCAATGACAGTATGATACATGTTGACTTTATGATAGGCTCTGACGATATGTCTATAACAGGCTATAAAAACGGTGAAGCTGTTAAGATTTTTGAAAACGGAAACTGGGCAAAACAGTTTTAATGTCAGAGGTGCAGTATGCCTGAAATTTTAACCCTGCTTTTGTTTTCTGCAACGCTGATTGTCTGTGTTGTCTGCGATTTTTCAATTCTTTATGCACTTGTTTTCGGCTTTTTTCTGTTTTTTATTTACGGAATACTTAAAAAGCACAAGGCAAAGGAATTATTGCAGGCATCATTCAGGAGTATGCTTACGATAAAGAATATACTTATAACCTTTATGCTTATAGGTATGATAACGGCAGTATGGCGTTCAGGGGGCACAATAGCATATATAATCTATCACTCATCACGCTTTTTCTCTCCGGATATTTTCTATCTTGTTGCATTTCTTTTATGCTGTCTTATGTCTGTGCTTACGGGCACATCCTTCGGCTCGGCTGCAACAATGGGTGTTATCTGTATGATGATATCCAACACTCTCGGGCTGTCCCCGATGATATGCGGAGGTGCAATACTCTCGGGTGTTCTTTTCGGTGACAGATGCTCGCCTATGTCAACAAGTGCGGCGCTTGTCTGTCAGGTTACAAAAAGCAACTATTATTCAAATATAAAGCCAATGATAAAAACCTGTATCGTGCCTACTGTTATAACCTGTATAGCATATTTGCTGTTAGGTATGAACAATGCCTCGGATAATGCAGGCTCAATTGAGCTGCTTGAGGTTTTCCCCGAGTGCTATAATCTCAATATTGCCGTGCTTATACCTGCAGCTCTGATTATTGTGCTGGCTCTTTTTAAGGTCAATGTTAAAATTGCAATGACTGTAAGCATAATAGCAGGAGTTTTTGTCAGTCTGTTTTTGCAGAAAATTGAACTTGTTGAGCTTTTCAGGCTTTTAATTACAGGCTTTAAGGCTGAAAACGAAACCTTGGCTGTGCTTATGAATGGCGGCGGACTTGTTTCAATGCTCAAAACAAGTGCAATAGTGTGTATATCATCAAGTTATTCGGGACTTTTCAGAGTTACGGGGCTGTTGAACGGCATAAGAGATATTCTTATAAAGCTTTCAGATAAAATCAGCTTTTTCGGCTCGGTAACTTTAGGCAGTCTTCTCACAAGCCTTGTTGCCTGTAATCAGACACTTGCAATTATGCTCACCCATCAGATAACAAATAATCTGCCCGAAGACGCAAGCGACGAGCAAAAGCGTGATTTTGCCGTAATTTTAGAAAACACGGTTGTGCTTATAGCTCCGCTTATCCCTTGGTCGGTTGCGTGTGCCACTCCGCTTAACAGTATAAACGCGCCGGATTCCTCGGTCTTCTTTGCAGTATACCTCTATAGCGTTCCCGTGTGGAATCTGCTGTTACACATTATAAAGAGCCGTAAAAAGGAAAAGGTAATAAAATAATCAAGAAATGTAAAAGAGATAACTCGGAAAATCTGACCGCGTTATCTCTTTATTTTTCATATATAGGAAATTGCTCGCGAAGTGAGCAATTTAGCTTATATCAAGAAACACCTTTCCCCCAAGATTGGGGGTAGGGGGTTGATAAATCGTAAGATTTTTTCTTACAGCTCGTTTTTGATAAGCTCTGTTACGCTTACGGTTGTTTTATCCGCAAGCTGTTTTATTGCATCAACACCGTTTTCCATAGCATAGGAATAAAATTCCCTTATCATATCGGCATCGTTTATATTATCACCGACTGTTATGACATCTTCTTTTTTTGCTCCAATGGCATCCAGAAGAGCATATATACCGCTTGCCTTGTCAACCCCCTTGGGGACAATATCAATGCATCTTCCGTTCTGCAGAGGATTTAGTCTGTCTGAGAAACGCTCTCTCAGCACCTTTGCCACCTCAAAGGCTTCCTCGTCTGTATCAAGAATAGTGCTTATCTGATTGAAAAAGGGGAAGGACGGCATATTCTCAAGAGTAAATTCATCCGTCTCGCAATGCTCTTTATCGGGCTTGATATATGTATCGTCAAATGTTGAGCCGCATACACAAGCCAAAGGACAATTTAAGTCAAAAAGCACCTTTATGAGAGGTTCAATAATATCTGTTTTACATTTTGTCTGAGTTAATACATTCATTTTCCCGTCACAGATAACAGCACCGTTATTTGCTATGAGAAAATCACAGCTGTAGCTTTGAGTTTTTCCTGTTTTTACAAGATTTTTCGGATTTTCTTTTCCGCTGATAAGCATTTTCAGTCCTTCAAGACTTCTTCCGCTTACTATTCCGAAAAGATTTCCGTTTTCCTGCCATTTTTTGATAGCATCGCATTTTTCCTTATCTATTCCGCCGTGGTTTAATGTTCCGTCATAATCAGTTGCAAGTATTTTCATTTTTGTATTCTCCTGAATTGATAATTAAATGATAATATCAAAAAAATCAAATGTCAAGTTAACAATATTTGATGTTAGTATAAATTTAACCGCTCCGATTTGTGTTAAACAGATCGGGGCGGTTTAAACTGACGGGGTTTTTATTTTATGTAATCAAGATATTTATTGATAACGGTGTATTCTCGCAGATACAAGCTTTCTTTATCGGGAGTCTGTTGCTTGTATGTACCGAAAATTTCAAGTGCTTTGGGGAAATCAAGCCAGGCAGGAGCCATTCCCTTGAAAATTTCCGTTTCGGTCAAAGCGCGTTCACATTCTCCCGTTATCTCACACAAAAAGTAGTGACTGATATACAGAATATCGTAACAGTATTCCTTTACGGTGATGAAGGGCTTTAAGGGCTTTACAATAAAGCCTGTCTCCTCCATAAGCTCTCTGATACAGCATTCCTCAAGGCTTTCACCCTCCTCAAGAGAGCCGCCGGGGGACATATAAAAGCCTGTTTTTGTTTCATTTGAAAACAGCATTTTGCCGTCCTTTACCACTATTGCCCTGCAGGATATCCGTGTTTCCTTGTGCGGGGCAGAGTATGTTTTACTGATTTGTTCAACCGTTTCACAGATGTTTGTTTTCATTTAAATATCCTCATATTAATATTTTGCCGACAGCTTTTCACTTTTTTTAAGAATAACAGTTATTGGGTAAATAAGCACTCCGCACAGCAGATTGCTTACAGCGTGAATTGCATCAAAGGGTAAACCTGAAATTATCCATGCTATCATACCGTCAAAATCAAGTCCGAATAAAAGTGCCTGAGCGGGGGCATATATAGTGCCGAACAGTAAACCGTGCAGGGCACAGACAAGCATATATACCAAGGGCTTTATTTTTTCGGGTATTTTCTTAGGCAGCAGCATAACCATTATCCACAGAACAGTCCATACATAAAGATAGGGAATCCACCATGTGGCAAAGCCTGCAAAAATGCCTGAAATAAGAACATAGATATAAATAGGGTAGAGTGCCTTTTTTTTGTAAACAACCGTGATTGCAACAATAAAAACGCCCACGATGTGTATGTTCGGAAAGAGTTCCATTAGTAAGTCCGACGCATACATAATAGCTCCGAGCATTCCGAAAATCGCAATTTCTTTAACTTTAAGCTTCATTTATTTTTCAGCCTTAAAGGAATATGTAACACCGTCTGTGATATTTGTCGTATCAACACCCGATACAGCATATTTTCCGTCTTCATAGAATGCCCAGTACATTTTGTCTGTGTCATAATCAAGAGTTGTGCCGTTTACTGTTTTGACATACAAGCCATACGGACCGTCTTCGCCTGCAATAATGTCAAGCTTCAATAAAGCTGCCCCAACAGTTTCTTCATCGGTATTGACAATGAAAACGGTCTCGTTGCCGTCCATATCAACAACAGTAAAGGTAAACTGTTTTTCACCCTCACCGACTTCGGTGGCTTGAGCCTGAACAGTTGTTTCTTCTGCCTGGACGGTTGTTTCCTCTGCCGCAGCAGTAGTGGTCTCGTTTGTGGTGGAATTGTCACTGCAGGATGTTGCAAATAACGCTGTAGCCGTAATAAGCGCGATGCAAATCAAGAGTGACAAAATTTTTGAAAATTTTGTCTTTGTCATGATTTTTTTCTCCTTGATTTTGTTTTGTTTTTTTTCGTTCCTTAAACAGGCACTCGCATCATAAGGAATTCTTTCAGCCGGAAAAAGTATTTCGACTTTGTTCGTGCTTTCACCTTCTCAGGAGAGTTACCCCCAATGGTTTGTCTCTGATTTACGGCATCAGACAAGAAAACACACTTTTGAACATCACGGCGACGGGCTCGTACAGGATTTGCACCTGTTTCCTTTTTCAGACGAAAACAATTTTATCACCAAAGAAATAAAAAATCAATATGTAATAACAGCTTATATCAGGTGATTGCTGCGGCAATAGTTTTTCCGAAAACAGACATTTCGATTGAAATTAAAACTTTTCCTTTTTCGGGAACAATCCATTTGACTGTTGTTACCTTATATCCGAGTCCGTAATAAATATCGCTGATGCCGTCAACGGCAGTCTGAGCTGTAACAGCAAAAACAGGCTCACGAAAAGAGGAAACACGGATATAATCCGTTGTGAAAATACCGCCCCATATTGCAAGCAGAGTGATAATAATACCTATAATAATTTTTTTTGATTTTTTCATAATATCATCCCTTTCATAAGTTAAGTCGCAAAATATGAAAATCGGTTACAAAAAATTATGATATAAACATCAAAAAAAACAACCGTCCGACAGACAGTTGTTTTTTTGTTAGTTATCCGTTCCACTTGTTTAATTCAAAGGAATGAAGTTTAAACACGCCGTTCTGATATGTTACTTTGCTTGTGAGCGATGCGACAGTTTTTATTCCCGGGTAAATATTAATGCAGGCACGCAATGTTATACCGTTATCAACATCGGCATCCAACACAGTAATTAAATTAGTAATTTCTTCGTTATTATCTTTATTTACAATGATAGAACTGTCAAAAAATATTATTTTGTTATCCTCTGTTTGCAGATTGTCTGACATGAAATTTATTATTTCTTTTGCCGGAAGGATATATTCATTGATTTTATCTGAGCCTTTTTCCAATATGTGAATTTCATCTTCCTTACAATTCGTTCCGTATGATTGTAGGGGAAGGGCAAGAATTTCATCTGTGCCGTCGTTATCAAAATCGGATAAATACATTTCAATCTGCATTCCGGGCCGGTCGACAATATCCCAATTCAGCTCAAAAAACTGTCCGTTCCAGCGTAAAAAGATTTTTTCCCGTTTTTCGTAATTAGCAAAACAGGCTATATCTGAATTTTCAATCTCGGCAATCTTTATCCATAAGTTTTCATTGTTCCAAAAATTTGTATAAATAATTTCATTCGGTAAGCTGTCCGGCATTTCAAGACTTTCTGCAACATCTGTTTTTGCCGTAAACGATGTTTTTGTGGTGTCAATATGCTCAGGTATACTTGTTGTCGGCTCCTCTGCGCTTTCAACAGCATTAAGGTCTGCATCAAATGCTGTGCAGTCTTTGACCTTGTCTTTTTCAACTGAAACGGTTGTAAACCAACCGCTCATAATGTTGTCACCGCTTTCGCCCTCATTGTAACTTTCAAGATGCACAACAAAATTCTGCTCATCGTTATATATGCTGTTTACCTTGAAGCGTTCATTTGAAGCACCCGAAGAAGCATAAACAAGAAATACCGTATATTTCTCAAAATATTCTTCATTCATATGCTCAGTTGAATTCACAAAAGAGGGTGCATCCAAAAATCCGTCAATTGAAAAACTGTCCCCGTAGCTGTTCTTGAATTGCTGTAAGTCGTCAGGTGTTTCAAATTTTGTTATCGGCAGATGTAAAACAGAGCTTAAATATAATTTGTCGCTGTTAAGACAAGGAAAGAAATTTTCAGCATAATTTACACGGGATGCAGTTATATCAAAGGAATTTTCAACTATAGTGAATTCTATTGTTGCCGTAAACCATTCATCTGAATTGTTTACATAGCAGAAGTCTGTTGATATGCGGTACTTGCCGTATTTGTCATGCTTATAATAATTTGTTACATTTATTGAGTATTCAGCGTGATCGGATATTGCTTCTTGTCCTTGCGGATAAACCAATAACATTATAGCCGGCCATACATAATTATTTTCAGCATACGGCATTTTCTCCCATTCTTCACCGTTGAAATATTCAAGAGTAAAGGCGTGTCCGTAGCCGATAACTTCATCAGTTTCATTTGCCCATTCGAATTCTATATTTACTTTATCTATACTGATTTCGGCTTTTTTTATGTTAAGTGAAACATCAGGATGAGTTGAGCCTGTCCGTATGACTTCACTTTGTGATATTACCGCAGTATTATCATTATTTTTCTCGGGCGGATTTGTGAGGAAACAAACCGAAACTGCAACACAGCTGAGTACGGCAATAACAATTACCCAGAACGCAGGTTTTTTATAGCTGAGAACTGCTTTAATTCTGCTCTTTATTCCTGTTTCACCGAATGCGAGAGGACAGGCGGTGAGCATTTTTTGTGAAACACTGCAATTAATAAGGGTAGCGGAATATTGCTTTTTTATATCTTCCCCCATTTCCTTGATAACCTTTTCGTCACAGGCAAGCTCAATATCTTTGCAAAGCAGAATATAGGCTATCCAGAGAACAGGATTAAACCAATAAACACTTAAAAGCAGAAATCCTACAGGCTTCCACAGGTGGTCCAAGCGTTTTAAGTGAGCTTTTTCGTGCGCAATAACATACTTTCTGTCCTCTTCATTCATAACGGACGGCAGAAAAATTTTAGGACGCAATATTCCCAAAATAAAAGGAGAGGAAACAGCATCGCAAATGAAGATGTTATCTTTTAAGGGTATAGCTTCTTTTACCTTAAAATAAATACGAAAATAACTTATTAGTGTATACAAAAGCATCACGGCAATTCCCGTGAGCCATATTATACAGGCGCTAAAGCTTATAATCTGTATCGGATTTGTGCTGTTTGTTACATCAGGAGACAAAGATTGTTCAATAATCGGGTTTATGACAGAATTGACAGCAGGTATACCGCTTTGAATTGCGGGGGTGTCCGATAATAAAATCTGAGTGGGTACGGTTTGTGAGCTCGGAATAAGACTTAAAATACTTTCTATTGAAAAAGGGAAAATAAGTCTTATACCTACTGTTGCCCACAGAAAAACTATAAAGGCTTTAGGTGCTTTTTTCAGAAACAGTCTCACAATGAAAACTGCAAGTGCAAGATAGCTTGCGGTTATGCTCATATTCAATGCGTTGATAAAGAGCTCTTCCATTCTTATTTCACCTCGTATTCATCAACCATTTTTCTGAGATATGCCGCTTCTTCGGCAGATAAGCTCTTTCTTGATGTGAAAGCGGCAAGAAATGCAGGCAGAGAGCCGTCAAAGTTTTCCTGTACAAACCTTTCACTCTGAGCCGCAAAAAAGTCCTGCTTTGAAATGAGTGAGCTTACAATTCCTTTGTTGTTCTGAAAAATTCCTTTGTCACAAAGTCTTTTTAATACTGTATATGTTGTTGATTTTTTCCATTTAAAGCTTTCTTCACTCATTTTTACAAGCTGAGTTGATGAAACAGGCTCATTTTCCCATATAATATCTGCAAATTTAGATTCAACAAGCCCCATCTGATAATCAAGCATAATATCACTCCTGAAAAAAAGAATTCTACATATTGTAGACTAATCTCATTCTACAATATGTAGACCTGATTGTCAAGGGCTTTGGAGGAAAATTAAAAAAAACAGGCAACGCCTTTCAATAAAAAGACATTGTCTGCTTTTTTGACATTAAGGAGCCATTTTTTCAACAGCCGTACAAAAAGCATAGTAAGCCGTGCCGTGTTCTGAATTTGTGTCCTTCCATTCGGCAATTACCTCGTAAAGAAATCTGCCGCCTTCTGCTTCAATTGTTAAATCGTTTACGGAAATTTCGGTATAGTCTGTATTGTCTGTGACTTTACCGTCTGTTATCTCATACCGCCTTACAGAAATGCTGTCAGGGGCATTTTCAAAATGCAGTGAGACTGAAAAAGTTTTTTCGGGATATTCTAAAGATGTTGTAAGCGGAAGCGGATATATACTGTCAATACATTCTGACGGATGAAGGCTCTCGGCAGTTATTGCCTGCTGTGTACCGTCATCGGTTTCAAAAAACCAAGCATATGAGCCGAGCCACGCTTTTACCATAACATTTTTGCAGAATACCTGCAATTCGGGCGGCTTTTTGTCGTTACTTGGTACGGTTTCGTTATTTGTTTGTGTGTTTTCTGTTTTTGTTGTTTCTTCGGTTTCGGGAGAATTATCTTTTATTGTATACCAACCCAATTCACTCAATGAAGCTAAAACATTTTCGGGGATGTCACTTAAATCACCGTCTCCCAATTTGAAAACCGCATAAACTCCCGTAGCTCCCGGGTAGCTTTCCTGAATACCGTCGTGAATAACTAAAATTTCATCACCGTCGCAAAAGTTATCAAATAAATTTTCATTGTCTGTTAAATTGTTAAGCTTTATGGGAGAATTCATTTGTATCATCATAGGTGTGTTGTCATTTGCAGACAAATACAAGCCCTGACTTACGGACAGCGAATATCTGTTTATCAGAAAAACAGAAGAAACGGAAAGAATAATAAGTATTGCAAGAATAAGACAAACAGAGATAAGTATTTTCTTTTTCATATTTGTAACCTCCTTACATAATAAGAGTAGCATTTTTTCTGATTTGGTTACAAGAAAAATCCCGTATACTGCAAAAAACAGGATACGGGAAAGAAAATATTGACTTACAGCTTCATTGCAACATCCCATGCACCCCAGATAACAGTACGGAGACTGCCAACCTTGTTTGCATCACCAATAATATGAACATGCTTTGCTTTGGGAGCAAGGGGAGCGGGCTTGTAGCCGACGGAGAGAATAACGCTGTCTGCTGCGATATCCATTGTTTTGCCGTCCTTTGTTGCTATTGTAACACCGTTGTCACGGATTTCGGTTGTTTTTGTTTCAAGATAAACGGGTACCTTGTTTGCAGCAAAGAAGTCACGAAGGAAGCTTGCATTTGCAAGGCAGATTTTATCTGAAACAATAAGGTCATTCTGCATTTCAATGATAGTGGGCTTCTTACCCTGGAGATAAAGCTCATAAGCAATTTCACAGCCTGTAAGACCGCCGCCCACAACAACAACGCTGTCACCGACTGTCTTGTTGCCGAGCAAGAAATCAACTGCTTCAATAGCCTTGTCTGCGCCCTTAACGGGAATCTTGTTTGCAACAGCACCTGTAGCAACAATGATTTCGTCTGCCTTAAGCTCATTGATATCCTTTACTTCGGAGTTAAGGTGAACTGTTATTGCACCGTATCTCTTAATTTCACGGTTATACCATGCAATGAGGTCACGGTCCTTTTCCTTGTAGGAGGGAGCAGCTGCTGCGATGAATACACCGCCGAGCTTGTCACTCTTTTCATAGAGGTCAACCTTGTGTCCGCGTTTTGCACAGACCATAGCAGCCTCCATACCGCCTATACCGCCGCCGATAACAGCAATTCTCTTCTGTCTTTTTGCGGGAACAATTTTGTATTTCTTGGACTGCATAACTCTGGGATCAAGAGCACAGCGGGCAATGTGGCTTGTGTCGGGGATAGTCTGCTGGTTAGCAGTACCCTTATATTTAGCCATATTGAAGCAAGCGTTGTGACAGCAGATACAGGGACGGATATCCTCAAGGCGTTCTTCAATAAGCTTTGTAATCCACTGATCGTCTGCAAGGAACTGACGGGCAACACCCATAGCATCTATTCTGCCTTCTGCGATAGCCTTAGCACCTACATCGGGCTCCATACGGCCTGCACAAACAACGGGAATGTCAACAAACTTCTTGATGTGTGCAACATCCTCAAGGTTACAGTTCTGAGGCATATACATCGGAGGATGAGCCCAGTACCAGGAGTCATATGTACCGTTATCTGCATTGAGCATATCGTAGCCTGCATCCTGAAGATACTTTACAGCCTTTTCGCTTTCAGCCATATTTCTGCCGATTTCAACATATTCTTCACCGGGAACGGCACCGACACAGAAATCCTTAACCTTTGATTCTACGGAGTAACGAAGGGATACGGGGAAATCCTGACCGCATCTTTCCTTGATAGCCTTAACGATATCTGTTGCAAAACGGTAACGGTTTTCAAATGAGCCGCCGTATTTATCTGTACGCTTGTTTGTGTAGGGGAGAGTGAACTGGTCAAGAAGATAACCCTCGTGAACAGCGTGAACTTCAATACCGTCAACACCTGCTTTTTTGCAAAGATAAGCAGTTTTTGCAAAAGCCTCAACAATTTCTTCAATCTGAGCTATAGTAAGCTCGGGTGTTGTGATTTTATCTGACCAACGGGAAGGCAGGGGACTGGGACTTGCCAGCTCGTGGGATGTATCAATAATGGGTTTAACCAATGTTCTGAGAATGGGATTGTTGTGTACGGGAACGAGGGGAGAAGAAATAGCCCATGAACGGCCCATACCTGCAGTTATCTGAATGAAAAGCTTTGCGCCGTACTTATGGATTTCGTCCATAAATTCTTTAAGCTCGTCAAACTTCTTTTCACCCTGATAAAGCCACTTGCCGAAGAAGGTATCCCTGATGGGAGCGATACCGGGAATGATAAGACCTACATTGTTTTTTGCTTTTTCAATAAAGAAAGCAGCAGCTTCCTTGTCGAAATGGTTGGGTTCCATCCAACCGAACAGAGATGTTCCGCCCATAGGACACATAACAATTCTGTTCTTGATCTCTACATTACCTATTTTCCAAGGGGTAAACAGAGCTTCATACTGTTGATCCATTAAAAAACACTTCTTTCTCTTTTTATTTATGTTCTTATATATAGTAAAATAATTGAAGCCTTATGTCAAGCAAATATGTTAAAACTATAACAAATTAATCAAAAAAAATATCAGGGAAGATATCGCTTTAATCTTCCCTGATAGCGTTTTTGTTTACAGTAAGGAAGCTGCATCCTTGTCAATAAGAAGCACGGCATCCTCGTGATTCTGAAGAATTGAAGCGGGGCAAAGAGGAGTAACCTCGCCGTTTACTGTAGCCTTGATAGCCTGAGCCTTTGAAGCACCTGTTGCAATAAGAACGATTTTCTTTGCCTTCATAATTGAGTTAATACCCATTGTAAGAGCGTAGCGGGGCATTGAATCATCATCAAAATAAATGCTGTTTGATTTGATTGTGCTGTCGGTAAGCTTAACCTTGAAGGTGCCGTCCGAAAAAGCATCGCTGGGCTCGTTGAAGCCTATGTGTCCGTTTGTGCCGATACCCAATAACTGAAGGTCAATACCGCCGTCTGCATCAATCATAGCATCAAAGTCTGCTGCTTCCTTTTCGGGCTCTGCTGCATTACCGTCAAGAACATGTACATTTTCTTCCTTTATGTCAACGCTGTTGAAAAGGTTTTCGTGCATAAATGTATAATAGCTGTTCTTATCGTCACGGGGAAGATTGCAATATTCGTCAAGGTTATATGTTTTAACATCCTTGAAGCTGATTTTTCCGTCATTGTAACGGGCAATGAGTTCCTTGTAGGTGGGAACGGGAGAAGCACCCGTTGCAAGACCGAGAACTGAGTTTTTCTTTTCGGTTAACTGCTGCGTGAAAATGTCTGCACAGGCAACGGCAATTTCCTGAGCATTGTTGAATACTTTAACTTCCATCATAAATCTCCTTTTTCTTGTCAGAATTTCACGGATAATTATACCACTTGTCTTTTTTTATGTCAATATTCAGAAATAGCTTGAAACAAATTGAAAAGAATGCTTGTATTTAACAAACTGATATGATAAAATTACCCTATATATTATTTGGTGGGGGCTTAATATGGCTGACAATTATTCATTCCGTTCCTCAGTAAACGGATTCAACAGAAATGATGTTATGGCATTTGTTGAAAAAATCCTTGAGGAAAGCGAAAAACAGAAAGAAAAAATAAATTCTCTTGAACAGGAAGTTGAAAAGAAGAATACCGAAATCGAACAGCTCAAAGCGGAGCTTAATGATAATTCGGGTAAATGTGATACCTGTGATATCGCAAAGGTATACGAAGCGCGTTTAGGTGCGGCAATGCTTGATGCAAAGCGTTTCTCCGAGGTGCTTGTAAAAGAAGCAAACGACACCGCCTTCAATATGCTTTCCGCCGCCTGTGAAACAGCGGGCAGCACATCAAAGAAGGCCGACGAAATTTCGGGAGAAATCAAGAATATTGCAGATTCCTTCAATGAATCCTTCAATAAGCTTTTTGAACAGATGAGCACTCTCGGTAAGGGCTTGAAGGATTTTATAAGTGAAATTGATACCAACAGCAAGCAGTTTGTTTATGATACCGATTTTTCAGATAATAAGCTTGAAGCAGCGGCTGAAAACGAAGCAATAAAAACAGCAGAAAATGCCGAATATGATGTAATCGAAGAAAAGGCTGCAGTAAAAAGCGGCTTTAATCCCGATTTTAATTTCCTTGAAAGCGATTCACCGATAAGAATTAAGGTTGAAACAGATGCGTGAATATGAAATAGAGGTTTCTCAGCTTAAAGAGAAAATAACCTCTCTTGATGTCGGGGACAAGGTTTATCTCACGGGAACTGTATATACCGCACGGGACGCGGCACATATGCGTATTTTCGAGTGTCTTGAAAACAAAACCGTTTTGCCGTTTGAGATAAACGGAGCTGTGATTTACTATGCAGGCCCCACACCCGAAAAGCCCGACAGAACACAGGGCAGCTTCGGTCCCACAACCTCTGCAAGAATGGACAGGTTTTCTCCCCGGCTTCTTGATATGGGACTGCTTGCAATGATAGGCAAGGGAAACAGAAGCGAAGAGGTTATTGAAGCAATAAAAAGAAATAATGCTGTATATTTTTGTGCAGGCGGCGGTCTGGGCGCACTTATAAGCAAATCAATAAAGTCCGTTCAGGTGATAGCTTTCCCCGAATTGGGCTGCGAGAGCGTAAAAAAGCTTTATGTTGAGCGTTTTCCGCTGGTAGTTGCCGTTGACAGCAAAGGGAACAGCATTTTTGTAAGGGAAAATAAATGAACACAGATAGCTTATTGTCTTTAAGAAGACAGATTATTGAAAAAAACTACTCCCGTCTTAATAATATGCAACTTGAAGCAGTGACCACGGTAAACGGGCCGCTGCTTATTCTTGCGGGTGCAGGAAGCGGAAAAACAACGGTTATAGTAAACCGTATTGCAAGTCTTATCAAGTACGGCAATGCATATAATTCCGAAAAAATATTTACGGGATTTATTGATGATCCCGAAGCACTTCTGCGCCGTTATCTTGACGGTGATACCTCTGTTTATGAGGAAATAAAGGGGTGTCTGAGTGTTGATGCCCCGAAGCCCTGGCAGATTCTTGCCATAACATTTACAAATAAAGCAGCAAACGAGCTGAAGGAAAGACTTGTAAATATGCTCGGGGAAGACGGAAACGATATATGGGCAAGTACCTTCCATTCTGCCTGTGTAAGAATTCTTCGCCGTGATGCCGAAAAAGCAGGCTTTTCTTCTCATTTTACAATATACGATACGGACGATTCAAAAAGAGTTATAAAGGAATGTCAGCGAATACTTTCTATTGACGACAAACACCTTTCCCATAAGGCTATTTTAGGAGAAATAAGCAAGGCAAAGGATTCGCTGATTTCTCCCGAGGAATATTCTGAGTCTGCTTCTTTCGATCCCAGAAAAGCAGAAATTGCAAAGGTATATTCCCTTTATCAGGAAACCCTTATAAAAGCGGATGCAATGGATTTTGACGATATTATTGTAAATACCGTCCGTCTTCTGCAGAATAACAGCGATGTGCTCGAATATTACAGAAACAAGTTCAGATACATAATGGTAGACGAGTATCAGGACACAAACCACGCTCAGTATGTGCTTGTAAGCCTGCTTGCGGGCGGACATAACAATATCTGTGTTGTGGGTGATGATGACCAGAGTATATACAGCTTCCGCGGTGCTACCATAGAAAATATTTTAAGCTTTGAAAGTCAGTTCAGAGATGCAAAGGTTATAAGACTTGAAGAAAATTACCGCTCAACCCAGACCATACTTGATGCTGCCAATGCCGTTATTGCAAACAACAGCGAACGAAAGGGCAAAAATCTGTGGACTTCAAACGGAGAGGGCGAAAAAATCACTCTGCATACCTGCGCGGATGATGTTGCCGAGGGTGTGTATGTTGCCAACAGTATAATGAATTATACGGGTGCTTTCTCTGACAATGCCGTGCTGTACAGAACAAATGCACAGTCAAATAACATAGAGCGTGCATTTGTAAGAGCCGGTGTGCCCTACAGAATTATAGGTGGTCACCGCTTCTATGAAAGAAAAGAAATCAAGGATGCCTTGGCTTATCTTGCCGTTGTTTCCAATAAAAACGACAATGTAAGACTGCGCAGAATTATAAATGAGCCCAAAAGAGGCATAGGGGACACAACTGTCAACTATGTTTCCGAAATTGCAGCAAGAACGGGAAGCAGTATGTTTGATATAATGGCTTCGGCTTCGGAATATGCTCTTTTGTCAAAAAGTGCGGGAAAGCTTGGTCTTTTCACCGAAATGATAAGCTTTTTTGCTGAGGCAAGGGAAAAAATGAGCATTGCAGAGCTGTTCAAAACTGTTATGATTCAAAGCGGTTATATCAAGGGACTTGAAAACGATCCCGAAACAAAGGATGACCGCATAGAAAACCTTGATGAATTATATTCAACAATAGCAAGATATGAAGAGGAAAACGGAGAAGATGCAACCTTGGAAGGCTTCCTTGAAGAGGTTGCATTGATTTCAGATATAGATAACTACAATGCAGAGCTTGACACCGTTATTCTGATGACACTTCATTCCGCAAAGGGACTTGAGTTCCCGAATGTGTATCTTGTGGGTATGGAAAACGGTCTGTTCCCGTCTGCCCAGTCGCTGAGTGAGCCGTTCCTTTTAGAGGAGGAAAGAAGACTTGCTTATGTGGGTATCACAAGAGCGAAGAAAAAGCTGTATCTTCTCAATGCGGCATGCAGAATGCAGTACGGCAGAACAACCGCAAATCCGCCGTCGTGCTTTCTTAATGAAATTCCGTCACATCTTATCGAAAATACAACTCCGAGAAAATCATCCTCGTCTTCATCATATCAGTCCTCTGCCCGTTCATCGTCCTACGGCAATTCTTACGGCGGCGGTTATTCGGGATATTCAAAGTCCTATTCATCATATGATTACGATTATTCTTATTCCTCATCAAAGCCTGCTTCTTCTTATTCACAGAAGATTAATGTAGGCAGCAGCATAAACAAAAAAAATGAAGCCCCGATACCCGATATAAAGGCGGGAGATACGGTGCTTCATAAGAAATTCGGAAAAGGACTTGTTCTTACTGCCACTGTACTCGGCAATGATTTGCTGACCGAGGTAGCTTTTGATACCTGCGGCACCAAAAAGCTTATGGCAAAGGCTGCAAGACTGGAAAAGCTTTAATAATTACTGAATGTTGTTATATTGGAAAGGCGGAAGTTTGTAACCTCCTTTTCCTTGTCAAAGCGGTATATACTCATTATGAGACCTATACCGATGTATATGCACAGGTTTGATGAGCCGCCCGCACTGAAGAACGGAAGCGTGATACCGATAACGGGCAGAATAACAAGGCACATACCTATGTTTATTATAACCTGACCGGCTATCATAGCCGCAAGACCGTAGCACATAAGTGCGGTTGCATCAAACTTTGATTTTTGTCCCGTGTGCATTATGTTTATAACAATTGCGAGTAAAATTCCGAGTGCGGCAATACAGCCCAAAAGACCTAATTCTTCACCCACACAGGTAAAAATCATATCGTTTTCACTCTCGGGAATTACACCTGACTGCGTTGCAGTTCCGTTGAAAAGTCCCTGACCTGTGAAACCGCCTCTGCCGATTGCTTTCAGACCGTTTAACTGCTGGAACATAACATCATCTGCATATCTTTCGGGGTAAATAAGACCGAGGAAGCGTTCCTTTTGTGTTTCGCTGAAAAGGAAATACCATATGGCAGGCGATGCCGCAATAACAGACACAAAGCCTAATATAAAATATCTTAACTGCACACCCGCACAGAACATCATTACAATGAAAATAATAATAAAAACAAGTGCAGAGCCGAGGTCACCGGAAATTACAACAAGTCCCGTGGGAATCATTGCATGAACACCGAGCAGAAGGATGTGCTTTAACTCTTTAAGCTTGTCCTTCACAAGCTCTATGTGCATACCGAAGGTTATGATAAATCCTATTTTTACAAGCTCCGACGGCTGGAAATAAAGTCCCGAATTGCCGATAACAAGCCAGGTCTTTGCATCGGGGCGTTCCTGAGGACCAACACCGATTGCTAAGGTCAGCAGCATCAATAAAATGCACACGGCACCTATTGCAGGGAACATTTTGGTTATGAAATTATAGTCGATAAATGATATCACAACGGCAAGAATCATTCCCATTACAACCGCAAGGATCATAGTTCTTGTATCTCGTGAAATTACGCTTCCCTCGGGAAGCTCCCAACGGGTTGCGCTGTAAACCATTGTTATGCCGAAAGCCGATGCTAAGGTGCAAAGCAGAAACAGAACAAAGTCTGTTTCTCTCAAAGCAGTTTTGATTGTATTTATAATTTTAGACATTTTTTTCTCCGATATAAAAGTGTTTATATCATTATATTATTTTTCCAAAAATTTTTCAATAGAAATATTTGCTTGAGGTGACTGTTTTATGAAACAGTATAAATCTTCTTCGGAAAACGAAACAATGGCTGTTGCAGCCGAAATAGCGTCACAGATTGAAAGCGGATGGGCAGTTGCCTTTTCTGGCTCAATGGGAATGGGCAAAACCGCTTTTGTAAGAGGTGCATTGAAGGCCTACGGAAACACATCCTTTGTGAGCAGTCCGACCTTTTCGCTTGTACACGATTACGGCGGAACACCTCATATCTATCATTTTGATATGTACAGAGTTACGGACTGGGACGATTTGTTTTCAACGGGATTTTTTGATTATCTTAATGAAGACAGTATTCTGTTTATCGAGTGGAGTGAAAATATTGAAAACGCTCTGCCCGAGAAAACAGTATATATAGATATTGCAAAAGGCGAAAACGATAATGACAGAATTATAAGCGTAAAAGGGGGAGTGTTCTGATGTATATTCTCGGTGTTGAGTCTTCGGCGGTGTCGGCAAGTGCGGCACTTATGAATGACGGTAAGCTTATCGGTGAAGCATATATAAATGCAGGTCTTACCCATTCGCAGACACTTATGACACTTATTGATAATGTGCTAAAAAATGCAGGTATAACATTCAAGGATATTGACATTGCCGCAGTTGCACACGGTCCCGGTTCATTTACCGGAATCAGAATAGGTGTTGCTGCCGTCAAGGGGCTTTGCTTTGTGAATGATACCCCCTGCTACGGTATTTCGACCTTAGAGGGACTTGCAAGCTGTGCTGATGTTGATTCGTTTATCATCTGTCCGGTAATGGATGCAAGATGTATGCAGGTGTATACTGCACTTTTTGAAAAACAGGACGGTGAGATAGTAAGACTTCTGGAAGACACTCCTATGAAGCTTGAAGAGCTCGCCGTGGTGCTTAAAGAGTATGACAAGAAAATACTTCTTCTCGGTGACGGAGCAGACATTGCATATAAGTTTCTGTCGGAAAAAAATGAAAATATCTGTGTTTTTTCCGAAGTTTTTAAGTATCAGCACGCCTGCGGTATTGCAACTGCCGCACAAAAGAAGTATAATAAGGGTATCAGTCCTGTAAAAAGTGATGAGCTTTTACCTGTATATTTAAGGTTATCACAGGCTGAAAGAGAATTGAAAAGTCGGGAGATGTTAAAAAATGATAGCAATAAGCAGTGACCATGCAGGATATCCTCTTAAAGAGGAAATAAAAAAGTACTTAGAAGAAAAGGGTATTGAATACACCGATTGCGGTGCCTACAGCACGGATTCCGTTGATTATCCTTATCAGGCAAAAAAAGCCTGTGACCTTGTTGTGTCGGGTGAATGTGAAAAAGCAATTCTTTGCTGCGGTACGGGAATAGGCATTTCAATGGCTGCAAATAAGGTCAAGGGCATCAGAGCCGCTTGCTGTTCTGATTATTTCAGCGCCAAATTCACAAGAATGCACAATGATGCAAATGCATTGTGTCTCGGTGCCAGAGTCATAGGCGCAGGAGCCGCTATTGAGCTTGTTGATGTTTTTCTTAACACACCCTTTGAGGGCGGCAGACATCAGCGCAGAGTTGACCAGATAACAGAAATCGAAAATATGTAAGTTTTTCTGAACAGATGCAGATATCCGATTATCCTTTGATTCGGAATAAGCTTTTAAACAGTAATCTTCGTGAATATCAGCAGGCTGTCTGTGTGCAAACAGACAGTCTGTTTTTTATTGTAATGGCAAAATAAACAAATTAATTTGCTTTTTTTCGGCATGACAAGTCGTTGTTATTTGTTCACCTATATGTTATAATTCGTTTAAAATAAGTAAAGGAGAGTGTTTATATGGGTAAGGGTTTACCAAAAGAAAAAATCGGTGCATTTTTTTCTGAAGTGAAGACTCATTGGAAAACACCTGCCGAAGGAAAATATGTTTCCTATAAGGAATATCTTTATATATTCCTCGGTATCGGCAGCAACTACACAGGATCAAAAATTCTTGAGAACATAGGCTTCTGGGCATCTTGTTATCTGTTTATGCATCACTACAAGCTGCCGTATCTCACATTCTCAATTATCGGCATTATCAATATGCCTCTTAACTACATATGGACGCTTATCGGCTGGGTTATAAACGATAATCTCGGCTTTTTGTCGAAGAAAACAGAAAGAAAGCTGTATGCTCTGTATACTTCTCTTATTGTCATAGGTCTTGTTATGATCTTCGGCAAGTTCGATTTTCTTTCCAATTCAACAAATGCATTTATTGTATATCTGAACAATATGGAAAGTATCGGTATAAATGCCGCATCGGCACTTAAAATTCTCGGTACGCATATTCTCTGGAACGGTTGGGCGGGTGCCAGAAATATTTTCTACCGTAAAAAGCTTGTTCCTAAATACGGCAGATATAAATATTCTCTTTACTGCGATGTTATTCCCAAATGTATAATGGTCATCCTTGTCGGTTGGCTTCCTCTCTATGAAATTCCCGATATGGTCACAAGAGTATGGGCAGCAAACCTTCTTTTTGCATGCTTTAATATTTTCGGCTTCGGAAATAACCTTGAAACATGCTCAAAGAGCATAAGCCCCAATATGCAGGAAAGACTTCTTGTAAGAACATATCCTGTTAAGCTGTCGCACTTTGTACACACAATTGTTTCAATTCTTATTCTCGTGGTTGTTGACTCTCTTGAATATGAGTGGGCAGATATCAATCTCTACCGCTGGGTATATCCTCTTGCCTTCATTATCCCTGCTGCACTTACTATGGTTTTTGCAGGAAAATTCCAGGAAAGAATACCGCAGCCGCCTCTTGAAAAGAAGGTTCAGATTAAGTTCTGGGACGGTATTTTCGGTGTTCTCAGAAATAAATATCTGAGAATAAATACGATAGTCGGTCTTATTGACGCTCTCGGTAACGGTATGCTTGCAATCACAACAATTCTCTATCTGTATACCTTCCGTCTGGCAGGTCTGCCGTATGCTATCATTATCAACCTTATTTCGTTTGCGGGCACACCGCCGGATTTATGTGCACCGTTCTTCCTTAAACGCTTTGACTATAAGCAGATTATGATTTTCTATCAGCTTACAAGAGCACTCGGTAATGCACTTATAGTGCTTGCATTTATGTTCTGCGGCGATAATCTTATGCTTTGCGGTACAATATCTATTATTGTTATGTTCTTTATGGAAATGACAAAAACCATTCCCACAACAGCAGGTCACGAAATGGGAACAAGAATGGGTGACTATCAGATGTATCTTTCAGGCGAAAGACTTGAAAGCTTTTCCGGTATTTTCGGTTGGTTTACCGGTCCCGTGACATCCTTTGTCGGTCTTATCATTCCTATTTTCCTTCTCAAATTCGGTTTTAACAGTAACTGGGATGTTCTTTATCTTGATGAAGCAAGAGTTAAAATAATTGCTGTTCCGTTGATTATTGATATCGTCGGTTATCTGCTTATGACAATTCCGTATATCTTCTGGGATTACGACAATGTCAAGCAGGCAAAGGTTATGAAGGTGCTTCAGCGCCGCGCCGAGGTAACCGCAAAGCAGGCTCAGGAACAAGGCGAAAAAATCAGCGGCGGATTTACAAAGTAAAGGAGGGGTAGCATATGAAAAACAAAGAAGAAAAACAGTTTAAAGGTATGACTGCTCCCGTTGAGGTGTCGCTTGATATCCCCGAGAATGAGATATGGACATATCAGATTGAAGGTCTGGCAGCTCCGCATATAAACAAGCCCTTTACAAATTTTAAGATTAAAAAGATAGTTTTTACGGTACTTATTCTTATTGCTGTTTTACTTTCAATGTATTTCAGCGTAAGAGTTGTAAGCCGTGAGCCATTTGAATTCACCGCTTCGGAAAACGGCTATGAGTTTACAAAATTCAATAACACAGGCTATATCTATGAGCTTACCGTTGACTATGCAACAGAGCTTGTAACAAAAACAGATGTTGCAGATCCCGAAAAGAATTTTGAGCTTGTGAAGGACGAAACAAAGCCCGTTACTTCAATTGCTAAGTTCTGCTTCAACTGCGATGAGGTTGTTGAGGTTATCCGTATAGGTAAGGATGTCAAAGAAATTGACGGTACATCTTTTTATACCTGCCGTGCGTTAAAGCAGATTATCGTTGACGAGGAAAACGAATATTTCTGCGATATAGACGGTGTTCTTTACAACAAGGATAAAACAGAAATTATCTGCTATCCTATGAATCACCCCGCATATCTGCGTGAGAAATACGGCTATAATGACACAATTTGGCCCGATAATTCCGAGTTCTATGCTTCATATAAGGCTCAGGTGCTCACATATGTACTTCCTGAAACAGTTGAAAAAATCGGTAAGCTTTGCTTTGCAGATACTGCTATTGCCGCAATTTATATGCCCGAAGGACTCAAAACCATTGAAACAATGGCAATGTTCAAGTGCTGGTATCTTTCCGATATCTATTCCTATGAATCAAGCACGGCAGGGGATATAACCGACTATAGTGCAATCAGAATGCTCAGCGGTGTTTATCGTTCTCTTCCCGACGGTCTTGAGTACATCGGCTCAGATGCCATGAGCTATGACAGATCCTCAGATTTCCTGCGTATTCCTGCAACTGTTACATATATCGGACATCATGCCTTCTGGGATACCGTTTATAAGGACGGAGACAAATTTGAGGGTAATGAAAAGATATATATTGCTGCAAGCGAAGAGGAATTCAAGAGCGTAGAAACAGGAGACCAATGGATTCCCACTTATGACAGCGGACTTTTCAATAAAAAGGTTGAACTTGTTTATAACACTCCCAAGAGAGCAGATGAGCTTGCTCAGTATACACAAAAGGAAGACGGTACATATGAGCTTACTTCCTTTATCAATACCGAGCTTCTTACAGAAGTAACCATTGATAATGCTCTTACTGTTGAAAACGGTGAAGTAAAGGAAGATACCTCAAAGAAGGTAACTTCTCTCGGTGCTTATCCGTTCAAGTGGGATAATTACATTGAAACTGTATATATCGGCAAGGATGTTGAACAGCTTGACGGCAATGCTTTCTTTAATCTTCGTGCTCTCAAAAAGATAATCGTTGATAAAGACAATGAAAATTATTGTGATATAGACGGTGTTCTTTACACAAAGGATATGACCGTTCTGCTTCATTTCCCCGCTGCTTACGAAAAGTGCGATACTTATGTTGTTCCCTCCACGGTAACCAAGATAGCCCGTGCGGCTTTCTGTTACAGCGATATTAAAACAATCTATTTCCCCGAAGGACTTAAAGAAATTGACAATCTTGCTTTCCTTAAAGCTGAAAAGTTAGAGAAAATCTATTCTTATAAGGCAGACAAGGAAGTACTTGTTACTGACGAAAGTGCAGTTGCCCAACTTAGCAAGGTATATGAATCTCTTCCCGAGGGCATTGAACGCATAGGTCTTGACGGCTTTAACTATGCAAGCTCGTTAACTTATCTTTATATCCCGTCATCAATAAAAAATCTTGACGGCTACTGCTTCTGCTATAATGCATATGTTGATGCAAACGGCAACAAGGCAGGAATAACTGAGGTTAATGTTGCACTCTCCGAGACTGAATTCAAATCTGTCACAAAAGGCGACCATTGGCTTCCCGAATTCAGAAACGAAAGCAACGATACCGCAACAATTAACTTTGATGCAAAAAGATAAATAATTTATCCCTCTGTGACATTGAAGCTGTGTCAACAGAGGGATGTTTTTTTGTTGCGGGAGGGTTCTTATACAAGCTCACCGAAGCAGGTGTCGCCGTCTGCACGGGTGAGCTTTACTTTTTTTATCTGACCGATAAGAGGAGTGTCACTTTCAACACAGGTGTGTATATAGTTTGCCGTGTAGCCTGACTGTATATTTCCTTTCGGAGTTTCAAACAGCACATCAACAGTTTTTCCTATATATCTGCTTAAAAATTCATCGCGGATTCTGTCACATTCCTTCTGAAGCAATGCACAACGCTGTGCTTTTTCGGCATTGCTCACCCTGTCGGGATATTTTGCGGCGGGGGTTCCTTCTCTTGCGGAGAACGGGAATATGTGCACCTTCATAAAGCCAGACTGCTTTGCGAACTCAACGCTCTCGTTGAAATCCTCTTCGGTTTCTCCGGGGAAGCCTGCAATAATATCTGTTGTGAGTGAAACATCGGAGAAGGTTGCTTTAAGCTTCTGACAGAGAGTAAGGTATTCCTCTTTAGTGTAGTGCCTGTTCATTCTTCTGAGTGTTTTGTTGCATCCGCTTTGCAGAGAAAGGTGGAACTGCGGACAGAATTTATCCATTGTTGCCAGTCTTTCAATAACCGCGTCTGTTATGTGGTCGGGCTCAAGCGAGCCTAAACGGATTCTTTCAATGCCCTTAGTGTCCTGTGCAGTCTGCAGAGCATCACAGATATTAAGACCTGTATCCATCCCGTATGACGAGAGATTAATCCCCACAAAAACAATTTCCCTGTAGCCTTCCTTTGCAAGAAGGTCTACCTCTTTTTTTATGTCCTCAACAGGCTTTGAACGGGAAAAGCCTCTTGCCTTCGGGATAATGCAGTATGTGCAGTATCTGTTACAGCCGTCCTGTATTTTTACAAAAGCACGGGTGTGTCCCTCAAAATCTGTTATAATTCCGCCCTTGTAGCCGTCGTCCTTTTTATGAGCCTCAATATGTACACATCTTTGTTTTTCTGAGAAAAATTCTTCGAGCTTTTCTTCCAGCAGACAGTTTGTTTTGTTCCCGAGAACAATATCTGCTTCTTCAAAGGCAGAGGTTTCTTCGGAAAAAGCCTGAGTATAACAGCCTGTAAGAACAATAACCGCATCGGGGTGCTCGTTTCTGAATTTTCTGAGAGACTGTCTTGTTTTTCTGCTGCTTTCTGCGGTTACCGTGCAGGAATTTACAACATATATATCTGCTTCTTCTTTTGTGTCAACAACTATGTAGCCCTTGCTTTTCAGACGGCATATCATTTCCTGGGATTCATATTGATTAACTTTACAGCCGAGTGTAAAGAACGCGATTTTCATAAAAAGCTCCTCAATTCAAGTTATATAAACATTATAAAATAAACACAAAAAATAATCAATCATAAAATGAGCATTAATTTGTCCTGTGGCACATAAATATTTTTTTGAAGAGGAGGAATAAATATGAAAAAACTGTGTTGTATAGTATTATGCTTTTTGCTGTCTCTTAATATGCTGTCAGTCTTTGCTGTTGCTGAGACATTGAGTGTGAACGATGTCGAAGAAATGCTGCAAGCTGATGATGTTGACGAAGAAGAGGTTTTTCTTGCCGTAAATACGGCTTTACAGGTTGATGTAAAGGCGAAGGCTTGTATTCTGATGGATGCGAATACAGGCACCGTTTTAATGGCAAAAAATGAGGATGAACAGCTTTTTCCCGCATCTGTTACCAAAATAATGACCTTGCTGCTTGTGTGTGAGGCAATAGATGAGGGAAAGCTTACCTTTGAACAGACTCTGACCTGTTCTGAGGAGGCTGCATCAAAGGGAGGCTCTCAGATATGGCTTGAGCCGGGCGAAGCTATGAGTGTGAGAGACCTGTTCAAGGCGGCAGCAGTTTACAGCGCAAACGATGCCTGTGCAGTTTTAAGTGAGGCTGTTGCGGGAAGCGAAACTGCCTTTGTTGCTATGATGAACGACAGAGCAAAACAACTCGGTATGGAAAACACTAATTTTGATAACTGCTCAGGTCTTGACGATGATACGGATACACACAAAACAACGGCAAGGGATATAGCAATAATGTCACGGGAGCTTCTCAGACACGAATATATAACTCAATACTCAACGATATGGATGGATTCTGTCAGAAACGGTGAAACACAGCTTGTCAACACGAACCGACTTATCCGTTACTATTCGGGAGCAACGGGGCTTAAAACAGGCACAACCTCGAAGGCAGGCTGCTGTATAAGTGCAACGGCTGTGCGTGACGGCTTGCATCTCATTGCCGTTGTTCTGGGAGCTGATAACAGTAACGACAGATTCAATTCCGCAAAAGCCTTGCTTGACTGGGGCTTTGCAAACTATGAAATATATACCCCCGTTACAGACGATACGCTTCTGACGGATGTGACGGTGCTTCACGGTGTACAGGAAAAGGTTGAATTGTATTCTGCAGAGTGTCAGCAGCTGCTTCTCAATAAGGGAGCAGGACAGAGAGTAGAGGTGCATTATGAAATTCCCGAAAGTGTTGACGCTCCCGTATATGCGGGGCAGGAACTGGGAAAAATTGTTTTTACGGCAAGCGGTGTTACACTTGCCGAATACGGCTTATATGCACAAAACGATGTTGAGAAAATAACATTTTTTACGGCGTGGGTTAAATTATTTCGCTCTTTTGTAAAAAATGTGAAAGAAATTTAAAAAATTTTGGTTCAACTTATTGCAAAATAGATATAATTATTGTAAAATGTGCTCATAAGTAGAATTTTTGGAGGAACTTTGGTCAATGGCGCTTAAACTTAACTGCCAATATCTTTCAGATTTTGTCAGTGATAAAGAAATTGCCGCTTTGCAGGATGAAGTAAACAAAGCACACGCATTTCTTTATGAAAACAAAGCCAATGCCGAAGGAAAAGATTTCCACGGCTGGCTCACACTTCCCGAGGATTATGACAGGGAAGAGTTTGCAAGAATCAAGCTTGCAGCAAAAAAAATAATATCGGATTCCGAGGTGCTTGTTGTTATCGGAATCGGCGGTTCGTATCTCGGTGCGAGAGCCGCAATTGAATTTGTCAAATCAAAAAACTATAATCTTTTAGCAAAAGGCACACCTAAGATTTTCTTCTTAGGCAACAGTATTTCCCCTACGGAAATATCAGAGATTTTAGCTGTTTGTGAAAGCTGCGATTTTTCTGTCAATGTTATTTCAAAGTCAGGCACAACAACAGAGCCTGCAATATCATTCCGTCTTTTCAAAAATCTTCTTGAGAAGAAATACGGTAAGGAAAAAGCCGCAAGCAGAATTTATGTTACCACAGACAAGGCAAAAGGAACTCTCAAAGCACTTGCAGACAGAGAAGGCTATGAACAGTTCGTTGTCCCCGATAATGTCGGCGGAAGATACTCAGTTTTAACAGCAGTAGGTCTGCTTCCCATCGCATGTGCAGGTATAGATGTTGATAAGCTTATGCTCGGTGCGGCAGATGCCAAGAAAGCTTACGAAAAAGTATCAGTTTCGGAAAATGACTGCTATAAATATGCAGCTATCCGCAATGCTTTATACCGCAAGGGTAAGAAGCTTGAAATGATGGTGTGCTATGAGCCCGATTTCACTATGATGAATGAATGGTTCAAGCAGCTTTTCGGTGAAAGCGAAGGTAAGGAAAATAAGGGTATTTATCCTACCTCTGCTATATATTCAACAGATCTTCATTCGCTCGGTCAGTATGTTCAGGAGGGTGAAAGAACACTTTTTGAAACAGTTGTTGCTTTCAATAGACCTAAATGTGATATTATTATCGAAGAAGATGAAGAAAATGTTGACGGACTTAATTTCCTTGCAGGAAAGGGTATGTCTTTTGTAAATCAGAAGGCATTTGAAGGAACAGTCCTTGCCCATACTGACGGAAATGTTCCCAATATCATCATTGAAGCAGATGAGATGGACGAATATAATCTCGGTCAGCTTATTTACTTCTTTGAAAAGGCTTGTGCAATTTCGGGTTATATTTTAGGTGTAAATCCCTTTAATCAGCCCGGTGTTGAGAGTTATAAGAAGAATATGTTTGCACTCCTCGGTAAGCCCGGATATGAGGAGCTGGCAGCAGTTCTTTCTGAAAGACTCGGTAAATAAAAAAATAAAGAAATTAATCATAAAACGAAAGGATAGATTATTATGGTTAAACTTTTAATCGGCGAAAAAGGTTCAGGCAAAACAAAAAGACTTATAGCTCAGGTAAACGAAGCTCTTGAGGCATCAAAAGGTCATGTTATCTGTGTTGAAAAGGATGACCTTCTCAGATATCAGGTGAGCTACAAGGTAAGACTTCTTGCTGCAAGCAACTACGGTATCTGCGGATATGACGCTTTTTACGGATTCCTCAGCGGTCTTTGTGCAGGTGATCATGATGTTACGGATATTCTTATAGATGCAACTCTCAAAATCGGCGGCAGAGATTACGAAGAGCTTGCTAAGTTCCTTGAAAAGGTAGCAAGACTCAGCGAGCTCACAGAAACTGTATTCACATTTACTGTTTCAACAGATAAAGGAAATCTTCCCGAAAGCATTTTCACTTATTGTCAGGAAGTTTAATAAGAATTTTTCAGTTAAATACACAAAAAAGCAGATTTCCTGTTGACAAACGGGGAATCTGTCTATATAATATTGGTTGCGTCTGTTTAGGGCATTATTGCACTTATATTTAGGAGGATGTTATAGTTGTATATTGAACTTGAATCCGTGTTTAACAGAGAAGGCGAGAGCGTTCAATTTGACTATGAATTTTCTCTTGACGATGAAAACATAACAACGCCTGTCAAGGTTGTCGGAAGTGTTTTTAATCGCACAGGTATAGTCGGACTTAAAGCTACAGCAAAGTTTGATTATTCAACTCAGTGTGCAAAGTGCAACAAGCCTTTATTGAGACATGCCACGGTTCCGATTAAGCACACATTGATTTCTCATGTTGAAAATGAGGAAGACAGGGATATGTATATCGTTGTTGAAAGAATGTGTCTTGAGCTGGATGAGCTGGTAAGTGAAGAGGTCTTTTTATCCATACCCAGCCGTTTTTTGTGCAAAGAGGATTGCAAGGGGCTTTGTCCGTTCTGCGGAACAGATCTGAATGAAAGCACCTGTAATTGCTCAAAGCCCGCAGATTCCCGTTGGGATGTGTTGAAAGATTTATTTAATGAGTAAATTATCTCATAATTAGGAGGATTTTAATAATGGCAGTACCTGCAAGAAGAGTTTCAAAAGCAAGAAGAGATAAGAGACGTAACAATCTCTGGAAGATTTCTGCACCTGCAATTGAAAAGTGCCCCCAGTGCGGTGAATACAAAAGATCCCACAGACTTTGTGCTGCTTGCGGCTATTACAATGGCCGTCAGGTTGTTGTAGTCGAAGACTGATAACTGTATGTATCGCAAATCAAACGGCATATTTTAATGCCGTGTCAGCGTAGGTGGAGAAGTTGCTTTCCCCGCCTTTTTGCTGTTTTTGTTAAAATGGGTGTTGTATGGCAGTAAAAATATTTGATGTTAAGAAAAAATCAATATGTGCTAAAAAGGGAATAAAAGCGGGGGATACCTTGCTTTCTATCAACGGAAACGAAATCAATGATGTGCTTGACTACCGCTTTTACGGTGACGAAGCAAAGCTTGAGCTGTCCTATGTCAATTCAAAAAACCGTGTAAAAAAGTGCACTCTGAAAAATGCTCAGGGCTGCGATTCTCTGGGGCTTGAATTTGAAACATATCTTATGGACAAGCACAGGCATTGCAGAAACAGCTGTATTTTCTGCTTTATTGCTCAGCTTCCCGAGGGGCTGAGAAAATCATTGTATTTCAAGGATGATGATTCCCGTCTGTCCTTTTTGTTCGGCAATTATATCACTCTCACCAATCTTTCTGAGGGTGATGTTGAGCGTATTATCAGAATGCATATAAGTCCTGTCAATGTGTCTGTTCACACGATGAATGAAGAGCTCAGAGTTAAGATGATGCGTAATCCTGACGCGGGAAAGGTGCTCGGCTTCTTAAACCGTTTTGCCGAAGCGGGAATAGAAATCAATGCCCAGCTTGTTTTGTGTCCGGGGATAAATGACGGGGACGAATTGCTGTATTCTCTTGAAAAGTTAAGTGAGCTTAAAAGCATCAGGAGTATTGCCGCAGTGCCCGTGGGACTTACAAAATACAGAGAAAAGCTTTATCCTCTCAGCTGTTTTGATGAAAAAGGTGCGGCTGATGTTATCGATATTATTGATAATTTCAATGTAAGGCTTATCAGAAGCGGCAGAGAAAAAACAGCATATCCGTCGGATGAATTTTTCATCCTTGCAAAAAGAGAATTTCCCGAATATGAATATTACGGTGATTTTCCTCAGCTTGACAACGGTGTAGGCTCAAGTGTTCTGCTTGAAAATGAGTTTATGTCTGCTCTCAATGAAACTGAGGCGGACACAATACCGCGTCATTTTGCTCTTGTAACGGGTATGGCGGCTTATCCGCTGATTAAGAAAATTGCCGATAAGTTCTGTGAAAAATTTGTTTCAAGCCGTATAGATGTCTATGGCATTGTCAATACCTTTTTCGGCGAAAAGGTTACTGTTACGGGGCTTCTGACGGGTAAAGAAATTATAGACTTTTTCAGAAAAGAGAAGCTTCAGACAAGCGAGCTTCTGCTGCCCTCTGTTATGTTCAAGAGTGAAGAGGAGCTTGTTTTTCTTGATGATGTAACACTTGCGGATGTTGAAAATGAGCTTAATGTGAATGTCAGCATCACAACGAGTGACGGCTACAGCCTGTTTGACACTTTTTATAATAAACATTAACCCTTCAAGGGAGAAAGAGCCGATTTTTTCGGTTAAAAGGTGAGAATTATGTCAAAGCCGATTGTTGCGATTGTCGGCAGACCTAATGTCGGCAAATCCACACTTTTTAATAAACTGTCAGGGCAGCGTCTTGCAATCGTCGATGACAGACCGGGTGTTACCCGTGACCGTATTTATGCGGATTGCGAGTGGCTTAACAGAAAATTTCTTATTGTTGATACAGGCGGTATAGAGCCGTATTCTGACGATATTATTCTGTCACAGATGCGCCGTCAGGCGCAGATGGCTATTGACAGTGCCGATGCAATAATTTTTGTTACAGATCTCAGAACAGGTATTGTTGCCACCGACGCTGAGGTTGCAACTATGCTTCTTAAGAGCGGTAAGCCTATCATTCTTTGTGTAAACAAGTGCGATACAATAGGCGAGCTGCCTGCAGATTTTTATGAATTTTATAATCTCGGTTTGGGTGATCCGTTTCCGGTATCTTCCGTTCACGGTCACGGAACGGGTGATTTGCTTGACGAGGTCATAAAGCATCTTCCCGATGAAGAAACAGCCGAAGAGGAAGATGAGATTATCAAGGTTGCCATAATAGGTAAGCCTAATGTCGGTAAATCCTCTCTTGTCAATGCTTTGTGCGGAGAGGAGAGAACGCTTGTTTCAAATATTGCAGGCACAACCCGTGATGCTACGGATACCGAGGTCAATAACAAGCACGGTAAATTTATGTTTATTGATACTGCGGGACTGCGCCGTAAATCCAAGGTTGACGACCAGATTGAAAAATACAGCGTTATGCGTGCCGTTATGGCTGTTCAGAGAGCAACCGTTTGTGTTATTATGATTGATGCTCTTGAGGGCTTTACCGAGCAGGATTCTAAAATTGCGGGAATTGCCCATGAGGAGGGCAAGGCTTGTATTATAGCCGTAAACAAGTGGGATGCTTATGAAAAAGACGGCAAAACGATGGATTCGTACCGCAAAAAGCTTATGGACGATTTTTCGTTTATGTCCTATGCTCCTATAATTTTCATTTCCGCAAAAACAGGTCAGCGTCTTGAAAGACTTTATGAGCTGATAAAGTATGTTGATGATCAGAATGCCCTCAGAATACCTACCGGCAGACTCAATCAGGTGCTTGCCGATGCTCAGGCAAGAGTGCAGCCGCCCACGGATAAGGGTAAACGGCTTAAGATTTACTATATGACACAGGCCTCCACCCGTCCGCCCACATTTGTTTCGTTTGTCAATAACAAGGAGCTGTTCCACTACAGCTACCAGCGTTATCTTGACAATCAGATCCGTGAGGTTTTCGGTCTTGAAGGAACCCCCACAAGATTGATTATCAGAGAAAGAAGCGAAAAGTGATATCAGCCTCCGTATTTTTACGGAGGTTTTTCCTTTTTAAGAAATTTTTAGGGTTTTATATATATAAATATTAATAATTAATATTGATTTATAATTGCGTTTGTGATAAAATATTTAAGATAACAATCACTTGTACTATGCATACGGTGATCAAGTAATATTTTTACAGAAAAGGTAACAGAAAAAATGAAAAAACTTGCAGATTATTCCCTTGACGAGCTTCGCCTGTTTGAAGAACAGGCAAAAAAAGAATACAATGAATACCTTGAAAAAGGTGTTTCAATAAATATGGCAAGAGGTAAGCCGGCAGCTGAGCAGCTTGACTTGTCGGATGACCTTATGAGCCTTACTAAGGAACAGGTAGGCTTCACATCGGAAGACGGCACCGACTGCAGAAATTACGGTGTGCTTTTCGGTCTTAATGAAACAAGAAAGCTTTTCGGTGAAATGCTCGGTGTGGATGCTTCCAAGGTTATCGCATGTGGTAACTCAAGTCTTAATCTTATGTACGACTATCTCTCACAGTGCTGCTCACACGGTGTTGCAGGAAATGAGCCCTGGCTTTTCAATAAGAACAGAAAGTTTATAGCACTTGTCCCCGGTTATGACAGACATTTTGCTATAGCAGAGCATTTCGGTCTGCAGATGATAAGTGTTCCTATGACTTCAACCGGTCCCGATATGGACAAGGTTGAGGAGATCATCAAGGACCCCGATGTAAAGGGTATGTTCTGTGTTCCCAAGTATTCAAATCCCGACGGTATAACTTATTCAGACGAAACCGTTGAACGCCTTGCAGCGATGAAGCCTGCTGCAAAGGATTTCAGAGTTATCTGGGACGCAGCGTACATTATTCACGATTTGTATGAAGAGCACGATGAGCTTAAGAATATTCTTGATACAGCCGAAAAGTACGGTAATGAAGATAACTTTGTTATGTTTGCTTCCACCTCAAAAATCACCTATGCGGGTGCCGGTGTTGCGGTTATGGCAGCAAGCGACAGGAATATAAAAGAAATCGCTTCAAGACTTACTCTTCAGATTATAAGCTATGACAAAATAAATCAGCTCAAGCACGCATATATTTTCAGAACTCTTGATGATGTCAGAGAAAAAATGAAGCAGCACGCAGAAATTCTCCGTCCTAAGTTTGATGCAGTTCTCCAAGTGCTTGATGAAAAGCTTTCAGGGCTCGGAATTGCTAAGTGGAATTCCCCCAGAGGCGGTTACTTTATCAGTCTTGACTGTGTAACGGGTTCTGCAAAATATGTAGGTCAGCTTTGTAAGGAGTGCGGACTGACACTTACATCTGTCGGCGCAACACATCCCTACGGTATTGATCCCGACGATCAGAATATCAGAATTGCTCCCTCTTGTCCCACAGCAGATGAATTAAAGGTGGCTACCAATATTTTGTGTGCGGCAGTAAAGCTTGCTGCCTGCAAAGAGCTTTTAAGCGGTAAATAATTTTATGAGGTGACAGCTTATGTTCAGAATAGGTCACGGCTACGATGTTCATGCATTCGCTCCCGACAGAAAGCTTATTCTCGGAGGAGTTGAAATTGCGTATGAAAAAGGTCTTTCAGGCCATTCCGATGCGGATGTTCTTGTACATGCGGTCTGTGATTCGCTTCTCGGTGCTCTGGCTTTAGGAGATATCGGTAAGCATTTCCCCGATACTGATGAAGCATTTAAGGGGGCAGACAGTATAGAGCTTCTCAAAAAATGTGTCCTGCTTCTTGATGAAAAGGGCTACAGGGTAGGAAATATTGATGCTACCGTGATTGCACAAAAGCCTAAGCTTTCACCTTTTATTGACACAATGCGCTTAAATATTGCAAAAGTCTGTCTGGTTGAAGTTGATTCAATCAGCGTAAAAGCTACAACGGAGGAAGGCCTCGGTTTTACCGGCAGTCTTCAGGGCATCAGCGCCCACGCCGTTTCCTTGATTATAAAAAAATAAAATTGGTGGTGTCTTCATAAATGTTTACCGAAACTATACAGACTATATTCAGTCAGATAAAAGATGTTATTCTCAACTATGATATTTTTGCCGATACTTTGGATATTCTGTTCGTAGCTTTCATAGTATACGGACTTATAATGCAGCTGAGAAAAACACAGTCAATACAGGTTATCAAAGGTATTATTCTTATTGTAATTGCATTTGCAATAGTTTCCGTTATCGGTATGGAAACAAGCTCATATATGTTCTCAAAGCTTTTCAGAGATATAATTGTAATCTTTGTTGTTCTGTTCTCTGCAGAGCTTCGTCAGGCTCTTGAGAATGTGGGAAAACGCAGATTCTCCGGAAAATTTTCACTCTTTTCTTCAAACAGCGACGAAGAGCTTGTTGATTCAATCAATGCTGTATGCCGTGCCTGCGGTGCAATGAGCCGCAGCAGGGTAGGCTCTCTGATAGTTTTTCAGAGAAATACCTTGCTCGGAAATATAACAAAGCAGGCAGTACCCATAAACGCAGTTACTACATATGAAATGATCTGCAGTATTTTCTATCCCAAAGCTCCTTTACATGACGGTGCCGTTGTTATTAAGGACGGAAAAATAGTTGCAGCCCGTTGCGTTATTCCTATGAAGAATGACCGTGAAATTACTGAGAATGTGGGAACAAGACACAGAGCCGCACTTGAGGTGAGCTTTAATTCCGATGCGGTTGTTGTTGTTACAAGCGAAGAAACAGGTATGATTTCTCTTGCGGTTGACGGTCAGCTTAAAAGAGGAATGTCCGACAGCGAATTGAGAGAGCTTCTCGGTCACTATCTGCTTGCAGACAACACAAAGCAGACTAAAAAGTCGCTGTTCTCTAAAAAGAAAGATAAGGAACAAGCAACTGTTCAGAATGCTGAAGAAGCTGCTGAAAATGGCGGACAGCAGGATACAACAGATGTAAATACAAGTGAAAGCGAGGGAAATATCAATGAGTGATACAAAAAAAGTAAAAAAGCTTTCGTTTTCGGCTTTATTGGAAAACAATAAGATAGTTTTTGTTTTTTCCGTTATTGTTGCAATTCTTTGTTGGTTTGCAGTTTCAATGTATCAGACACCCGAAACCGAAAAGGTTTTTCAGGATGTTAAGGTGCAGATAAATTTTGAAGGAAGCACTCCATATAATAACGGATTTGAATTATACGGTAACACCGATTATTATGTTGATGTTACGGTAAAGGGCAAGAGCTATATTGTCAACGATTCCTCTTTCAGCGAAAATATTGTTGCAACAGTATCTCTCTCCTCCGTGACCACAGCAGGTGTATACAGTCTTCCTTTAAGTGTAAAGCTTGCCGAGGAGGCAGAGGATGCTGAAATCACAAATTTCTCCTCTAACTATATTGAGCTGTATTTTGATGAGCCTGCAGCAAAAACCTTTGATGTGTCTGCTGAGGTAGAAGAGGACAAGGGCTATTCTCTGGCAGAAGGCTTCATCAGAGAAAATCCCAGAGTTAGTGTTGATACCGTTACTCTTACAGGTCCCTCTCTTGAAATAAACAAAATTGTTTCCGTTAAAGCAGTTGTTTCTCTTACCGAAGAGCTTTCTTCAACACAGACACTTGAAGCCACAATAGTTCCCGTAGGTGCAACAGATAAACAGACCTTCACAAATGTTAAATTTGAATCAGATGAGCCTGTGTATGTTACCGTTCCCGTAACATTTTCTGCTGAATACAAACCTACCGTAACATTTACAAATATGCCCGCGGCATATAAAGCAGACGGTGTTGAGTATGTTATTTCTCCGTCAAAGGTGAATGTTACAATATCCTCTGCAGACAGTGAGCTTATTGATGCAGATGAGATTTCAGTAGGAAGCATTGATTTTTCACAGCTCAACAATATTGTAAATTTCATAACCTTAAAAACAGAGGAGCTTCCGTACACATTTAACGATTCCGTAAGTGAATTTGTTGTAAAGGTTGATATGTCTTCAATGGAAAAGCGTTGGCTTGAGGTGCCCGTTGAATATGACAAGAATGCACTTCCCAAGGGTGCAACCGTTTCCACCAAAACAATAGAATCTGTACAGATAATAGGCCCCAAGGATTCTGTTATGAAGATAGACGGCACGGCGGCATATGCAGTTCCCGTGCTTGACGGAATAACACTCAAAAAGGGTGAAAACACGGTGCCCGCAAAAATACTTCTCAGAACACTTACAGACAGCTGGGTAAGAGGAGAATACACCATCACGATAGTTGTTAAATAAAACAGATAAAAAATTACGGAGGAAAGGTATGAAAAGCATTGCATCTGCTGTTAAAATAATAGCTTTTGTTATTTGTTGCACATTGTTGTTCAATGCATGTGCTATGTTTGACCTTTTTTCTGTTGAAGAGCTTATGCGAACCCCGAAGCTTACAGGTGAGAACGCCCTGATTCAGCAGGCGTTTGAAGAAGCTGTAGGTGCGGGTGTGTCACTTTTAAGCCCCGTGTCGGGGGAATACCGTTCGGCATATGTACTTAATGATATCGACGGTGACACATACGATGAAGCCATAGTTTTTTATAAAAATAATCAGACTGCAAGTGATGTACATATGCATCTGCTTGATTTTGACGGTAAAGAATGGTTTAGTGTTGCTGATGTTGTCGGAAACGGTACTGATGTTTACAGCATAGAATTCTGTAATCTCGATCAGGGTAACCTGCTTGAAATTGCCGTTGTGTGGACAATGCCTGATGCTGCGCGTTCAAAGAATCTTGTTATATACAAGATTTCGGTTGAAAAGGATATAGTTAAGAAATTAAGCTCCCTCGGAACAGTTTCCGTGTTTGATTATCTTTTTGTTGACCTTGATTTTGACGGACTCAATGAAATGTTCTATATCTATTACGATAATACCGTAAGTCCCCGTCACGCGGCAGCGCGTGTTATGGAAATTGATGCCGAAAATGAGCTCATACAGCCGTCGAGTGAGTTGAAATTTACCTCTGATGTTGTTTCCTTTGCAGGTCTTACATCCGACCTTAAAGACGGTACCTACAGAATGTATATTGACTGTATTGCGGCAAATTCCGAATATTTTACTCAGATAGTTTTTTATGATTCCGAAAAGGCAACGCTTATGACACCGTCATTTCTTTCAGCTGAGGCCTGTAAGAAAAAAACATCCAGAGCTTCAAAGGTGCTGTCTCAGGATATAAATACCGACTATCTGATTGAAATTCCCGTTGAAAAGGATTATCCGTCATCAGAGACAGTCAATCTTCCCGGCGGTGCACAGGAGCCGATAAAGGTGCTTGAGTGGCTTCGTTTGTCTGAAAAGGAGCTTCAGAGCCTCGGTAAATATTACAGAAATACTTATGACGGCTTTACGATGAGTATTGATTCCTTTTATGAATACTCTTATATAACCTATGATTACGATACACACACCACACAATTTCGTCTGAAAGATTTTGACGAAGAAGAAAATTTACTTTTTTCTGTTGTATTTTTAACAGATACAGACAGCGAAAATGCTTATAAGTCCCCTACATATACTGTTAAAATCACACAGCTGGGTGACTCTATGGATATTTCGCCGTCGTTTGTAAAGGAACAGATTGAGCTTAATTAGGAGGTGAACGGGCTTGAAGAGGATTTTAGTTGCAGAAGACGAAAAATCAATAAGAGAATTTATTGTTATTAATCTGAAGAGAAACGGTTTTGAGGTTGTTGAGGCTGATAACGGAGAAAAAGCCTTGCAGCTTTATGACGAATATAAGGGTGAAATCGATATAGCCTTGCTCGATATTATGATGCCTGTTGTTGACGGACTTGAGGTTTGTAAGCAATTAAGAAAAAAGAGCAGCACATTGGGAATTATTATCCTTACTGCAAAAACACAGGAGATGGATAAGGTTACGGGACTTTTGGTCGGTGCTGACGATTATGTTACCAAGCCGTTTTCACCCTCTGAGCTTATGGCAAGAATAGATGCCATATACAGAAGAGTAACTCTCAACAAAGAGTTTGCTGCTAAAAGCGATAAGAGAGATGTCATTGAGCTCGGTGAGTTCGTGCTCAACCTGAGAAGCAGATCGCTTACCAAAAACGGAAAAATTATTGAGCTTACTCAGGTCGAATTTCAGATAATTGAATATTTTTTCGCGCATCCGAATGTCCCCTTGGAAAGAAACGAAATACTCAATCATGTATGGGGCAATATGTACTACGGAGACGAAAAAGTTGTTGATGTTAATATAAGACGATTGAGAATGAAGCTTGAGGATGATCCGTCAACACCCAAAAATCTCACAACAATCTGGGGTGTCGGATACAAGTGGCTTGCATAAATTTTTGAGACAAAACTGATTATTAGGGGAGGGAGAAAAATGTTCAGAAGCGGTATTACGGTAAGATGGCTGTTGACGACCATTCTTGTTATTTTTCTCATTCTTTCCTTTTTTGCGGCTGCTGTTTTGCTGTTTCTTTCCTCTTACTATTATACTTCGGTTGAGGAAAAGCTTGATTCGTTAGGGCAGAGCAGTGCGCTTGCAGATTTTTTCAGTGCATATATAGACACAAATGAAGATGTTTTTGCATCAAGAGCTCACGAATATGTTGAGAATTTCAATGAAATAAATGTTGCCGAGGTCTGGGTGTATGATAAAAACGGAGAGGTTATAGTATCATCAACAGGCTTTACCGTTGAGGAAGAATTACACGAGGATTATCAGATTGCTCTTTCTTCTCCTTCGGGCAGAGGAATGTGGCGAGGAAGACTCAGCTCAGGCGAGAGAATTATGGCTCTTTCAGTCCTGCTTCCCCGTATCAACGGAGAATCCTCGGGAGCAGTACGCTATATAATTTCTTTACAGGGTATAGATTCTCAGTTGTCTAAAATTACCGTAATGGTGATTCTGGGTTGTATGTTTGCCTTGCTGTTGGTTATTTTTTCAGGCTTGTTCTTTGTGCGTTCAATTGTTGTGCCCGTTAAAAAGCTTAATTTTGCGGCAAGAAGAATTGCAAAGGGTAATTACAGCGAAAAGGTTGAAATAGCTTCTAATAAGTCTGACGAAATTACACAGCTGGCAGAATCTATCAATTATATGATAAATGAGATAGATAAAACAGACAGAATGAAGAATGAGTTTATTTCAACGGTTTCTCACGAATTAAGAACACCGCTGACAGCCATAAAAGGATGGACGGAAACACTTTTATGCATAAATGAAAGTCCTGATTCAACAGTAAATGACGGTCTGAAGGTTATTCTCAGCGAAACAGAGCGCTTATATTCTCTGGTTGAGGATCTTCTGGACTTCTCAAAAATGGAAAGCGGAAGACTTACTCTGCGTTTGCAGAAAATAGATGTTCTTGCAGAGCTTGACGAAGCTGTTTTTATGCTCAGAGACCGTATTTCAAGAGAGGGAATAGAGTTTTTCTATTCAGTTCCCGATTATCCTGCACCTATGAACGGCGATCCCGACAGAATAAAGCAGGTATTTGTCAATATTATTGATAATGCGGTGAAATATACTCCCGCAGGCGGTAAATTATCAATAGTTGCTCTTCTTTCTGCAAAGGAGCTTAAAATAAGTATTGCTGATACGGGCTGCGGTATTTCCGCTGAAGATTTACCAAAGGTCAAGCAGAAATTCTATAAGGCGAATTTATCTGTAAAGGGCTCAGGTATAGGCCTTGCCGTTTGTGATGAAATAATAAATCTTCACAACGGAAAATTAGATATAATAAGTACATTAGGTGAGGGGACAGAGGCTGTTATCACATTGCCTATAGTTTCTGTTAATCTTACCGATGGAAAGGACAAATAATGAAAGATAAAGAAAAAATTGTGCATAAAACCTCTGTCGGCGGACAGGCGCTTATGGAAGGCGTTATGATGAACGGCCCCAAGGGGTGTGCAATGTCCGTAAGAAACAAAGAGGGCGAAATTGTAACCGAGTTTACCGAGGTTAAGCATATTAAAGATAAGGTTAAATTTTTAGGCTGGCCGTTTATCCGCGGTATTGTGAATTTTATAGAATCAATGCTGATAGGCTATAAAAGTCTTATGCGTTCAGCCGAGCTTTCGGGACAGCTTGAGGATGAAGAAAATCCCGAGAATATGTCAAAGCTTGACAAGTGGCTTAATGACCGTATGGGGCCTAAAATGATGAATGTAATAACAGGTATTGCTTCTGTGCTTGCTGTTGTATTAGGTGTCGGATTGTTTGTTTTTCTTCCTACATATCTTGTTGATATTGTAGATTCCAAGCTTTTTGACGGCGTGCTTTCTTCTTATCATGCTCTTTTTGAGGGTATTATAAGAATGATAATAATGGTCGGATATATGTTCGCAGTTTCACAGATGAAGGACATAAAACGAGTGTTTATGTATCACGGAGCAGAGCATAAATCAATTTTCTGTTATGAAAAGGGACTTGAGCTTACTGTTGAAAATGTCCGTTCCTGTAAGCGTTTCCATCCCAGATGCGGCACAAGCTTCATTTTTATTGTACTCATAATAAGTGTTCTTATGTCATCACTTATTCTTCTTATTTTCCCCCAGCTTAAAGACGATTCAAACAGATTACTCTGGATGATAATAAAGGTAGCGGGAAATCTTCCCGTTGTTACGGCAATAAGCTATGAATTTATAAAATATGCGGGAAAGCATGATAATATTCTTACAAAGATTTTATCAGCCCCCGGACTTTGGATGCAGAGAATAACAACAAAAGAGCCGGATGACAGTATGATAGAGGTTGCAATCACCTCTCTGAAGGCTGTTATTACGGACAACCCGGAGGATGACAAGCTTTGATGCAGACCTTCAGAGAGCTTTACAATTCCGGTAAAGAGAAATTGCAGGAAAATCAAAAAGAGGATGCAGATTTTGATGCATTGCAGCTGCTTATAGGTGCTGCAGATTTTAAGCAGGCAGATTTTTTTCTCAACGCAGGAGAAACAGTGCCTCAGAATATATGTGACAGATACGAAGAAATGCTTTCTCAGAGAATTGCGGGCAGACCGCTTCAGTATATTCTCGGTGAATGGGATTTTTATAAATCCACATTTTTTGTAGGTGAAGGGGTGCTGATTCCCCGCCCCGAAACAGAGCAGCTTGTTGAAATATGTGTAAAAGAAATCAGAAAAAACTCGTATAAAACAGTATATGATTTATGTGCGGGAAGCGGTTGTATCGGAATTTCAATTGCAAAGGAATGTCCCGATGTTCAGGTTGTTATGTTTGAGCTTTTTGACAATGCACTAAAGTATACTCAAAAAAATCTCGAAGCACACAAGCTTAAAAATGCAAAGCTTGTTAAATTTGATGTCCTGAATGATGATGTTTCTTTGTTGCAGAATGTGGATTTGTTGGTTTCCAATCCTCCGTATATTCCCTGTGAAGAAATAAAATCCCTGCAGGCAGAGGTGTTAAGAGAGCCTCATACCGCACTTGACGGCGGTGAAGACGGATTAGTTTTTTACTCAGCCTTTGAAAAAAAGTGGTTAGATAAAGTAAATCAGAACGGATTTGTTGCAATGGAATGCGGTGAAGAGCAAAGTGACATCATTTCCCGTATGTTTTCGGATAAGCTTTGTACGGAACAAATCTGTGATGTTTTCGGTGTCAGCCGTTTTGTTACAGGCTGCAAAAAATAAAACAAACAGGAGATGCTGAAATGATAGGTGAAATTCTTTCAATGTTTTTAGGTGACGGTGAATCTACACTTGAAACTATAGTTTTGCTTTGTGCGAGAATTTTTGTGCTTCTTTGCTGTATTCCCGTACACGAAAGTGCACATGCATGGATGGCTTCAAAGCTCGGTGACCAAACAGGTCGGTTAAGCGGCAGAATAACTCTCAATCCTTTAGCGCATATTTCAGGTGTCGGAGCTGTTATGATTCTTCTGTTTGGCTTCGGTTATGCTAAACCCGTTCCCGTAAATATAAGAAATTTCAAAAAAAGAAAAGAGTATTTTGCTTTAACCTCACTTGCAGGCCCTGTTTCCAATATTTTATTGGCAATTGTTTTTTCCTTGCTCAGTAATCTTGTGTTGGCGCTTGACGGTTTCCTCGGAAACGAAGTTGTTTATATCGCATACCTTTTCTTTGCTTATTCCAGTCTTATCAATGTTATGCTTGCAGTTTTCAATCTTATTCCGGTTCCGCCGCTTGACGGTTCAAGAATTCTCGGGCTTATATTGCCGGACCGTATATATTATAAGGTATTGCAGTATGAGCGCTATTCAATGTATATTCTTTTCGGACTGATTTTCTTATTTAACCGTCTTAATTTTTCCCCTATAAGCTTTATAAGCAGTTGGATTTATAATATTATAGATATTGTAACAAGCTTGCCCTTTGCTTTATTTTAATTCAGAACAGGTATTTTTATGAGCAGTATTAATTATAAGATAGAGGTTTTTGAAGGTCCTATGGACTTGCTTCTTCATCTTATTGCAAAACACAAACTTAATATATACGATATTCCTATTGTTGAACTGGTTGAACAGTATACCTCCTACATAAGAGAAATGCAGGAATTGAATCTTGATGTTGCCAGCGAATTTCTTGAAATGGCTGCAAGACTTGTTCACATCAAAACAGTTTCTCTGCTTCCCGTATATGAAGAGGGCGAAACATTAAGAAGGGAATTAAGCGGTGAGCTTATTGAGTATGCAGAATGTAAGCAGGTTGCAAAAGCGTTGTCTGAACAGACAGACGGCTTTAACTGTATTGCAAGACCTCAGCAGCCCTTTGAAGCGGAGCAGTCTTATAAAAGAATTCACGATTCAATCGAGCTTCTTAATGCATATATGCGTGTTGTAGGTAAGCGGTTGCGTAAAATGCCGCCGCCTCTTGATGCTTTCAGAACAATTGTTACAAAAAAAATAGTTTCTGTTTCCGAAAAAATCAAAAGCGTTGTAAGTATGCTTTCGGCAAACGGCAAACAGAAATTCAATGATATGATAAAAACCTCTGAAAGCCGTTCGGATATGGTTGCTACTTTCCTTGCAGTTTTAGACCTTGCCAAAACCAAGCATATACATATTCACGGTGACGGAGAAGATATAACTATTGAACTTATAAAAGTTCCGGAGGGAGAACTTAACCTTGAATGATGATGTTATAAACATTAAAAATACTGTCGAGGCTATTATTTTTGCAGGCGGGGAGCCTATGGAACGAACAAGACTTATGGATGCTCTGGGCTGTACTCCCGAAAAGCTGGCAGTAATTCTCGATGAAATAAAAAGCGACTATGAGGAAAGAGGAAGTGCCGTAACTCTTTTATATCTCGGCTCAAAGGTACAGTTCGCAACAAAGCCGCAGTATGCCGAGGCTATAAGAAATGTGCTTGATATGAAAAGAAACCAGCCTCTTTCTCCCGCAGCATTTGAAGTGCTTGCGATTGTTGCATATAATCAGCCCGTAACAAAGGCATTTGTTGAGCAGGTCAGAGGTGTTGACTGCAGCGGTGTTATGAATACTTTATGTCAGAGAAATCTTATAGAAGAATGCGGAAGACTTGACTTGCCGGGCAGACCTTTGATATACTGTACTACAACTGATTTCCTGAAATGCTTTTGTATGTCTTCTCTGGCGGAATTACCCGAAATTCCCGATGTCAAGGCGGCTGCAACAGCATTGGAAAATATAAAAAATGACGAGTCTGTTATAGACGGACAGATTTCTATTCTTTGAAAAAAATAAAACGGAGGTGTTTTTGTGATTGTGCTTAAAATAATAGGCTGGATTATACTTGCTCTTTTTGCATTGATAATTCTTGCTTTGTGCATAAAAGTTCATATCAATATTGAATATTCAAACGAAAACACATCTGCATATATAAAATGGCTGTTTATAAAAATTCCCTTGTATCCCGCCAAAAAGAAAGAAAAAACAGTCCCTGAAGAAGCAGTCCGGAATGATGCTCAGGAAGCTGTTCCTTTGACACAGGAGCTTACAGATACTGCCGAAGAGCAACAGACGGCAGACGGAACGCAGACTGCTGCACCCGCTGCAACAGCTGCAGCACCTAAAAAAGAGAGTCTTCTTCATCTTATTTACCGCTCCAACGGAATTGACGGATTGATTCTTATTCTCAAACGAATATTTTCCTATCTCGGCACATTTACGGGAAATGCCCTCAACGGTATAGTCGTTGAAGAATTTTATCTTGATGTCAGCTGTACTAAAGGGGATGCCGCCGCTACCGCCATATATTACGGCGAGGTGTGTGCAACCGTTTTCCCTATACTCGGTGCATTAGTATCAAAATATAAGGTAAGAAAATACGATTTTAATATTTATCCCGATTATATTGCGAGATTTTCCAATGCATCCTTTATCGCAAAAATATATGTAATTCCCATAAAGCTTATAGGAATTGTTCTTGCCCTTGTTTTCAAATTATTATTTGGGGTACTCGGGCGTATGGCAGTAAAAATTTTCCTGACTATGAAAAACGACAGCGCAGGAAAATCAAATAAAGAAAATAATACTACAGAAAAGAGTGAAGCTACAAATGAACAATCAGACAGCAGCAGGAATTTTATCAACAACAATTGAAAAAGTCCGTCAGCTTGTTGATGTAAGCACAATTGTTGGTGAGCCCGTTATTCTTTCAGACGAGGTAACGGTAATTCCCGTTTCAAAGGTAACCTACGGATTTGCTTCCGGCGGTTCGGATTTCCCTTCAAAAAATAACAATCAGCTTTTCGGCGGCGGCGGTGGAGCAGGTATAACCATCAATCCCGTTGCTTTCCTCGTGCTTAAAAACGGTGAAGTTACCCTTAAGCACATCACCTCAAATGATAATGCAGCAGAACGCATTGTCAATATGGTTCCCGAGGTTATCGATAAGGTAAACGCTATCGTAACAAAAACAAAATCAGGCAATCAGGCAGAATAAGTAAAAAAACGGACTTCCTCGCATATACATTTATATGCGGGGTGGTCTTGTGAAAAAGTTTGTTGCAATACTTTTATCGGCAGCTGTATTTTTTGTTTTTCCTTTTGATTCTGAGGCTTTGTCCGACATAAGTGCAGATTCGTTTGTGCTTATGTGTGCAGATACAAAAGAGGTTATTTTGTCAAAAAATTCCAGTGAACAAAAAACAATTGCCAGCACAACAAAAATATTAACTGCAGTTGTTGCAATTGAAAGCGGAAGGCTTCATGAAACGGTGACTGTAGGAGATGAAATAACAGGGGTTGACGGTACTTCTCTCGGTTTGGAAATCGGAGATACTATCGACCTTTATAGTCTTGTTCTTGCAACATTGCTGTCCTCGGGGAATGACGGTGCAAATGCAATAGCTGCCTTTGTTGGCGGTTCAACAGAGAATTTTGCCGTAATGATGAACGAAAAGGCACAGGAGATAGGAATGAAGGATTCGTCCTTTGTAACACCGTCGGGGCTTGATGCCGATGAGCATTATTCTACCGCAGCCGATATGGCGTATCTTGCCTGTTATGCAATGAATATTCCTGTTTTTTGTGAAATGGTCAGTATGCAATCTGCCCGTATTGAATTTACTAACGGAAAGGTTTTGTATGTGAACAATCACAATAAGCTGCTTGGTATGTATGACGGTTGCATAGGTATAAAAACGGGCTTTACAAAATCAAGCGGCAGATGCCTTGTGTCGGCAGTACAAAGGGGAGATTCTTTGCTTGTTGCCGTGACATTGAATGCACCCGATGATTGGAATGATCATAAACAGCTGTATGATTACGGTTTTGAAGAAGTAGAGTGTTATGAGGCTGACTGCCCGACATTGCCCGACATAAATGTTGTGGGCGGAGAGCAAAATGCAGTAAAATGCCGAATGAGTAATTCTCTTACATATTCGGCGGTTGAGCAAGTCGTAAATTACAGTATAGAAATAACCGTTCCCGCCTTTGTTTATGCTCCGTTGACAAAAAATGATGTTTTAGGTGAGGTAAGGCTTGTTGCAGACGGTAATGTTTTGTCGAGTGCAACGCTTCTTGCCGTTGAAGATGTTGACAAGACTGAAAATATTGAAGAAAACAGCTCAGTATTTACTAAAATTAAAAATATACTTACCGGATGGTTTGTAAAATGGAAGAATTAATAAGATTACAGAAATATATGGCAGACTGCGGTGTTGCTTCAAGAAGAAAAGCAGAAGAAATGATAGCGGCAGGAAGAGTCAGGGTTAACGGACAGATAGCATCTGTAGGAGATAAAATTAATCCTAAGAGGGATTCTGTTACCGTTAACGGCAAAAAGCTTACAAAGGATAAGAATTATATTTATCTTATGCTCAATAAGCCCCGCGGCTTTGTTACCACAATGAGCGACGAAATGGACATAAGTGTGTTGCTCAGTTGGTTGCAGATGTTGGTAAGAGAGTGTATCCCGTGGGCAGACTTGACAGAGAATCGGAGGGCTTGCTGCTTTTTACCAATGACGGTGAATTTGCAAACGCCTTAACACATCCGTCCCGTCATATTGCAAAGGTATACAGAGTAAGCGTAAAGCCCGCAATAACCGAAGAGCAGATAAATGTTCTCACTTCATCTCTTATGATAGACGGAAGAAAAACTATGCCTGCTGATGTCAGAGTGCTCAGTAAGGAAGAGGACAGATCTTCTCTTGAAATAACACTCTTTGAAGGCAGAAACCGTCAGATAAGAAGACTGTGCGAGGAAGCAGGTCTTGAAACGGTAAGACTTAAAAGAATGTCAATAGGACAGCTGAAGCTCGACGGTCTTAAGGTAGGCGAGTACCGATATCTCACAAATGATGAAGTAAGTCTGCTTAAAAGACAGTCCGGCTGTTACTGATAAAAAGAAAGAAGTTTTATTATGATAAGAAGTATGACAGGCTACGGCAGAGCAGTACAGTCAGTTGCAGGAATGACCGTGACCGTAGAAATAAAAAGTGTAAACCACAGATTTTTTGAATTTAATTCAAAGATATACAGAGCATATTCTTTTCTTGAAGAAAAGGTAAAAGCACACCTTCAGCAGTATATTTCAAGAGGTAAGGTAGATTGCTTTATCCAGATTGAAACAGAGCAGGTTGAAGAGGGTGTTGTTCAGATAAATCACTCTCTGGCAGCAGGATATATGGCTGCAATAAAGGAGCTTTGTGAAAAATATTCTCTTGAAATGAACAATAATGTTGAATTGCTCACTTCTCATACCGATATTTTTACTGTAAAAAAAGCACCTGCCGATGAGGAAGGTATCTGGAATGCAGTCAAGGGTGTTGTTGATGAGGCTGTAAAATCCTTTATCGCTATGCGTGAGGTTGAAGGTGCAAAGCTTAAAGCCGATGTGCTTTCAAGAGCAGATACTATTTTGAACGAGGTTTCATTTATTGAGGAGAGATCCCCTCAGACCGTAAGCGAATATAACGAAAAGCTTAAAGCCAGAATGAGAGAATTGCTGGACGATACTCAGGTTGATGAACAGCGTTTGCTCACAGAAGCCGCAATTTTTGCAGATAAGGTTGCCGTTGCAGAGGAAACGGTAAGACTCAGAAGCCATATCGATCAGCTTCGCACCTTCTTTGATTGTGATGAGGCTATAGGAAGAAAGCTTGATTTCCTTGTACAGGAAATCAACAGAGAAGCAAATACCATAGGCTCAAAGGCATCTGATATTGAGATTGCAAGAAAGGTTATCAATATCAAATCAGAGGTCGAAAAAATAAGAGAGCAGATACAAAATATTGAATAACAGGTAAAATTACTATGAAACTTATCAATGTCGGATTTGGTAATATGGTGAATGCTGACAGAGTAATAGCCGTTGTCAGTCCCGAGTCAGCCCCTATCAAGCGTATAATTCAGACCGCAAAGGAAGACGGAAAGTTAGTGGATGTGACACAAGGCAGAAAAACAATGTCTGTTATTTTTACAGACAGCGAGCATGTTATTCTGTCTTATATCAGACCGGACAAGCTTGCGGATAAATTTGATTCGGCTGATGATTTAAGGGATGTTGCGGAGGATTAATTATGCAGGAAAATGCCAAGATTTTTGTTATATCAGGCCCGTCGGGAGCAGGAAAAAACGCTGTACTGGACGGACTTTGTGCAAAAAGTGAAAATATAGCACAAACAGTTTCTGCCACAACGAGAGCGCCTCGCTGTGACGAAATTGACGGAAAGGATTACTATTTTGTTTCCGAAGCAGATTTTTTGGATAAGGTTGCCCGTAATGAGTTTGTTGAGTATGTTATGTACGGCAAAAATTATTACGGTACTCTTAAAAGTGAGGTTGAAAGACTGACCGGGCTTAATAAAACAGTTATTGTTATTATTGAGGTCCGCGGTGCTCAGAATTTCAAGACGATTTTTCCCGAATCCAAAACTATTTTTATTGTTCCTCCGTCTGTTGAGGAGCTTCGCCGCCGTATAAAGGGCAGAGGACAGAATACCGAGGAGGAAATAGACCTCAGATTGAACATAGCCCTTGAGGAAATGAAACAGCGTGATAAATATGACTATTGCGTTGTAAATGATGAGCTTGATGACTGCATTGAAGCAGTTTTTGATATTATAAAATAATAAGGAGTTTTGTGTTATGATTAATGTTGATTTAAAGGATTTACTTAAAGACGGTATAAGCAGATATTCTCTTGTTGTAGGCGTTGCAAAGCGTTCAAGAGACCTTTCCGACGAAGCAAAGGCAAACGGAGAAATTCTTGTTGAGAAGCCCGTAAGCCTTGCTGTTGAGGATTTGCTTGACGGTTACTATTCCATAAAAGAGTCTGAAGAAATCAGCAAGTATTAATAATCTATGTCTGACAGGATAATTGCCCTTGTAGGTGTTGAAAATTGCACATACAGCTTTGATTCTCTGTTCAGCTATAATGTTCCCGACTGCCTTAAAGGTTTTCTGAAGCCGGGAATGCGTGTGCTTGTTCCTTTCGGCAGAGGTAATGTCAAGCGTCAGGGCTTTGTTTTTTCTTTGGAAAATGAGAAAACACAAGAGAACTGTCCTGAACTTAAAGATGTCTTCAGCGTGCTTGATGCAAAGCCCTTGCTGAATGATGAGCTGCTTTCATTGGCACTCTGGATAAGACAGCGTACCTTCTGCACATATTTTACCGCCGCAAAAGCAATGCTTCCGGGCGGAATGTGTCTTAAAACCGAAAAGGTATATAAGCTAAGTCCCGATTTCGTTGATACAGATATTACGGAAGAGGAGCCGCTTTTCCTGCAGATTATAAATTACCTTAAAAGCAAAAAAGGTGAAGTAAGAGAAAGCACGATACTGAAAAGCTGCGGCTTGTCAAAAAATTCTTTTGTCTTACCCAAGCTTGAGGGTAAGGGGTATATTGAATCCGAAATATCCGCATTTGCTTCGGTAAATGATATTTCGGTGCAGCACATAGCGCTGAGTGCAAAGTATCTTTCTGAAAGTGAGAGCTTTCGTCTTACCGACAAGCAGAAAAGCGTTGTTGATATTCTGACGGACATAGGCTCGGCTACACTAAAGGAGCTTTGCTATTTTTCGGGAGTTTCTTCTGCCGTTATAAAGCTTCTTATAGATAAAGGAATATGTGAAACCTTTGAAATACAGGTATCAAGAACACCTGTGAGTGAATATTTTTCAGCAGATAAGCCAAGAGTTGTTTTGTCAAAAACGCAGAAAAGAGCGTTTGATATTTTAAGCGGTGCTTATAAGAAAGACAAAAATAAAACGGCTCTGCTTTACGGTGTTACGGGAAGCGGTAAGACCAATGTTTATCTTGAGCTTATTGAAAGGGTTTTGTCGGACGGCAAATCCGTTATTGTACTTGTTCCCGAAATTTCTCTGACACCGCAGACCTTTTCCTTGTTCAGAAACAGATTCGGTGATAACACGGCTGTGTTGCACAGCGGCTTATCTATGGGCGAGCGTTACGATGAGTGGAAAAGGATAAAAAACGGTGAAGCAAAGGTTGTTGTAGGCACGAGAAGTGCAGTTTTTGCGCCCGTCGAAAATCTCGGACTTATTATCGTTGACGAAGAGCAGGAGCACACATATAAATCAGAAATGTCTCCTCGGTACAATGCGAAGGATGTTGCAAAGTACAGGTGTGCTTATAATGAGGCTTTATTGGTCTTTGCTTCGGCAACCCCGTCTGTGGAAACATATGCAAAGGCACTTGACGGGCAGTATGTTCTTGCCGAAATGGAGGAACGCTACGGAAATTCGGTGTTGCCCGAGGTTCATATCGTTGATATTACGGATAAAAACAGCAGAAGCTCGTTTTTTGCAATAAGCGATTTCCTTGCAGGTGAAATTGCTGTGAATCTTATTAACCGCGAGCAGACAATTCTGCTTGTAAACAGACGCGGATATAACACCTTTGTTGTCTGCGGAGAGTGCAAGCATGTTATAACCTGTCCGAAATGCAGTATTTCCATGACATACCATTCTGCAAATAATCGTCTGATGTGCCACTATTGCGGACACTCAACTCCGTATACGGAAAAATGTCCGTTATGCGGACAGAATAATATAAGATATGCGGGCTTTGGCACACAGAGAATTGAGCAGGAGCTTAAAATAAGATTTCCGGAGGCTAAGGTGCTCAGAATGGATGCCGATACAACGAGTGCTAAAAATTCATATGAAAAAGCCCTTTCGTCATTTGCAAACGGTGAATATGATATTTTAATCGGCACACAGATGGTTGCGAAGGGACTTGATTTTCCCAATGTAACCTTAGTAGGTATCACAGGTGCCGACAGAGAGCTGTATAATGACGATTTCAGAAGTGCCGAAAGGACATTTGACCTTATAACTCAGGTTGTCGGTAGGGCAGGCAGAGGCTCAAGGAAGGGCAGAGCAGTTATACAGACCGTTTCTCCCGACAGCGAAATTTTATCCGTTGCCGCCTCGCAGGACTACAAGAGCTTTTACAATAATGAGATTGTTATGAGAAAAGCTATGACATATCCGCCTTTTTGCGATATCTGTGTTATCGGTTTTTCGGGCAGCGATGAGGATAAGGTTGCTTTTTGTTCCCGGCAGTTTTTTGAAGCAATGGTAAGTGCCAATTCTGAGAAGTATGAAAAGCTGAAAATGATAGTTTTAGGTCCTTTGGCTCCTAAGGTATCAAAGATAAACAATACTTATCGGCGCAGACTTATTGTAAAATGTAAAAATAATCCGCTTCTTCGTTCATTTTTTGACGAGTTGCTTAAAGAATTTCTTAATAAAAAAGAATTTGTTGATGTTGCTGTTTATGTTGACATCAATCCCGAAACTATAGATTAGAGAGTGTGATTTTAATGGCTATCAGACAAATAAGAGTTGACGACGATCCCGTTCTCAGAAAAAAAAGCAGACCTGTTGAGGTGTTTGATGAAAGATTGCATCTGCTTCTTGATGATATGAGAGATACTCTTACAAAATCTCAGGGCATAGGTCTTGCCGCTGTTCAGATTGGTATATTACGCAGAGTTGTTGTTATCAATTTTGGTGACGGCTTTATTGAGCTTATCAATCCCGAAATTATTGAGAGCAGCGGTGAGCAGAGAGAAGACGAGGCTTGTCTTTCTCTTCCTCATAAGGCAGGTAAAACCCTGCGTCCTATGTCTGTAAAGGTAAGAGCACAGAACCGTGACGGTAACTGGTGTCTTTACAGCGGTAAAGAGCTTCATGCAAGATGCTTCTGTCATGAGCTTGACCACCTTGACGGCAAGCTTTATATTGACAGTCTTGCTCCCGGTGAGAAGGTTTACTCAACCCGTGACTACGATTAATCATACTGTTAGGAAGATGTCTAATGAAAAGTGTTGTTTTTATGGGAACTCCGGATTTTGCTGTTCCTGCACTCAGAGTTCTTGTTGAAAATCCTGATTATGATGTAAAGCTTGTAATTTCACAGCCTGATAAACCTCAGGGCAGACATCAGGAACTGACACCTCCACCTGTAAAACTATTAGCTTTACGATATGACCTTGAAATGTATCAGCCCGAAACACTCAAAGGCGAAGAAGCATACGAAAAAATTGCGGCAATCGCTCCCGATTTTATAGTCGTTTCCGCATACGGCAAAATTCTGCCCAAAAGAATACTCGATATTCCGAAATACGGCTGTGTAAATCTTCACGGCTCATTGTTACCGCAGTACCGCGGTGCGGCACCCATTCAATGGAGTGTTATAAACGGTGACAAAAAAACGGGTGTAACAACTATGCTTATGGATGTGGGCCTTGATACGGGTGATATTTTATTGGTATCCGAAACCGAAATCGGTGAAGAGGAAACTGCAGGTGAGCTTTTTGACAGACTTGCAGGCCTTTGTCCCGATTTGCTTATAAAAACATTGAAGGCACTTGAACAGGGAAGTGTTACCCCCGTAAAGCAGGATGATGAAAAAGCTACCTATGTTTCAATGCTTTCAAAGGAAATGGCAGTTATTGACTGGTCAGATACTGCCGTAAATATTCACAACAAGGTCAGAGGTATGGCACCCTGGCCCGTTGCAAAAACTACCTATAACTCAAAGCTTCTCAAAATTTTTGCCTGTAAGGTCATTGACAAAAATTACACCGGTGAGCCGGGAGAAGTTATTGTCAAAGACGATGAAATTTTCGTGATTTGCGGAAATAATAGTGTTATAAGTATTACAGAGCTTCAGCTTGAGGGCTCTAAGAGAATGAAAGCAGCCGATTTTCTTCGCGGAAGAGGCTTTGAAAAACAGCAGAAGCTCGGCTGATCGGAGGAGCAATTATGTTGCCACAGTTATTTATGTCTTTCGGCGGGTACGGAAGCTATTATCTGGAAAGCTACTGGCTTTACATCGTGCTTGTAATTCCCGCATTGATTTTGTCGCTTGTCGCACAGGCAGCCGTAAAAAAATCCTATGCAAAAATGTCTAAGGTATACAGTAAAAGCGGATACTCGGGTGCACAGGCGGCTGATGCAGTTCTGAAATATTACGGTATCACTAATGTCCGTATAGAGCAATGCTCGGGAAAATTAAGCGATCACTATGATCCGAGAAGTAATGTTATCCGCCTGTCAGAGGGTGTATATTCCTCAACCTCCATTGCGGCTATAGGAATAGCCTGTCACGAGGCGGGACATGCTGCCCAGCATGCTCAGGGGTATGTGCCCATAAGAATGAGAAATGCAATTCTTCCTGTATGTAAAATCGGTTCATATGCAGGTATTCCTCTTGCTTTTCTCGGACTTGCCCTCGGCTTTGAGCCATTGGTTGCAATAGGCTTGTTGCTTTATGCCTTTATTGCTGTTTTTCAGCTTGCAACTTTGCCCGTTGAGCTTAATGCAAGCTCACGCGCATTGGCTGTTATTGAAGATACGGGCTTACTCAAAAATGAAGAAGAGCTGAAAGGTGCAAGAAGTGTGCTGAAGAGTGCGGCATGGACTTATGTTGCTGCTCTTGCCGTTTCTTTGGCAAACCTTTTGAGATTTATAATATTGTTCACATCTAAAACAAGACGCAGGAGATAATTTATGACAAAGGCAAGAGATACAGCTGTTGATATTTTGCTGAAAATTGAAAAGGATAAGGCATATTCCTCCTTTTCTGTTGCCCAAACGCTGAAAAATGCTTTTGTTGAAGATTCAAGAGAGCTTTCTCTTGCTGTATCTCTGGTTTACGGTGTTCTGGAACACAAAATTACTTTGGATTATAATCTTTCCCTGTATCTGACTTCACCGCTGAGAAAGCTTCGTCCCGATGTGCTTGCTGTTTTAAGAACGGGTGCATTGCAGATACTTTATATGGATAAAATCCCCGTAAGTGCGGCTGTTAATGAAAGCGTTAAGCTTGTCAAGAAAAAGGGATGTGCTTTCGCTTCAGGTATGGTAAATGCCGTATTGAGAAAGGTTTCGGCTAACGGACTTTGTCTGCCTGACGAAAAAGATAAAACAAAATATCTTAGTGTAAAGTACTCTTTCCCCGAAGAGCTTGTAAAGCATTATACTTTACAGTACGGGGAGGACAAGGCAGAGCAGATTATGTCTGCAAGCGCGGGCAGAAGACCTATTTTTGTCCGTGTAAATACATTGAAAACAAATACGGAAGCTCTCAATGAAATTCTTAACAATGAAGGTATAAGGTCGGAAATCTGCCTTGAAATTGAAAACTGTCTTATTGTTACGGATACGGGGGACATAACAAAGCTCTCTGCATTCAGGGAAGGCTTGTTCCATGTTCAGGATTTGTCTTCTCAGCTTTGCTGTAAGCTGTTAGGTGCTAAGCCGTATGATACCGTTGTTGACTGCTGTGCGGCTCCCGGCGGAAAAACCTTTACTTCTGTTCAGTATACAGGTGATACGGGAAGCTTTTATTCAGCCGATATTCATCCGCATAAAATCGATTTGATAGAAAACGGTGCACAGCGTCTGGGAATAAAATCCGTCAAGGCTGTCTGCTGTGATGCAAAGAAGCTTAATGCTCATATACATAATGCCGATAAGGTTCTGTGTGATGTTCCTTGTTCGGGGCTTGGAGTTGTCGGAAGAAAGCCCGAAATAAGATATAAGGCCCTCTCGGAATTTGTCGGATTACCCCGCGAGCAGTATGATATCTTAAATAGCTGTTCGGAAATGGTGAGAGAAGGCGGAACGCTTGTTTATTCCACCTGTACGCTTAACCGCCATGAAAATGATGAGGTCTGTGACCGTTTTTTGAGTGAACACAAGGATTTTGTGCTTTGTGGGGACGAAGAATACAAAGCACTTTGCCCCGACGGAAAGTATATAACCATTTTCCCGACCGAAAACGGCGGTGACGGATTTTTTATAGCTAAATTTTACAGAGGTCAGAAATGAAAAAAGACATATTGTCGCTTGATTTAACCGAGCTTACAAGTGAAATAACAGCATCAGGCTTGCCGAAGTTCAGAGCCACACAGATTTACAGATGGCTTCATAAGGTCGGTGTGACCTCATTTTCCGAAATGACGGATTTATCCTTGTCTTTAAGAGAGGCTCTTGATGACAGTTTTGTCATTTTTAGCTGTAATATTGAAAAAAAACTTGTTTCCGAGTATGATAGTACAATGAAATATCTGTTCAAGCTCCACGACGGGGAATTTGTTGAGTCGGTGCTTATGAAATATAAGTACGGCTATACTGTCTGTGTATCCTCTCAGGTGGGCTGCAGAATGGGCTGTAAGTTCTGTGCATCCACTCTTTCGGGAGTCGTCAGAAATCTTACCGCATCAGAAATTCTGTCACAGATATATGCCATTCAGCGTGATAATGATATAAGGGTTTCTCATATTGTTATGATGGGTATGGGAGAGCCTTTGGATAACTACGATAATGTTATTAAGTTTTTGCATCTGATTTCCGATGAAAACGGACTTAATATCAGTATGCGCCATATTTCTCTGTCAACCTGCGGTGTTGTTACGGGAATATATAAGCTTATGGAGGAAAATCTTCCTCTGACCTTGTCTATATCCCTGCATGCACCCACAGATGAAATAAGAACATCAATGATGCCTGTCAATAAAAAGTGGAATATCTCACAGCTTATTAAGGCTTGTAAGGACTATACGCAGAAAACCTCGCGCCGTATTTCCTTTGAATATGCTCTGGTAAGCGGTGTGAATGACAGCGTTGACTGTGCAAAAAAATTAGGAAGTCTTCTCAAAGGTATGCTTTGTCATATAAATCTTATTCCCGTGAACGAGGTCAAGGAAACGGGATGTAAGGAAAGCTCTCCGGCAGATGTAAAGCGATTTGCCGCAACTTTAGAAAAAATGGGATTTGCGGTAACCGTACGAAGAAAATTAGGCTCGGATATCGATGCCGCGTGCGGTCAGCTTCGCAGAAATACTATAAAAAATGAAAGGTAAACGGTTGCATTGAAGTATTCGGTAATGACAGACAAGGGAATAAAAAGAGCAACAAATCAGGACAGTTGTTTTGTTGAGTGCTTGAATGAGAAGTCGTGCTTTGCCGTTGTTTGTGACGGAATGGGTGGCGGAAACGCGGGGAATATTGCGTCTGATATTGCGGTTAAAACAATTTCTCAGCGGGTAAATCTCAGCTGGCGTCAGGATATGAGTATTGCTTCTGCTCAGAATATTCTTACAACTGCCATTGCTGCTGCGAACATATGTGTTTACGATGAAGCACAGACAAGTGATGCCTTAAGGGGAATGGGTACAACCGTTGTTGCCGCAATTATATTGAACGGCAGACTGGTTATCGCACATGCCGGTGACAGCAGAGCTTATATTGCCGGAAAAGAACTGAAAAGAATCACAAAAGACCACTCATTGGTTCAGAATATGTTGGATGCGGGTGAGCTTACCGTAACACAGGCTGAGCATCATCCGGATAAAAACTATATAACCCGAGCATTGGGAATAGAAGAGCATCTTGAAACTGATTTTACTCAGTGCGATATAGGTGTCGGAGAAAAGCTTTTATTGTGCTCTGACGGACTTACCAATTTTGTTCCCGAGGATGAGATATTGCGGCTTCTGACACAGTTTCCCACAGAAGATGCAGCACAGCTGCTTATAAATAAAGCAAATGAAAACGGCGGCGGAGATAATATAACCGCTGTAGTAATAGAAAATTGAGATAAGGGGTGATTTGTTATGGATAATTATCTTAATCAGGTTCTCAGCGACAGATATGAAATCAAAGAGATAATCGGTGTAGGCGGTATGGCTGTTGTTTACAAGGCATATGACCGTTTGGATGACAGAATTGTTGCTGTCAAGATTCTTAAAGACGAATATCTTGCAAACGAAGAATTCAGACGACGCTTCAAGAATGAATCAAAAGCCATAGCAGTTCTTTCGCATCCGAATATTGTAAAGGTATATGATGTCAGCTTCGGAGAGACGCTGCAGTATATTGTTATGGAGCATGTTGAGGGTATAACCTTAAAGGAATATATCCAGAGACAGAAGGCTGTGGATTGGAAAGAGGCTATTCACTTTGTGATCCAGATTCTCAGAGCTTTGCAGCACGCTCACGATAAGGGTATTATTCACAGAGACATAAAGCCTCAGAATATTCTTATTCTGCCTAATGCATCCATTAAGGTTACCGATTTCGGTATCGCAAGATTCAACAGAGGAGAAATCCGTTCTGTTGTTGACAGCGGTGCTATCGGTTCTGTTCATTATGTAAGTCCCGAGCAGGCAAGAGGGGATTATACAGATGAAAAATCAGATATTTATTCTGTGGGTGTTGTTATTTATGAAATGCTCACGGGTAAACTGCCCTTCGATTCGGATAATGACGATTCTGTTGTTCTTATGCAGATGCAGCAGGATGCAGAAAAGCCCAGCGCAATCAATCCCTCTATCCCCCTGGGACTTGAACAGATAACCCTGAGAGCAATGCAGAAAAATCCTGCCGACAGATATCAGTCTGCAGCGGAATTTCTGCTTGATCTTGATGAATTCAAGCGTAATCCTCTTATAAAGTTTGATTATTCTTATCTTCTGGACAAGAATCCCACGAAGTACATTAATACCGCTGTGTCTCCCGTTCCCTCTTCTCCCGTAAGAATACTTGAGGAGGACGAGGAAGAGTATGACGAATATGAAGACGATGAAGAAGAAACAAGAAATATGACTCTGCCGATTCTTGCCGGTGTTGCCATTTCACTTGTTCTTATCGTTGGTGTTATTATACTTTTCGCCTTTGCCGATCCGATAAAGTCTATGTTCGGTGATTCGGGCACCTCTCAGTCACAGGAGGGAAGCTTTTTGAGCAAGCTTGATATTTTCGGCTGGTTTACGGATGATAAGATTGAAGTCCCCTATTTTGTGAATATGACATTTGAAGAAGCACTCGAAAAATATCCCGATCTTGTTATAGAAAATCCCCCCCGATATGAATATAATTCCGTTTACGAATACGGAAAAATCTGTTCTCAGATACCTGAAGCCGGTAAAAAGGTATCAAAGGATACTGTTATAAAGCTTACTGTTGCAACAAGCAGCGAAATGGTGCTTATAAGCGATGTTATCGGACTTAACTATGTTGAAGCGGAAACAACCCTTCGAGCACTTGGTCTTAAGGTTGAGCTTGTTGCGGCTACAGATAATTCCGTACCCGAGGGAGAGGTGCTTAATACCGATCCCAGTATCAATACTTATATTGAATACCAGGGTACCGTATATGTTTATTATGCAACGGCAAGCAAGGATATTGCTACTGCAAGAGTTCCCAATGTTGTAGGTGACGAGCTTGATATAGCAAAAGCAAAAATCGAGGCAGCAGGCCTTAAAGTAGGCGCAACCTATTATGATTCAAGCTCACCGGCTCTGAAGGATTTTGTTATAGGACAGGACCTTGCAGGCGGAAGCTCGGTAAACCGCGGTGTGTATGTTAACCTTGTTATCGGTAACGGCGTACCGGCATCTGCAACAGCTGATATTACGATTTCGCTTCCGAATCTTGAAGGAGCCCCCAAGGCAACCGTCAAAACTTATCTCAATAATAATGCATACGATATTTTCTCAGGTGTCAAGCTTGACGGCTCTGATTATGACCTGAGCTTTACGGGATCAGGAGAAGAGAACACCTTTAAGATTTATGTTGACACAACCCTGATATACACAGGAACAATCAACTTCAACACAGAGCCTCCCACGGTGGATAATGTTGTTTCCTATGCTTATGTTGAAAAGAAAACCGTTCCCGATGTTGTAGGGCTTACAAAGGAAGCGGCATTAAAGGCTCTTAACGATGCAGGCTTTACCAAGGTTACTCAGACAACTCAGTTCAGCGATACCGTTGCTGCAGGAACCGTAATTTCGCAGACTCCCGTATACAGCGAGCTTGCAAAGTATTTCACAACAACCAATGTTACTGTTGTTATAAGTCTCGGGGCTGAGGATGCAACAGATGTTGATGTGCCTGTAACTCCTGGCGAAACCACAACAAAACCGTCAGAAGATACTGAGGAAACTACAGCACCCTCAACCCAGGAAACAACAACTGTTCCTCCCGAGGTTGAAAGCACAACCCGTCCGCCTGTTGTTCAGGAAACAACAACTGTTTTACAGCAGGAGACAACAACTGCTAACAACTCAGCAAAAGAAACAACAACCAAGGCAGAATAATTATCCTCAGATATATTAACGGAGAAAAGAATGTTAATAAAAGGAACTATAATCCAATCAATCAGCGGCTTTTACTATATTGAAGCCGCTGATGCGGTTTATGAATGTAAGGCAAGAGGAAGCTTCAGAAAAAACAATATGTCACCGCTGGTCGGTGATACTGTTGATTTTGAGATGAACGGGGAGAGAGGAACTGTTGTAAAGATTTATGACAGAAAAAATTTCCTTATCCGTCCGCCTGTTGCCAATATAGATATTTTATTTATCGTAGCTTCCGCCGATAAGCCGCGTCCTAATTTGTTTATTATTGATAAGCTGACGGCATTTGCAGTTTATCATAACATAAAGCCCGTTATTGTTTTTTCAAAAACCGATTTGTGCGATGTTTCACAATATGTTGAAATTTACAAAAAGGCAGGTTTTACGGTTATTACCTGCTCGGCACAAAACGGAGAGGGCTTTGATGATTTCAAGGAGCTTGTAAACGGCAGAATATGTGCCTTTACGGGAAATTCCGGTGTCGGAAAGTCCAGTATATTAAATGCCATACTCCCCGAATTACAGCTTGAAACAAATGAGATAAGCGATAAACTGGGACGAGGCAGACATACAACAAGAAGTGTAACTCTTTATAAGATGCTTGGCGGTTATATTGCCGATACTCCCGGATTTTCGTCTATTGATTTTGAGACTAACGGTGAGAAAATCTTTAAGGATGACCTCCCTGACTGTTTTCCCGAGTTCGGTCAGTTTACGGGAAGCTGTAAATTTTCTCTGTCCTGCTCTCATACTGCCGATAAAGGCTGTGCGGTTGTTGAGGCTGTAAAAAACGGATTGATACCGTCTGAGCGTCACGAAAGCTACTGTAAAATGTATGAAGAGGTAAAATCCCTGAAAAAATGGGAATTATAATATTATAAAGATATTCCGTTGAAAATATCGGCACATTTTTTGGTCCTTGTGCGTATAATTAACCGAGAACTGTTTTTATAAGCAATTAAGCTTGAGTTTGAGGTGTTGGTATGAGGAGAAGAAAATGTTCCGGCGGATTTGTTTTTGTTGCATTCGGAATAGGTTTATTTTTTGCGTATTGTTTTCCTGCAAAAGCCCTGATTATTGCTCTTGCTGCAGTGCTTATAGCAACAGGTATTTTTATGATCAAGGGTTGCTGAGGAGGGATTCAACTGCGTATTATCGTAATAAACAGTCCTAAATTTTTCAGACCGTTTTTTAAGATGTTTTGCAAATGAAGTTTAGGGTGAAGCACAGCTTCACTCTTTCTTTGTATAAGGAGAAAAGGAATGGAAATTAAAAGAATTAAACTGAAAACCCTGAAAAACACAAGAGACCTCGGCGGTTTTGTCGGTGCGGATAACAGAAAAATCAAGCCAAAGCGTTTGATAAGAAGCGGTCAGCTCGGAAAAGCGAGCGATGAAGATATAAAAATTCTTACAGATACTTATAATCTTAAAACAATAGTAGATCTCAGAATGGATGCAGAGGTAAAAGAAGTCCCCGACAAAAAGCCTGCCGGGGTGGAATATATCCGTTTTCCTCTGCTTGATAACAGCTTTTTAGGTATTGCAAGAGATGAATATTCCCTGCAGTCATGGCTTAAGGTTTTTGAAAATTCATCTGCTTCACCCGAAGAGCTTTTCGGTGAAATGTATGTTAAAATATTGATGTCTGACAAAGTTGTGTCTATGGTAGGCGAGTTTTTCGATTTGCTCATAAATCAGACTGAAGGTTCCGTTCTTTGGCATTGCTCTGCCGGTAAGGACAGAGTAGGCGTTGTTACTGCCTTGGTTTTGTCTGCCCTCGGAGTTGACAGAGAAACTATAATCGAAGATTATCTGATGACAGACTATTTTTCACGCTCAGCAAATCTCAAGGCGCATATTTTTTTGCCGTTAAAGATAAAAAACGCGAAAGTCAGAAAATGTATCTATGTTCTTTTGGGTGTAAAGAGAGAATATATGGAAAATATTTTCAGTATTATAGACAGAGATTACGGCTCAACCGAAAAATTCTTATCTGAGCGTTTCGGTATAGACGAAGCAAAGATTAATGAGTTAAGAAAAAATTATCTTGAATAAAGGAAATTGCCTTATGAAAAACTGTGAAATAAATATAAGAGATCCGTTTGTGCTGAAAAAAGACAGAAAATATTATATGTACGGCACAAGAGCCGCTGATTTCGGTATAAAAACAGCCGGCTTCGATGTTTATGTGAGTGCCGATCTGGAAAACTGGTCCGAGCCGAAGCAAGTGTTTTTCTCTGAAAAATACGGCTTGAACAAGTCCTCAAACTGGGCACCCGAGGTGCACGAATATAACGGAAAATATTATATGTTTGCAACCTTTGAGCAGCCCAACGGCAACAGAGGTACATATTCTTTGGTTTCCGATGCACCTGATAAGGAATTCGTGCTTTGCAGTAAAACTGCTCTTACACCTGCACAGTGGATGAGCCTTGACGGCACTTTGTATATTGATAAAAACGGTGAGCCGTATCTTGTTTTCTGCCACGAGCATGTGCAGATACTTAACGGAACTATATGCTTTATGAAGCTTAATAAAGAGCTTTCCGAGGCTGTAAGTGAGCCGGTTTTTATGTTCAGCGGTAAAGAGGCATACACCGCCTGTCACAGCGAGGACGGAAGATATGTAACAGACGGACCTTTTATGTATGAGGGCAAAAACGGCAGACTTTATATGATATGGTCAACCTGTGCAAACGGCTATCATCAATGTCTTGCTGTATCGGATAACGGACAATTGGACGGCAACTGGATTCAGCTTGAACCTATTTTTACCGAAGACGGCGGACACGGTATGCTGTTCAGAGATTTTGAAGGAAATCTGAAACTCACACTTCATTGTCCTAATATTTCACTCAAAGAACATCCTGTGTTTTTCGATATGGAAGATACGGGAGACAGACTTTCAGTAAAATAATCAATTAAAAAGGGTGGCAGAAAACATTGGGTTTTCTGTCACCCTGATATTATCAGCAATTTTTTTCGTAAATCTTCATAAGACCTTTTAACAGCAGGTCTTCGTCTATTATAATGTCATGCTTGCAAAGCGGCACAATAACTGTTGAAAGACCGCCCGTTGCTACAACGGTGCATTTTTCGTTGAGCTCATCATTTATTCTTTCAATAAGTCCGTCAAGTGTCCCTGCATTGCCGTAAAGTAAACCGCTTTTTATGCAGTCAACGGTATTGCTGCCGATAACCTTTTTCGGCTTTTCAAAGGCTATTTTTGAAAGCTGTGAGGTTCTGCTTATCAGCGCATCGTGTGAAACTGCAAGGCCCGGAATAATCATTCCTCCGATATACTGCTTTTTTGAATCAATAACAGAAACCGTTGTTGCTGTGCCCATATCAATAATAATCAGCGGTGTTTTGTATTCGCTGATACCTGCAACCGCATCCACAACAAGGTCAGAACCGAGCTGGCTCGGATTGTCAATTACAATACTCAGACCTGTTTTTATTCCCGGACCGATGACAAGCGGAGTTATACCGAGATATTTTTCAACTGCAGTTTTAACTGTGCTTGTAACCGCAGGCACAACGGAAGAAATTATAGCACCTGTAAAGCTTTTTTTATCAACATTGTTCATTTCAATGGCTGTTTTAATTGTTACAACATATTCAAGAACAGTTGCTGTGTGGTTGGTTGAAAGTCTTTCGCGGAAAATAATTTTTTCGTCGTCGAAACAGCCTATAACAATATTTGTATTTCCTATATCTATTGCAAGAATCATATTTTTCTCCTCATCTGATTACCTTTGATTTGTAAAGAGCCAAACCTATGGAGCCTGTTATAACGGTGCTTGCGAGCATTTCAAAAACTGCATTTACTCCTACAAAGGAACAGATAAAAATAATAACATTTTTACCGCCCATAAGCTCCTGTACATATTCAGTATTGCCGAAAAGTAAAATCAATGCACTCATAAACAGTACGGTATTAAGAAATGCGGCAAGAAATCCCGTGATAAAGCAGGAAATTTTTGTGCCGAGTTTTTTTACCAGTATCTTATGTAACAGCCCGATAATAAGACCGTCTAAAACTCTGGGGACGAAGCGCTGTAAAAACGCAAGAACGGGACTTATCTGAAATAATGCGGAGCCCATAGCACTCACACCGCCGATGCCGATACACTGCAGAAAGCTTGTGATTCCGAAAACGGCACCTATTGCGAGACCGCCCGTGGGACCTAACGCTATAGCAGCTATACCGAGCGGAATAATATTAAGTGTTATTGCAAGAGGGCCGATGTTGAGATATCCCAGCGGAGTTGTGGACATAATCAGCATTATAGCCGTGAACAAGGCAAGCAAAACAAGCCTTGTCACCTTTTCTTTGGATTTAGTCATGAGAAGACCTCCTCAAAATGTTATTATTCTCAAAAGAGATACAATACAAATTTGATTATATCATATTTTTTTTGCTGTGTATATATCTTTTTTGGTAAATATATGTTATACTTTAACGGTAAAATTCATTTTCCGCAGTAAAGGACTGATATTATGCTTAAAGGAAAAACTGTTGTGCTTGCAGTTACCGGCAGTATTGCAGCGTATAAAATAGCAAATCTTGCAAGAATGTTAAAAAAACTGCATTGTGATGTTCATGTGCTTATGACACAGAATGCAACCAACTTTATAACTCCCATAACCTTCGAATCGCTTATTGGAACCAAATGTCTTATAGATACCTTTGACAGGAATTTTGAGTTCAGCGTAGAGCATGTAGCCCTTGCAAAAAGAGCCGATGTTGTGCTCGTAGCACCTGCTTCCGCAAATGTTATAGGTAAAATTGCAAACGGACTTGCAGACGATATGCTTACTACCACGGTTATGGCATGTCCTTGCAAGAAAATCGTTTCTCCTGCGATGAATCACAATATGTTTCATAATCCCATTGTTAAGGATAATATCCGTAAGCTTAAGGATTTCGGATATGAAATAATAGAGCCTGATAACGGTATGCTTGCAAACGGTGATATAGGTGACGGCAGAATGCCTGATGAAGAAATACTGCTCGAATATATACTCAAAGAAATTGCCTGTGAAAAAGACCTTATCGGCAAAAAAATTCTTATAACTGCGGGGGCTACCAGAGAAAGCATAGATCCCGTCCGTTTTATAACAAACCATTCAAGCGGAAAAATGGGTATAGCTCTTGCAAAAGCGGCAATGCTCAGAGGGGCAGAGGTAACCTTGGTTGCCGCTCATACAGATGTTGCGCTGCCTATTTTTGTAAAAACAATCAATGTTGAATCTGCAGAAGATATGTTCAATGCCGTAACGGAAAATATGCACTCGTACGATTGTATTATCAAGGCTGCAGCCGTTGCGGATTATACACCTGTTTCGGTTGCGGACAGTAAAATAAAAAAAGGCGACGGTGATATGTCAATAGAGCTTAAACGCACGAAAGACATTCTTGCTTTCCTTGGTGAAAACAAAAAGCAAGGGCAGTTTATATGCGGTTTTTCTATGGAAACGGATAATGTTATTGAAAATTCAAGAAAGAAGCTTGAAAAGAAAAACTGCGATATGATTTGTGCAAATTCTCTCAGAGCACAAGGGGCGGGCTTCGCTACAGATACAAACATAATAACGCTTATTACCAAAAACGCTGAAACACAGCTGCCGATGCTCTCCAAAATAGAAGCTGCACACAGAATTCTGACAGAAATATTCTCTGTTGAAGGCTGAATAATTTTTGTTGTTGAATTATATCCCGAAGCGGTTTATAATAAGTATGAATATTGAGGAAAGAAGGATTTAATATGGATATTTCAACGGTAGTTGTTTTTCTCAAAGAGGTATTATCGTCTCTTATGATTCTTTTTATGATGATGTCACCTTTTTCTTCAGGGGAGGCGGTTGCATATCAGGCAGAAAAGCCCGATGAGCTTATCACAAGCTTTGTTGTAGTGTCGGATATTCATGTGGAAACAAATAATCCCGAAAGCTATCAGGAATTCAGCGATCTTCTTTATGGTATCAAAGCCGGTGAAAACATTGATGCTGTTGTTTATACGGGTGACAATGTTATGAACGGCCAGTTGCTTGAGGACTTTATGTTCTATTCGGCTGTACGCGCTGTGAAGCCTGCCGAAAATAATATTGTTCTTGCAGGCAATCACGATCTTGGAAATACAGAGGGTGATTTTGAATCACTGCATGAAAAATTCCTGTTCAACAACGCTTTTTATCTCGGTAACAATATAGAAAAGGATTATTATTATAAGGTTATCAACGGCTGCTATTTAATTGTACTGACCTCAGAAGATGTCACAACATGGGAATTTCGTATGAGCGAAGAGCAGGTTGAATGGCTTGAAGGTGTACTTAAAGAGGCAAAGGCTGCAGATGCTCCTGTTTTTGTGTTCAATCATTTCCCGCTTTACTATCTCAAGGACAGTTCTCCGTCAAGACTTGCAGATATGCTCATAGAATACGATGCAAAGCTCTTTGTTCACGGTCATATTCACAATAATATGGGGGCTGATAATTTTTATAATTCATACGGTGTAGACTGTATTAATCTTCCCCGTGCAACAGAAATAACTGAGTATGAAGCAGGCGACGGTATTGTTGTAGAGGTTTATGAGGATGAGGTTGTTGTAAGAGCAAGAAACTTCATTACGGGCGAATGGATTGACTCTCTCAGATACACATACTGATTAGTTGAGCTTATATATCTTAAAAGTTATGCAGAAAAGTCGGTGCAGTCAACAGCGGCTTTTCTGCATTTTGCTTTAATATGATTGTAATTCTGTTATATATATGATAAAGTTGTTCTGATAAACAAAAAAATAAGACAGAAACGGGTGGATATATGCGTTCTGAAATAAAATTTGTAAACGGTAAGCCTTTTGTTTGCGTTGACGGTAATATGTATACTCCTTTAGCGTATACCACATATTTTGAGGAATGCGGAAAGTTTGATGATTTTATCGCAAGCGGTTACAAAATATTTTTTGTAAATATTTCCTTTACCGGGTTGCCTATAAACAATGTTACGGGATTTTCACCTTTCCTAAGCGGTGTTTTTGAAGGAGATGTCCCTGATTACGAGGAATTTGACGGTGTTGTGCATAAGATTTTATCTTCTTGTCCCGATGCTTTGATTTTCCCGAGAATAAATGTTGCAATGCCCCGTAAATGGATAGAAGAAAATCCGAGTGAATGTGTAGTAACGCCGACAGGAATAAGAGAAGCACTTTGTTCGGAAAAATATCTTCGTGACGGTGCGGAATTGCTTAAAAAAATGCTTTCGTATTTCCGCTCAGCAGATTATAAAGATTCCATTGCAGGTTATCAGCTCTGCGGAGGTACTACTCAGGAGTGGATGCATCACGATATGGCAGGTTCATTTTCTGAAAAAAGCTTTGAGAAATTCTGTTTATGGATAAAAGACAGATATAATGAAGAAAATGTTACCCGCATAACAAAGGAAGATTTATTCAAGTCGGATTATAATGTAACAGTAAGCCGTTACGGTGAATTCTGCTGTGAAATGGCTGCGAAAACCGTTGAGCATTTTTGCAGAGTATTAAAGGAATATATCAACAACGAGCAGATTGTCGGAGCTTTTTACGGATATAATGCTTTTGTGAATGATGTTTTTCTCGGGCTTCACGGATTACGATTTATTGTTGATTCACCGTATATTGATTTCTTTTCTTCACCTTGCGGATATGATGAAAAAAGAAAACTCGGAATTGACTGGGGAGATATGCTGCCCACACAGTCGTTAAAAGTACATAAAAAGCTTTATTTTGTTGAATGTGATATAAGAACATTTCTTACAGGCAGAATGCAGGATTCCCGTCCGGGGCGCTATCCTGACGGAATATATACACTTGAAGATTCAAACGGTAAGCGTTCCGTATGGAAAGGGCCGAATACACTTGAATATTCACTTTCCGCTATCAGAAAAACTTTTGCTCATCAGTTAACAAAAGCTTCGGGTGTATGGTGGTTTGATATGTGGGGCGGTTGGTATCACGACAAAGAAATTATGTCCGAAATGGAAAAAATAAAAAATATTGCCGATATGTCAATGAAAAAGGATACAGAACGGTATCCGAATGCACAGACGGTACTTTTTATTGATGAAAAAGCATATCTGAACAATCCTCGGGGAAGTCATTTTTGTCATAGTGTTAATATTATCAGAAGTGCTATGGGAAATACGGGAATACCTTTTGATTTGTGTATGACCGAGGACGCAGAAAATGTGATACATAAATATAAATGTGCAATATTCACGGCACCGTTGCCGTCCCAAAGCGGCAGGGAAGCCGTAGAACTGTGTAAAATGCAGAATATTCCTTATATTGCTCCAAATGAAGAAAAAGCCCATTTTTCAACCGATGAACTACGCGATTTTGCCATTGCCGGCGGTGTGCATTGCTATAATGCAGACGGAAATGTTATTTATTGCGGCGGGGGATATCTCGGTGTGCATTCGGTTGATGAAGGTACTGTAAGTATTGCTCTGCCTGAAAAATATAAGGTTAAAGCACTGTTAGGAGCAGATTTTACCGAGAGTGAAACAGATTTGATTGTATTAGAAATGAAAAAATATGATACTGCTCTTTTTGAACTGATATAGACAAAAAAATACTGCAAGTATGTGAAAATACATTCTTGCAGTATTTTTTTATGTGGTTATGAATTAAAGACCGAAAAGTCTTTCGCCGATTTCTTCAATAACACGCTCAATCATATGTCTGATTTTATTGAAGAAATCAACAACCTGATTGAAGAATTCAGAAATTGAAGTCTGCTTATAAACCTCGATTTCTGCACTTGCGATAACCTGTCCGTCAAGTATGTAATTTACTGTTGTTCTGCCGGTCTTGTCTGTTGCTGTGAACTTAGTGCCGTTGATTGTACCGTAGGATTCATCTGCAACTGCAAGATAACCGCCTGCAGGGAAGCTTGTTGTGTAGCCGTTGGCATCAACTGCATATACATCAATGTTTATTGTCTTTTCAACATTTGAACGGAAAACGGGCTCATAGAAAGAAATATGGTCAAATACACCTGTGGGCTGTGCTTTTGTGTAGATGTGAAGAGAAGCACCTAACTTTCTTTCGTAACCGTTGCTGGGCTGATTTCTCAGTTCAATATCATTTGTGCCTTCACGCTGTGTAAGGATAGTGGAGGAAGCGCCGCCGTCAAGATTAAGAGCTGTGTTACAGCCGAGTGCATACATAACATTAGCCATTTCGTCGTTATCGAAGCCGTAGGAATAGGGATCCTGTCTGCCGTCGTTTACGCATACAACAACCGTACCGTCATCACGGATACCGACAGCAGTACGGGGAGCAAGCTTGCCTGTTTCACCTGCAACACACTTGCCGTTTTCAACAAGAATACAGTAGCCTGCAATTGCTTCCTGAAGATCGTCGGTTCTGCCGTTTCCGTTTCTGATAACGGGAGTGCCGTCCTTTGTAATGCCGAAGAAGGGATAGCCGTTTGAAGCCTGGACGGTTTCTCCGTTCATAATTACAAGACCTGTGGGTTCACCTGTTCTTGTGTTGAAGAAGTCACCGTTGAAGGAGGCAACAACATTGATATCGCGGGTTTCCTCAAGGGCATGAGCCTGGTCTCTTGATGTTGCCATTTTCCATTCATCTGCATCACCGTCGTTATATCCGATAACAAATGTTGTATCTTTGTTATCGGGGGTTACTTCAATTACGAAAATATACTGCTGATAGGAGAGAGAGTCGTTGTTGAGGACGATTTCTCTTTCTGTTATTCCGCCTACAACGGAATAAACCTTTTCAGAGGTTACATGGTATCTTTCGAGCTTTGACTGGTCAATTGCAGAAGCACTTGCTGCGGAAGCAGACATTACAAATGTGAGTAATATCATTATCACTGAAAGAACAACTGCAAGAGATTTTCTTAAGATGTTTTTCATAAAAAACAATCCTTTCTTTTATTGATAACAGTATTATACAGAATATCCGACATATAAGTCAATGTCTGATTGAAAAAAATTATATATTTTTCCATATTGCTTGATTATTTTTCTTTTTGATGATAGTATATAGGTGTAAATTATTTCCGAAAAGGAGAAAAAATTATGAAATTGTTAAAAAAATCGGCTGTAATTATTACCGCTGTAATACTTTCAGTGCTTTTTGTTTTTTGTGCATCAGCAACTGAAACAGGAATCCGTGATTTATCTGTCTCCTTTGAAGCGGGGGACGGCCGTGTCAGCGTGAGTTGGTGGAAAGGTGACGGACAGTATTTTCTTTTCCTGCCTTCCGATGCAGATATGGCAAGCCTTTCTCTCAGCTTTACTGCTTCCGCAGATGTTACTCTTGACGGTGAAGCTGTTGAAAACGGTGAAGCTATCAGCCTTGAAGCAGGTAAAAAATATATTCTTGCTTCCAACGGAGTAAGTTATACGCTTACCGTGCTTAAATCCGAAAACATTCCTTCGCTTCATATTACTACAGAATCGGGCTCAATGGATGCCGTTCATGCAGATAAATCTCACAAGGAGCCTGCTGTTATTACAATTCTTTCAGACGGAGATGCTGTAATTGAAGATAGTACTCTTGATTACATAAAGGGCAGAGGTAATTCTACATGGAGTATGAATAAAAAGCCCTATAATATAAAGTTTGAAAAGAAAACGGATCTTTTTGAAATGGGTAAGGCAAAGAAATGGTCGCTTCTTGCAAACTATACCGATAAATCACTTCTGAGAAATGTTGTAGCTTATAATCTGGCTGATAATCTCGGACTTGAGTTTGTATCAAAATGTGTTTCTGTTGACTTGTATGTTGACGGGGATTATTACGGAAACTATCTTCTTTGTGAAAGCGTTGAGGTAGGAGATACCCGAGTTGACATAAATGATCTTGAAGGCGATACTGAGGATGTAAACGAGAAAGACCTTGATGCATACAGCCTTGGCGGTGCACAACAATCGGATTACAAAAAGCTTACAGCGGGAACACAGAAATGGGTGAATATTCCCAATAATCCTGAAAATATTACAGGCGGCTATCTTCTTGAATATGAGCTTCCTAATCGTTATGTGAATGAAGTAAGCGGATTTATTACAAGCAGAAATCAGACAATTGTTCTCAAAGCCCCTGAATATACAAGTGAAGCACAAGTCAAGTATATAAGTGCTCTTTATCAGGATTTTGAAGATGCTGTATTTTCTGCAAACGGATATAATTCAAAGGGTAAACATTATACCGAATATATTGATGTTGAATCCTTTGTAACTATGTATGTTTTCCAGGAATATGCAAAGAATCTTGACGCAGCTGTTACCAGCTTTTATATTTACAAGGATATTGACAGCGATATTTTTGTTGCTTCTCCTGTCTGGGACTTTGACTTTGCATTAGGAAACAGTTATTCTGCTTATGGTACAAATATATCTGAACCCTCAGGTTGGTGGGCATCGGGTATTTATTATAAGACTGACAATGATACAAAATACCTTTCTACAATCCTTAATGCTCTTTTCCGTCATGATGATTTCGCTGCACTTGCAAGTGACGAATGGAACTCTGAATTTGCTCCCGTTCTTAATGACGAATATTTTAACGGCATAAAGACTTGGGCAAATGAAATTTCTGCATCTGCTGTAATGAATGCAATTCTTTGGGACACCTATAAAACATCGGATGCAACTAAAGTAAAATCTGAATATGAAAAGCAGGCAAACGGTGTGCTTGTTAACTTTATGAAGAACAGAAAAGCGTTCCTTGATAAGGGCTTTGCCGAGAATAGCGTTAGAGTTTATTTCGACGGTAATGGCGGTACAGGCAATATGTTCAACCGAGATGCCGTAAAGGTAGGAGACAGCTACACATTGCCCCAATGCGAATATACAAATTATCCCAAGTATTTTGTAGGCTGGAGTACAACTCCCGACGGCTCAAGCGGACTTTATGACGAGGGGGATACCGTAATTCTTGAAAGCACAAAGGTTACTTTCTATGCACAATGGAAAGAGGTAGAGGTGCTTTCGGGCTTCCGGAAATTTATTCAGAGCATAAAGAATTTCTTTGAAATGATAAGAAACTTTTTTGCAAATCTTTTTAAGTAAATAGTATGAAAAATCCGAGATTCAAGGTTGAGTCTCGGATTTTTTTTGCGGTATGTTATTGTAAAAAACAAACAGGCTTATTCCAAAATATTGCTTGTGATGAAATCAATGCCCCAGGAGCAAAGATTTTCAGCATATTCTTTATTATCACAGGTCCAGCAATTCACTTTTATATTTTTGCTGTGAAGCAAAGCTATATTTTCTTTGTTAAGCTGAGTATAGAGAATATCAAGGTCAAAATTGTGCTCAACAAGTCTTTCAACAAGCTTGTCGGAATATTCATCAGTTAAAAACTGTACTGTCTGTGCGGGATAAAGATTTCTTATTCTTACGAGATTTTCAAAGCAGAAAGAAATGAAGATAACATTTTCAAGATAGTTAAGCTTATTTATTTCATCACAGATTTTTGCAATATCCTCCTGTGTGAATTCATTTTTCAGCTCAAGCACCGCTTTCTTTTCATATCTTTTGCAGGTGGAAATATATTCTGTCAGAGTGGGTATTTTCATATCATTTCTGTTTTTTATACCGTCTTTTGAAAGCAGAGTAAGACCTCTGAGAGTATCAAAGGTTGATTCTTCAATTGTAAGGTCATCAATCGCCACTCTTTTTGTTGTGTCATCGTGAATGGTAACAAAGTTACCGTCAACGGTAACATGAACATCGGTTTCTATTCCGAAATAGCTTCTGTTTCCGGCAGCAATAAATGCCGCATTCGTGTTTTCCTGTTCAATTCCGCTTAAACCGCGGTGTGCGATTAATAATGTGTTCAATTTGTTTATTTTTATTGTATCCATAATATACCGTCCTTTCTTAATTCAAGTATAAGACTTACCGTTCATAAATTCAAGACAAAAATTGGCAACTTGCTTTTTAATTCGGAATATGCTAAAATTTAGAAAAATCCTTTCGGGAGAAAATTATGCTTACAAAGAACTGTTCATATATAAGGGGAATATATTTTTTTGTCTGTACTTTTTGCTCGGCGCTGATGCTTATGGAAGTGCCGAAAATAGTATTCTATGCACCGCTTATTGTATTTATTCTTTTTGTTGCAGACAGAATTATAACAAAAGAGGATTTTAATTTTGATGTTGCAAGCGGCTTTCTGTTCCTGTTTATTTTTGTTTATGTTTATTTTACATATTCGGATTCGTCAAGCTTGTATTATCAGTCGTATATACATATTCACGCATTTTTCTATTATTTTATCGGTATTAATTTCTTAAAGGGATATTCAAACGAAGAAAAAAAACAGTTTATTGAAGCTTCTCTGATAATAATTTCAGTTATTTATATAGTCTATGTTGTTCTCACTCTGCTTAATTATGAATTATTTACCGATGCTGATCTGAAGCTTCGTCATTATTATTCCTTCTGGTATGATGATGTTTCAAAGGCTGCAACCGCATTCTCAGTTGCCGTTTCATTGCCCTTAAGCTATGGCTTGTATGCTCTTTTCTTCTCATCGCTTCCGAAAAAAATCCTCGGTGCATTTTTTGTTGCTTGTACAATCGGAATAAATATATACACGGGTACGAGAGCATTGCTGTATATGGCTCCTGTTCTGTTCATTATAGTTATGCTTTGTTGGCTTGTGTTGAAAAAGAAAAAGTATACTTGGGCGGCAGTAAGTGTTGCTGTTTGTATCGTAGCTGCAATTACAGTCGGGGTACTGATAAATAAAAACTATGCAGTTATAGTCAATGCAGTCAAGGACAAGCCGATTCATAGATTGTTTACCGTCAGTCTTTTTACCAGCTCAAGATTTGAGTTTATAAAGAATATCATTGATAACTTTTCATTCACTTATATGGGTGGATATAAGTATGCTGCTTCGGGCGGTCAGGTACATAATGTGTGGCTGAACTATTATGATGCGGGCGGTATTATTTCCTTTGCTCTGTTTGTTTTATTTACCGTTTTTTGCATAATAAATTTTGTAAAGCTCATATTCAATAAAAATATAAATGTTGATATAAAAGTACTTTTCTGTATGATTATAGGTATGATAACCGTTCAGTTTACTATTGAACCTCTTGTTGCTCCCATTCCCTCGTATTATGTTATATCAATGTTTTATTTAGGTTCGGTATACAGCTTTGATCATACATCAAAGCAAAACAAACTAAATATTTAATCAATCAGCAGTCTGAAACATTTTTTTGTTTCCGACTGTTTTTTTTCTTCTGAAAAAGCATAATTATCCAAATACTGCAGAGATTATATGTATTATGTTTTTGAAAAGAGGAACTTAAAAGTGAGCAGAATATTAGTTGCGGGTGCCGGTTACGGCGGTCTGACTGCGGCAATAAATCTTGCAAGGAAGGGAATTGCCGTAACTGTTCTTGAACAAAAGCAGGAATGTGATATGGGGCACGATTGGCATGATTGTCTGGATATTGAAGCTTTTGAGAAATCGGGTGTACGCACACCTGCTCCCGATATGTTTCGTTCTGCAAAATATCACGGATATATCAATCCTTCCGCATCATCTGCAAAAATAGCGTTGCCGTCAAAGTCAAGCACTGTTGTAATGGACAGAAAGGTGCTTACATCATATCTGATTGAATGTGCAAAGGAGGCAGGGGTTACATTCAGCTTCGGGGAAAAAATCTGTGCACCTGTGGTAAATCAGAATAATGCAATAAAGGGGGTTGAAGCAGTAAAAGACGGGAAAAAGTATTTTTACGAAAGTGATTTGCTTATTGATGCGGCGGGGATGTATTCTCCTGTCCGTTCAAATCTTCCCGAAGCCTGCGGAATACAAAAGGAGTTTAAGGAAAAAAATATTTTTCATATTTTCAGAGCCTATTATAAAAATACAACAGGGGAGATAAGCAATCCGTCGTATCTGATAAATCTGTTTCATATGAACAGGCCGGGGATTGATTGGACCTCGGGAGAAAAAGAATATATTGATGTTCTGATAGGAAAATTCGGTTCGGCAGGAAGGCTGTCACGGCAGGATGTGCTGGAGGCATTGGGCGATTACAGGAAAAATTATCCCTATATCGGAGAGGAAACATTACGGGGCGGTATTTTTGCCGATATTCCGCTGGGTAAAATGCCGTCTATGATTGTTTGTGACGGTTATGCCGCAGTCGGCGACAGTGCAGGTATGACACAGCCTCTTAACGGCTGCGGTATATCTTTAAGTATGCAGGCGGGAAAAATTCTTGCTGATACCGTTATTTCTTCAGTCGGGGATTTCAGCAAGTCATCCCTTTGGAAATATCAGTATGAATATTTTTATAAGTTCGGAAAAATGCTTGTGCTGTTAAACAAAATAAAGGATTTCTGCCTGTTTATAGACGGTAAAAATATTGACACTTTGCTTGAAAGTGATATTGTCAGCGTGAATGTGGAAAAAATAATAAGTCACGGGAAAATAAAACCGGATATCGGAAGCTGTATGAAAATTTTTCGTTTTTTGCCGCAGATGTCTTCTTTGATTGCACCTTTTTTCAGAACCTTTGCAGAAATGCCGTTTGCAATAATGGTAGTACACGCTATCCCAAAAAAATATGATTACAAAAAAATCAATAATTGGGTGAAACTTTACAACAGACTGTGATTTTCGTTTTTTTGACAAAATTTAATAAAAGACTGCATTAATTTGTTGAAATATAGTAAAAGTTGCACACATTATGCGTTTTTGTGCATTGAAAAATTTATATTAATATGATAACATTAATATAACTGGAAGGAAATATACCTAAAATCAAAAAAAGAGGTTCGATTATGAAAAATTCCGGAACAAAAAAATTACTTTCAATACTTCTCGTTGCCTTGATGTTACTTACATCTGTACCGATTGCTGTTGTCGGTGCCGAAGAAGTATATCCTAAAATGCAGGTATTCAATGCAGGATCGGGTGCGGATTTCCATCAGGCAAAATACTATAAGACTGTTTACTCTGTTACATTTCTTGATGCAATAGATTCTGCTGCTATTGCAGGTGCTGTTGATTCATGGGATATTTCTGCAAATAAAGATGGTAGTGTTATGTCCTGGATATATCTTAATGATGAGGCAACGCTTGCGGCAGGTGCAAATCGTTATGATGTTTATATTGCCGGTGCGGGTGGCGTTTCAGCTCACGAGGATACAATTTATTTATTCTATTTGTTTGAATCTCTTAAAGAGGTCAAAGGTGTAGAGCATTTACATACAGGTGAAGTCAAGAGCTTCTTTGGATGGTTTTATGGTTGCACCGGGCTTAAAAGCATCGACCTGAGCAGTCTTGATACATCATCTGTAACAACGCTTGAAAATATGTTCGCCAGATGTTATGCAATTGAAACTGTAAACTTAAGCGGTTGGAATACAAGTAAAGTTACAAGAATGAAGGGTGTATTTGATATGTCGCCTCCGACAGGTATATCACCTGATTATTCTCTTAAGCATGTTGATCTTACCGGTTGGGATACAAGTAATGTTACCACTATGGAAAATATGTTCAGAAACTGTGAGGCTCTTACTGAGCTTGACCTGAGCAGCTTTAATACCTCTAAGGTAACAACAATGAGATTTATGTTCTATTACTGCAAAAATCTCAAGAATATATATGTTGGTAACGGTTGGACAACAGAGGCTATTGCCAATATCAATGACGGTATTTTCAACTGTTGTTATGCTCTTATCGGTCAGACCGACAACCGGGAAGAGAATATAGAAATATATAACGAAAAACATCCGAGTGCTTATTATCCTCCCGCTTCTGAATATGCAAAGTTCAGAGAAGACGGCGGTTATCTTGACAATGCAGCTGACAAGCCTACCACTCCCGAATACAAGGTTACATATGAATTCATCGGAGATATCATTCCCGAAGGTGTAACCGCTCCCGATTTGGCAACTTATGAAGAGGGAACAACCGTTACTGTTGCAGACACCTCCTCTGCAGATCATTATATTTTTTCAGGCTGGTCAACTGAGGATGCCACAGTTACAGACGGTGAATTTACAATCAATAATGATGTGCACTTTGTAGGCTCATGGACCAAGCTTTATCAGGTTACATATAAGTATGACGAAAGCTTTGAGCTGCCCGAAGATGCTCCCGAAATTCCCGATGTCGAGCTTTGGTTTGCACCCGGTGAAGATGTGCCTGTTTACGGTATTCCCTATGTTTACGGATATGTTTTTGTTGGTTGGAATACAGAGGATGCCGATGTTGTCGGCGACTCCTTCATGATGCCCGAAAACGATGTTGTGTTTTACGGTTTTTATAAAATACCTGTTGAGGGTATTGAAATTATCGGTGGAGATATAACAGTCGATATCGGTGGTGATCAAGTAAAGGTTGAAGTATATGTAAATCCTGAGTATGCAACCTTCAAGGGTGTTGTTTTTGAATCGGGAGACGAAAGCATTGTAGAAATTGATGAAAACGGTGTGCTTACACCCGTGGGTGAGGGTACAACAACAATCAAAATAACCTCAGTTGATGATCCTGCCAAGACTGATACAGTGACCGTAACAGTCAAAATTCCCGTAACAGACATTACTGTTGACAAAACAGAAATCCACCTTAATAAGAACGAAACAGACAAAATCACAGTAACAGAGGTCAAGCCTGATATTGCAACCAATAAAGAGGTTACCTTTGAGACAAGCGACAACAGCGTTGTAACAGTTGATCAGGATGGTAATATCGTAGCCGTAGGCGACGGTACTGCAACAATCACTGTAACCTCAAAGGATAACGAAGATGTCAAGGAAGTAATCACCGTAACTGTTAAAACTCCCGTAACCGAAATTACAGCAACAGAAGATTTTACTATTGAAATAGATGAAGAAAAAAATCTTGGGGCTTCCGTAAATGATGATGCAACAAATAAAGAGCTTATCTATGAAACAGATAACTCGAGTGTTATAAAAGTAGATAATGCGGGAAATGTTATAGCTGTCGGAGAGGGTACTGCAACAATTACCATAACTTCCAAGGATAACCCCGCTGTAAAGGAAACGGTTACAGTTACAGTTATAATTCCTGCAAAAGATATTATTGTTGACAAGTCAGCAATCGAGCTTACCGAAGGTGAAACAGATAAGATTTCTGTAACCGTAACACCCGATAACGCAACAAACAAGGAAGTAACATATAAATCCTCAGACGAAAGCGTTGTCAAGGTAGACGAAAACGGTAATGTTGAGGCAGTCGGAGAGGGAACAGCGACAATCACGGTAACCTCAAAGGATGATAACACAATCAAGGAGACAGTCACAATAACAGTCAAAAAGCCTGTTATTGATGTTGAAGACATTGTTGTTGACAAGTCAGAAATCGAGCTTACAGAGGGTGAAACAGATAAGATTACAGTAACCGTAACACCCGATAACGCAAGTAATAAGGATGTTACATATAAATCCTCAGACGAAAGCGTTGTTA
>JAFXAK010000023.1 GCA_017517135.1 Clostridia bacterium
GAATGAGTAAACCGAGCAAAAACAACACAAAAGTGTTGTTTTTGGTTTCCCCGACAGCGTACAAAGGTACGCCGAGGGCGAGGTTTGCTTATAGCATAAAACTTGTTTTATGCGGTCTGCACTTTTTTTACAACCCCTTTTGATTTTTTTAATATACAGAAAAATTATTGAAATGTAATTTTATCCGAACATTGCTTCGATTTCCGTAATATCCTTTGTTGTTGCTGTTACTATTGCACCTACAATATATTTATCAATAGCTCTTACATAGTATGCCTGTGTCATTTCAGCACCTTCAACCGTTACTTCATAAACAGCCTTTTTGAATTCGGTATCACCGAATTTTATATCCGCTTTTTCAATCATAACATAATCATAGCCGGGTAAGCTTTTAAGAGAATTATCAAGCAATTCAAGATATTCTTCGGCAGTTACCTTTTTGAAGCCCGAAATCATAGTGTTTTCATAGCAGATCAATACATTGTTGCCAAAGCTGTCCATAGCAGCCATATCGTATAAGGTTGACTTTTCGAGAAGAGCCTGTTCTATTGAGTTAAGGTCCAGAACATCCTGACCTGCATTTATTTGTTCTGAAATTTCCTCGTCAGTAAGATAAATCCAGGTTGAGGGCTTTGTGAATGTAAACTCTGCAAATTCATTTGTGTAAACATCTTCTGTTATTGTGCCTCTGGCAACGGTTTTTTTGCTTTCTTCCTGTTCTGTTTCTTTTTCTGTTGTTTCGGAAATATTCACATCAGCGTCTGTTGTTGTTTCCTTATTGGTGTTTTCATTTCCAGAGCAAGCTGCAAGTGTGAAAATTAAAACTGAACAAAGAATAAGTGAAATAAGCTTTTTCATAAATTTTTTCTCCTTTGTAAAATATATTCTGAAAGCCTGATTACGGCTTGTCAGTTGATTCGGCTCCGCTGTCTATAACCTTTTCGGCTCTTGCTTTTGCAAGGTCTTTCATCATCTGCTCACGCGTTTTGCCGTGTACATTGAAGAAGCTCAGTGTTATACCCTTGAGAGTTCTTCCGATAGCGGGGCAGAGGGCGAAAACTATCCAGATGTTGCGAAGCATTTTCGGATCTGTCTGTCTTATAAGCTGACCGCCGGGGGAATATACGGATTTTATCTTCATAAGTGTGATAAGACCGCCGCTTATAAGAGTTGCCGCCTGATTTGTTATGAGGCTTATATATCCCATTGCCGCGGAGAGTATACCCTCGTTTCTTATACCCGTTTTCCACTCAACATAGTCATACATATCTCCCGTGAGAGCGGTTGAGGAATATCTCTGAACGCTGTTGAGGCTTCCGCAGACGGTAAGTGCAAAGGTAACCCATGTAACATTTATCCATGTTTTTTTAGTGGGAGCATAGCCCACAAGGAACATTATAAAATAGGAAATTCCGCAGAAAAGATAGCTGAAGGAGGCAAGATTTTTAAGTCCCATTTTCTTTGTAAGCTTGGGAGCCAAGGGGAGTACAAAATAAGAGGGAAGTCCCGTAAACAGACCTGCTATAGTGCCGTAAGAAATTTTACCGAAGCAGTTAAGCCAGAAGTCGTTCTGTATTCTTGCACCTACTGCCTTTCCCACACCGAAAAAGCTCTTTATGAGGAGAATCCACATAGGCTTACACGATGCTACCTGCTTGAGGGATTTCCACACGCTTACCTCATTCATCTGAGTTCTTGAAGCAAGCGGAACTCTTTCTCTTAATGTGAAGAAGCCGTACACACGGAAAATAATTACCATTGCAATGAATATGAGTGCGGCGACCATATAGATATTTCTTCTTGCTATAGTTTCGGGCAGAAAGTCAACAAAGAAGGGGAAAAGAGACGGCAGCCACACACCGAGCAGGTCAACATATGTATCAGTTGCGATAAGGCGGTTTCTTTCCTGTACATTCGGTGTAAGATTATAAAGAAGTGCCGAGTATGCCGGGGTATAGAAGGAGTTTGCTATTGAGCCTATGTAGTTTATTACCGCATAGATAATAAGATAGGTTAGCTGTGAAAGGCCTGCGGGAAGCACCCAGGGAGTGAATGTGCTTATGAACCATAAGGGCAGGGTGAGTATAAGATAGGGACGCACTCTGCCCCAACGGGTTCTTGTTCTGTCAAGAATGGGACCCGAAATTGCATTGTCAAAGGTGTCCGCAAAGGTACAGATAACACTTGCCGCACTCAATGTTGCAGCAGAGGCACCGACCATTGTACGGTTGAAAAAGTCAAGATTTGCACCCGAAAAGGATTCCCAGTTCTTGTCTCCCGTGCCCGAAAGGACATATGCAACATAATCCTTGGGGGAAAGATAGTTTTTATTCTGTTGTTCAAGCTGTCTGAGGACCTTTATATCATCAGACTGTATATTTGTTTCGGTCTGAGTACTCATTTACTTTCTCCGTCAGTCTTCGTTTTTTTGCTGGCGTATATCTGTACCGCTGAAATAAAGGGTTGAATATTCACCGATAAGTCTTGATGCAATTCGTCTGCCGTAGGCTTCTTCAAGCTCTTTATGGTCTAAATTTGTGCTGATTATCGTGGGTAAACAAAGATTTATTCTTGTGTTGATTATGTTATAAAGTGCCGCCTGGGTGAATGAGGTGGGAAATTCCGCACCGAGGTCGTCAATAACGAGCAGGTCACACTCTAAAATGAGTGCTTCATACTGTCCGTCTGAATTTTTCGAGAAACGGTCCTTCTGCAGCTCGTTAAATATGTTCTGTGCAGAGTTATAAAGCACCTTGTTGCCCTTTTTTATGACTTCACCCGCTATTGCAAGAGAGAGGTGAGTTTTACCGAGCCCCGTTTCACCCGAGAAAATGAGTGACGGGGAGGTTGATGTCTCAAAGGAAGCTGCATATATTTTGCAGTATTCAAAAATGGAGAACATTCTGTCCCTCGGAGAGGAAGCGGTTTCCTTTTCGTATTTATCCGAATAATATTCGAGCTTGAAATCCTCAAAGCTGCAGAATTTGAGAGGAGATTTTTCGCCTGCCTCGTCGAATGCCAGCTTTTTGAGAAGCTCTATGTGACATTCACACAGATGTGAGCCGTCAACACCCGAATCGTTGCATTTGGGACAGCTGTAGTGTACCTCTAAATAATCGTCGGCTAAATTGTTTTTTCTCAGCAGAAGCTTTATTTCCTGCTGAGCGTTGAGATTTCTCATTTTCTGCTCCTGAATGAATTTAGGGGAGTCGAGAGGATTCATATCAATAGCCTTTATGACATCCCTGACGGAAAGTATCATTTCATTTTTCCATTTTTTATAGTCAGGCTCAAGGGAATCAAACATACGCCTTTTTGCCTCGGCGGCATTTTCGGCATCTGCTTTTCTTCTTTCTATTATAGCCTGTGCTTTTTCAAAAATTTCTTTAGTGTAAGGCATCAGCGTTTCTCCCTTTTCTTGAATACGGGTACTGTGGTTTTTGCTTTTTTCATAGCGGCTTCAATATCGTATGAAGCCTTTTTGTCAGACTCTTTTGCCTTAGGCTTTACAGAGCCGTAGACATCCTTTTTGTTTTTTGATGCATATTTTTTATCCTGCATATCGGCAAAATCCGCCTGAAGCTTTTGTACATCCTCAGGTGTTTTCACATTTTTCAGGTGCCATGCGGATAAAATCTTATGCATATACTGAAAGCTTATATCATCGCCCTTATATTTCGACATTTCCTCGAAGGCAAGGGAGAGAATATTCATCGGGAATTTCCATTCGTCTATCCATATAGCGAGATATTTTGACTGCGCCGAGGTGGGCTTTGATTTCTTCATACCGGTAACGGCACAGAATTCACCCCACGCACCGTTCACGGCTTCAATTTTCTTGAATTCCGCGTCGGCTCTTTCAATGGTATCTATTTCTCTCTCGCTCCAGTCAACGCCCATTTTATATATGTAATTCATATTATGGCTTTTATTGTGAGTACGGGCAAATTCACATATAGCGAGTATGATTTCAATGGGAAGACCGTAGTAATCATACAAAAGCAGCAAAGAAGCCTGATCGCCCATACCGATTGTTTTTCCCAAGCACTGCTGTGCTTCGGAAAACAGTACCCTCACTTCCTCGGATTCCACGATACGCTTTCTTATCATTTCGTGTGTGGGCTTTGAGGGTTTCAGATTTATTCTTTCTTTTTTAGGCTCTTTTTCTTCGGGAACGCTTATATTTTCCCTTTTATTGCTGACTTCATTTTTTGTAACAAAGAGCTGTGCATCGCTTTTTATAAGCATACCGAGGTCTTCCCAATATGAGAATATATCGGGAAGCTCTTCTTTTTTTATGCCTGTTGCAGACGAAACCTCCTCCTCGGACGGGGTTTCATATGCGTGAGAATATAAATACAGTAAAACCTTTAACTGCTTTTCGGAGGACAGAATAAGAAATTCGTCCGCAAGCCGTTTTGGCATAACGAAAACACCGTTAAAAGCCTCGGGATTGACCTTATACATAATTATACCTTTATTTATTAATCGTTAAAGAATTCGTAGCAAGCTCTGTAGGTCATATATACATCTATCTTGGAAACTGTTTCGTAGGGAGCGTGCATTGAGATTACTGCAACACCGATGTCAACAACATCCATATTCAGAGATGCAACATACTTGGCAACCGTTCCGCCGCCGCCCTCGTCAACCTTGCCGAGCTCGCCTGTCTGCCAGCATACATTTTTCCTGTCAAGAAGCTCTCTTATTTCTGCCATAAATTCAGCAGAAGCATCCGATGTGCCCGATTTGCCTCTTGCACCTGTGTATTTGGTGATAACAACGCCTCTGTTTACGAAGGCTGTGTTGTTCTTTTCGAAAACCTCGGGGAAGTTTGTGTCATATGCGGCATTTACATCTGCAGAAAGGCACTTTGAGTTGGAAAGCACCTTGTAGCCCTTTGCACCCTGACAGTCAGCGAGTGCATATATAAAGAACTTGAGATATGAGGAGTTAAGACCTGTGTTACCGTCAGAGCCTGTTTCTTCCTTATCTGTGAGAACGCTTAAAACTGTGTATTCGGGAGTATCCGTGTCAAGAGCCGCCATAAGTGCGGGATAAGCACAAACTCTGTCGTCGTGGCCGTATGCACCGATAAGAGAACGGTCAAAGCCGATATCACGAGCCTTGAAGGCGGGAACTATTTCAAGCTCTGCGCTGAGGAAATCCTCTTCCATGATGCCGTATTTCTCAAAGAGAATACTGAGAACATTGAGCTTTACATTCTGTGCTGCATCTGTGTTGTCAAAGGGACGGCTGCCTACGAGAACATTGAGGCCTTCACCCTTGATGCCCTCGGACATAGTGCTCTTCATCTGATTTGAAGCAAGGTGGGGGAGAAGATCGCTTATAACAAAGCAGGGATCGTTTTCGTCTTCGCCGACATTGATTTCAACCGTTTCACCCTTCTTTTTGATAACAACACCGTGAAGAGAGAGAGGGATAGCAGTCCACTGATATTTTTTGATACCGCCGTAGTAGTGAGTTTTGAAAAGGGCGGTGTCTGCCTCTTCATATAAGGGGTTGGGCTTTAAGTCAAGACGGGGAGAGTCTATGTGTGCTGCTGCAATCTTTACACCGTCTTCGAGGTCTCTTGAGCCTATAACTGCAAGGATTACGGACTTACCTCTGTTGTTGAGATAAACCTTTTCGCCGGCCGCATATTTTCTGTCTGCCTTGAATTCAATAAAGCCGTTTGCCTTTGCAAGCTCTATTGTAACCTTGACGGCTTCTCTTTCTGTTTTTGCCGCATCAAGGAAATCCTTGTAGCCCTCGCAGAAATTATCTGCGGCGGCTGTTTCTTCGGCAGTAATTTTCTTTGAAGCGTGTTCATTCTTCATAAAAAGTTCGTTTCTGAGAGCTTCAGCTCTGTTTTCTTCCATTTCAGGCACTTCCTTATTTAAAAATTTTTCTTTCAACCCGTCTGATTTCCTCATATACATCATACGGATGATAATTTTTTATCTTAAAATCCGCTTTTTCGGCAAGTGACATTTCTGTTAGCTGAGCCGAGAAGCGTTTTTTAATTTCCTCATCGCTTATTTTGTCGCGTTCTCTTATTCTCTCAATACGCACCTGCTCGGGAGCGAAAACGAGCAGAGAATAATCACAAATTTCGTTAAGTCCCGATGAAAACAGCAGGGGAGCATCAAGAATTACGGTTTTACCCTCGTTTGCCGCCGTTTCACAATGCTCTTTACAGCGTTTTATTATTTCGGGGTGTGTAATCGAGGTAAGAAGAGCGGTTTTTTCTTCGTCTGCAAACGCTCTTGAAGCAAGTTTTCGGCGGTTTAACTCACCGTCGGGGGAGAGAATATCCTCACCGAAGGCAAGAGCTAATTTTTCAAGGACAGGGGAGCCTTTTGCGGTTATTTCTCTTGCTATCTTATCCGCATCAACCGTTACGGCACCCTTTTCGGTAAAATATGCCGCAACAAAGCTTTTACCCGAGCCGGAGGCACCCGAAAGACCTAAAATAACGCCCTTTTTCTCTTTTTCATCATTGAGAAACCTGAATGCGGCGGCTCTGTACAGACGGTTGCATACTCCAAGTCCCACACCGCTCTCGTAAGGCTTGCGGACAAAGACCTTTTTTGCTCCCTTTTCGTCAAGCTCTCTTAAAGCATCAAAGATACGCTTTGCCTGAGAGAAGCTGTCATCGCTTGTTCCGAAGGTGACGGACGGCAAGGGCATTTTGTCTTCTTCACCCTCAAAGCACAGCACGAAATCGGCTTCGGACTTATGCTCATTTACATACGAGATAAACTGAGATAGATTTCCTCTTACTATGCTCAATTCAGCTTTGGGGGAATAGTGCTGATACTTCATTCCGGGGGAAGAAGCAACGGCATTCTTTTCGAGGGGATTGAGCACCGCCTTGTCTATTTTTATTTCACCCAAAACCTCTCTGAGCTGCTCGGGAGTAACAGCACCCGGTCTTAAAAGCGTGGGCGGCTCGGTTGCGAGTGTTATAACGGTGGATTCAATACCGCATTCGCAGTCTCCGCCGTCAACTATGGCACTTACTCTGCCTGTCATATCGTCCTCAACATACTGAAAGCAGGTAGGGCTCGGAAAGCCCGAAATATTCGCACTCGGTGCTGCAAGCGGAGTGCCTGCCGCTTCAATTATAGCCTGAGCCGCTTTATGTGCCGGAAAACGCACCGCAACTGTCGGCAGATTTCCGCTGACAACATCTGATACACATTTTTTCTTCGGCAGAATAATCGTAAGAGGTCCCGGCCAGTATTTTTCGGCTAATTTTATCGCCTTTTCGGGGACCTTTTCAGCCAGTAAATATATATCCTCAAGCTTTGAAATATGGACAATCAGCGGATTGTCTGTAGGTCTGCCCTTTGCTTCAAAAATCTTTTTTACGGCATTTTCATTGAAAGCATCTGCCGCAAGGCCGTATACCGTTTCCGTCGGGATTGCAACAACCTCTCCGTTTTTTATGAACGAAGCAATTTTCTCTATTTCATTTTTCTGATTGTGAACATCTCGTATTCTGAAAAATTCGGTTTTCATACTGTTAACCCTCTGCGTTTTTCAGCTTTTCGGCTGTATCTGCAGTAATCAAGGCATCTATAAGCTCGTCAAGTGAGCCGTTGAGTATTGCCTCTATTTTATATAATGTGAGACCTATTCTGTGGTCGGTAACTCTGCCCTGGGGGTAGTTATAGGTACGGATTCTTTCGCTTCTGTCACCCGTGCCGACCTGTGAACGCCGCTCACCTGCTATTTCCTTTTCCTGCTTTTCCCTTTCGGCATCAAGAAGACGCGACCGCAGAATTTTCATAGCTCTGTCCTTGTTTTTATACTGGCTTCTCTCGTCCTGACATTCAACAACCGTGCCTGTGGGAATATGGATAATTCTTATTGCGGATTCTGTTTTGTTTACATGCTGACCGCCCGCACCCGAGGAACGGAAGGTGTCTATCTGCAGATCGGCAGGATTTATCTCTATGTCAACCTCTTCGGCTTCCGCTAAAACAGCAACCGTTACGGTGGAGGTCTGTATTTTTCCGTTTGATTCGGTTACGGGGATTCTCTGTACACGGTGAACACCGCTTTCAAATTTGAAGCGGGAATATGCACTCTCGCCCGAAATCATAAAGCTTACTTCCTTGAAGCCGCCTAACTGTGTGGGATTTGAGTTGAGAATTTCGGTTTTAAATCCTTTTGCTTCGGCATACATTGAGTACATTCTGAAAAGAACATATGCAAACAATGCACTTTCTTCACCGCCTGCACCCGAACGGATTTCAACGATAACATTCCTGTCGTCATTCTTATCCTTGGGTAAAAGGAGAATTTTCAGTTCCTCGTAATTTCTTTCGCTGTTTTTCTTGGCTTCCTCCATTTCCTCGAGAGCCAATTCCTTCATTTCTTTATCGAGAGAGCCCATATCGAGCAATTCTTTTGCTTCATTAAGGTCGGAAATATTCTTCTTATATTCTCTGTATTTTTCAACAATGGGTGTAAGTGTTTTAAGCTCCTTTAGCAAAGCGGTGCTGCGGCTTATATCCGTAGCAATCTCACCGTCACAAAGAAGCTCGTTTATTGTATCAAATCTTTCTTCAACATTTTTGAGTTTATTCAGCATTTTCTTCTCTTATTATCTTTTTTATATTTTTTTCAGCCTTGCTTCTTGCCACCATAACCTCATGGGAGCATTTTTCGCATTTTATCTTGAAATCCATTCCGCTTCTCAGCACTATAAAGCGTTTTGAGCCGCAGGGATGCTGTTTTTTCATTTCGAGTATATCACCGACACGGACATCCATAAAAAATCCCCTTTTTGCAGTTTCATTATATTTTAGCATACTTTTGTAAGAAGTTAAATACTATTTTAACAAGAAAGTTATTTTGGAAAGGAAAATATATATGAATGAATTTTTACCTGAGGGTATGAAACAGACTGTTCCCGCAAGCAAGGGGAGTTTATCGGGCATTTCCTCGATAAAGGATGCAATAAATCAGGAAACAATTTTTGAATCGAGAGTGCTTTTATGCGATAAGGAGCACGCCTTACATATAGATTTAGGTATTATGAAAGGAATTATTCCGAGAAACGAGGGTGCTGTGGGAATTGAAGACGGAAGCGTGAGAGATATTGCCCTCATCTCCCGTGTGGGAAAACCCGTATGCTTTGTAATCACGGCTCTGAAAAAGAATGAAAACGGGAATTTTTATGCCGTGCTTTCAAGAAAAAGAGCACAGGAGAAATGTATGCGGGAGTATATAGACCTTCTCTCTCCCGGTGACATTATAGATGTAAAGGTAAGCCATATAGAGAGCTTCGGTGTTTTCTGCGACATAGGTGCCGGAATAAGTGCGCTTATGCCCATAGACTGTATATCGGTGTCGCGTATACCCCATCCGTCCGCGCGATTTTTTGTCGGCCAGCAGATAAAGGCAATAGTCAAATCAAAGGACGAAAAGGGAAGAATAACGCTTACACATAAGGAACTGCTCGGCACCTGGGAAGAAAACGCTTCACTTTTCAGCGTGGGAGAAACTGTCCCGGGAATTGTGCGGTCTGTTGAAAATTACGGCATCTTTGTTGAGCTTACCCCCAATCTTGCAGGGCTTGCCGAGTTCAATCCGGAGGTGACCGAGGGGGAGTATGCCGCGGTTTATATCAAAAATATTATTCCCGAAAGAATGAAAATAAAGCTTGTTATAGTTGACCACGGCGGTGAAAAACCGCTCAGTTTCAACGAAAAGTATTTTTACGAGGGCGAGCATATATCGGAGTTTAAATATTCTCCTGAGTGCTGCGAAAGAATAAGCGAAACAATTTTTTAATGAATAATGAATGATGAATATTGAATAATGAATAATTGAGGAAGACGCTTTGCGTCTTGGATTTTTAAAATGCCAACCGCAGGTTCCATACTTTTTCACTATTACTTCTTACTTATTACTTCAATTCACTTCACCGTATGAAATAATTATTTCTTCGCCGTCGTTTGTTTTCATTACGGCGGCACCGTTTTTCTGAATGTCGGTTATATAACCCTCTTTTATTTCTCCGTCAAGGGTATATTTTACTTTTCTGTCAAAGGCGCGTAAAAGTGTGCGGATTTCGTCAAGTGAGGCTTCATTCAGGGAATAAAGCTGTTTTTGACTGTAAATATATTCATCAAGGCTTTGAACAATTTTTTTCATAAGTACTTCTTTTTCAGCAGAAAAGCCCTCAATCGAAAGGGAAGTCATAATATCCCGTAATTCCACGGGGATTTCCTCTTTTGAAAGAGAAATATTTATTCCTATTCCCGCAACGGCTGTCATTTTTCCGTGTGAAACGACTAATTCGCATAAAATTCCGCACAGCTTTTTTCCGTTAAGGTAAATGTCATTCGGCCATTTTATTACGGTTTCACAGTTATATAAGTCCTTCAGAGCCTTATGTACCGCAAGGCCCGAAAGCAGAGTAAGGCAGGGGATGTCCGTTTCATCACCGTTTAAGGGGTAGGAGACGGAAAAATACAGTCCCCCCGACGGGGAAAAGAAGCTTCTGCCGAGCCTGCCTCTGCCCGAGGACTGCTTTTTTGCACTAAGGCACATAAAGAGAGGCTCAGACGAGGAATATATTATATTTTTCATATCCGCATTTGTTGAAGCACTTTCTTGCTTTTCCTCAAAAACACGGGGAAGCCGAAGAAGATACATAGCTTATTTTATCTCTTTTTTTGAAAAATATTTCTTTATATATATAAGCAGGAACATACCGAGGAACGGGAAAAGTGAGGCTGTGAGCATACCTGCCTTCATTCCTATCTGCTCGGGGGTAAGGGAGAGTGTTTCGGCAAGGTTTAAGGCTGAATCGGATGCACTTACAGTATCGACCACAATTCCCAATAGCTGCGGAGCAACGGATGCACCGAAATCTCCGCCTGCCGCCATAAGAGCGTATGCCGCAACACCTAAGGCGGGGAGCTTTTCCTCCATCATTATAAGAGTACCGGGCCACAGCATTGAGGTACAGCAGCCTGTGAGCACACAGGCAATAAAGGATAAAATAACATTCTGCGAAAGTCCTGCAGTGATATAACACACAAACGCACATATCATAGAAACTAAAAGAGTGTTTACAATGTTTTTGCCGTATTTGGCATAAAGAGTTCTGCCAAGCCCTAAAAGAATTGCAAACAGAGCCATACCGCATATATCTCCCCAGGCCTTGGGGATATTGAGGGCATTTTCCATATATCCCGAAATCCAGTTCGACATTGTGTTTTCAGCCGCAGAGCCGAGGAAAATACAGCCTAAGCAAAGCAGGAGACCGATATTTTTTTCCTTTGCGTTTTTGGTTTTCTGTGTTGATGCGGCGTGGCTTAAATTAAGCTCGGGCATAGGAGAGGTGGCAAAGAGATATGCCGCAAAAAGAGGTATCACCGCAAAGAATAGCGTGAGGAACATCCAGTTTTCTCTGCCGAAAACGGTGAGAAAAACGGTGCTTATTATAACAACGCTCATAACTCCCCAAGCATAAAGGGAGTGAAGCAGGCTCATATCCTTGTCGGGAGTGTCCGACGGGATTGCCGCAACTATAGGACTTATCAGCACCTCGCAAAGACCTGCCGAGACAGAGAAAATCACGGTACCGACAACAAGTCCCAAGTATGCAATGTCGGGGAAAAACGACGGCACTAAGGCATATATGAAAAGTCCCGCACTTGTGATAAGCGGCATTGCGATAACCGTTTTATGTATGTTGAAGTATTTTGTGAAAAAGCTGAAAATCAAATCGATTGTAAGCTGAGTGCAGAAATTTATAAGAACAAGCGTTCCCAAAAGGGTGTAGGATATGCCGTACATATCGCGGAATGTAACAAAAAGCAGCGGCGGCATAGAGAAAACCGATGCCGTTGCAAGATATGCAAAATAACAGGATTTTTTTGTTCTTGAGAAGCTTCTCTTTTTCATAGTATTTTTTCCTCAGTAAAAAATATATATTTAATTTATTATACTACATATTTCTTAAAAAGTAAAACAAAAAATTCAGGGTGCCTTCACCGGAGCGAAGACACCCTTTCTGTGTTTTTATGCTGATTATTCAACATCTGCCAGAAGCTCTTTAAGAGCCTTGACATCTGCTGCCGAGAGGGTTATACCCTTGCCCATTTTTTCGTGTTCGGGGCCCCAGTCACGAATATCGTATTTGGGTTCTTTTCCGTTCCAGCTGATAAGGTTAAGCTCCTTTGCCCAGCCGCCTGAGCCCTCTGAAATAACACCGATGTGCTTGACTATCTCATATGTAAATTCAGGCATTTCAAGGCCTCCTCTCTTTTATAATGATTTATTATTAATATTATAATATATATAAATAGTAAAAAAATCAAGTGTTTATTGAAAAATAATCGTCAATATGCTAAAATATAAGCAAATAAACAAGTTTTTTTGAAAGGTGGTTATGTTTATGCCGGGACCTGCAGGCGGAGGAAGAAGCGGAGGCTTCGGCGGCGGCTCACACGGCGGCGGCTCTTTCGGCGGAGGAAGAGGCGGTTCATTCGGCGGCGGTGCAAGACCGTCGGGAGGCTTTTCAGGCGGACACAGGCCGGGCGGCGGCTTCGGCGGACCCGGACACGGGGGCTTTGGCGGCCCACCGCACAGACCACCCCCGCACAGACCTCATTACGGTCCGTTTTTCGGCAGGCGGTGGGGCAGACCATATGTGGGCTACGGCGGCTTCGGCGGTGCAGGCTGTGCAGGAATATTTGTATTTCTGATTTTTATTGTTTTCTTTTTTGCAAGTGTAATATTGCCGTCGGGAGAGATACTTTTTTCGGATGTACCTGTATATGAAAATTATACCGAGATTATCCACACGGAAATTGTTGAGATGGATCCGCTCGACGAAGCCTTGTGTAAGCCCATTGACACATATTATGAATGTACAATTGAAGATGCAATAACCGAGGAAAACGAGGAAGTTCTCATATCGGGCTTAAAGGATTTCTATTCACAGACGGGAGTTCAGCCCTATATAATTTTCACCAATGACCTTGACGGAGACACTTCCCCCGATTATGACACGGTAAACACATATCTGTATGACCGCTATATAGAGCTTTTCGGTGAGGATGAGGGGCATTTCATTCTGCTTTATATAGAGGACGAAAACCGTGAATATGAATTATGGTATATAAGCGGATATGATGCAGAAAGCATTATGGATGACTACGCCTGCGATATTCTGCTCGATAATGCACAAGAGCAGCTGTCCTACGGCGGAGACTATGCAAAGATTTTTTCAACCGCCTTTTCAGCATCTGCTAAAGAAATAATGTACCGTGAGGAAAGCTATTATACCTATGAAGAGATAACACAGGCCGGTCCTGATAATGTTATAATATATGATGATGCAAATGATATAGTATCTATTCCCGAAAAAAGCACATTTTCAGTTACGGGAATATTGCTGATTGTTATCGGAATTGCCGCAGTCGGTGCAATTATCTTTATTATCTTTAAGAAAAACAAAAAAGAAAAGGAAGACTTTGCCCGTCAGGAAAAAAGAGAATCGGTATATAAAAACGCGGGTAAGCAATACGAATACGCGAAAACAGACACCCTTGTAACCTGCCCCCATTGCGGAGCAACAGCTTATCCCGATTCAAACAACAACTGCAGCTATTGCAGAAAAAGCGTAAAATAAAAGTAAAAAAATCACTTGCTGTGTGCAGGTGATTTTTTATGCAATATACAGCAAATTTTCGTTTTTGTCTGCAATTCCGTCTTCGTCATGGTAGGGGACGCTGCTCACAGCGTCCCGCATAAGGGGAATTCTAACTTTTATACAACCAATTTATTGTCTGTAAAAAACAAATGTATAAACGGAAATAACCCTTCCTGTATAACGGGACGCTGTGAGCAGCGTCCCCTACCATTCGTAACCCAGATTTTGCAGCAAAAACCTTAATTTGATTGGTGTATGGGCTTTGTATTGATGTAAAAAATTACCGCTATCGGCAATTTTTATTATTATTTAAGCCTGAAAATACGGGTATTTCTGCCGTCAACGGTAAAATTGAGCTTGTCGGAGTTTATGGGCTGTTCTTTTTTTGTCCATAAATCATATGCAGCTTCGATTTTATCAATACCCAAATCCTTTGCCGATACAGAGATTTCCTGTTCTTCGTTTTTGAGGTTGAAGAGGGCAACCACAGTATTGCCGTCCTTGTCCTTACAGGTCCATACTGCTTTTTCTTTGTCGGAAGCAACAGGTCTGTTTTCGGATGAGTGCTGATTTATTTCGAGCAGCTCTCTGTTCTGCAGAAGTGACAGCGTGAAAGAGTCGAGCATTGTCATTTCACCGCCGAACATAAGGGGAGAGCGGAAGATGCACCACAGATTCATCAGCATATAGTGCTCACCTACGGTGAATCGGGTTTTTCTTGCACGGTATTCGGGGAGTATCTCGGTAAGCTGTATTGTGCCTAAAGGAATCATATCGCAGTCGGGCCAGCAGCCTGTTCCTACATGCGGATACCATTTTTCGCAAAGCTCAAACATATGGTTGAGTGCCTCGCTTGTGTCCCAGAAGTCGCCCGACATTCTCCACATATTTGCATATTTTTTAAGATGCTCTGCGTGGTCAATGGGAGCAGGGCCGGGGGAGAGGCTGAGGACTATATCTCTGCCGCAGTTATCAATAGCTTTTCTTATCATTTCTATCTCTTTTTCGGCAGAATAGGGCTTGTGGGGTAAGAATTCGGTGTTTGCGATATCGTCTACCTTAACAAAGTCAACGCCCCAGGAGGCGTAAAGCTCGAAAAGGGAATTGTAATATTCCTGAGCGCCTTTAGCCTCATAGTTTACTCCGTACATATCCGTATTCCACGGGCATACGGAAAACTGCAGAGCGATATCCCTTGCAGTTACTCCCTCAGTCTTTGTGGGCGTGTTGCGGTGGACTGCCTGACGGGGAACACCTCGCATAATATGTATACCGAATTTAAGTCCGAGAGAATGTATTTCGTCTGCTATAGGTTTGAAGCCCTTGCCGTTTGCAGCGGACGGGAAACGGTTGGGAGCAGGCATAAGACGGCTGTATTCGTCCATTTCAAGCTCCGTGAAATTGTGATAATAATAGCAGTCTGCCGTAGGCTCGTACCACTGTATGTCGCATACACAGTATATCCAGCCGTAATCTTTAAGGTTTTCAGCCTGAAAACGGGCATTGCTGAGAAGCTGTTCTTCATTTACTGCCGCACCGTAGCAGTCCCAGGTGTTGAAGCCCATAGGGGGAGTGGGTGCTAATCTGTTTTTATCCATTTTTTACACCTTTGAAAAATCAGAATTCAAATTTCTTTCTGCTCTCCTCTTTAAGTCCCGCAAAGATGTTGTCATCCTCGTAGCGGCTGAAAAGAGCATCATCATAAATGTTTATGGGAGTGTTATCCTCGGGGGGAACGAATTTAGCATTGAGGGGATCGTCTTCCTCTTTTTCCTTTTCGGGGAGATTGAAAACGGGAGGCTCGGGCATTTCGGGAGGAGTGAAATGCAGAGTTTCGTTCAGACTTCTTTTTTCTTCCTGAAGCTGTTTTTCGGTTTTGCGTTCGTTTCTCTCAGCGAAATCACCGAAAAGAGAGAACTTCTTTTGGGTGGGAAGCTGTGAAAAATCGTTTTCATTTACATTAACGCCCTTTTCTTCCTGAGCTTTTACGGGCTCTTCGCTGTATTCTTCATTTTTGCTAAGCTTTATTGAAGACAGAGATGAAGCTCCTTTTCTGATTGCCGATAAAAAGCCTTTTAAGGGAGCTTCTTTTTCTTCAATAGCTTCACTTATGGGAGCAGGATCGTCATCAGCAGTATTTCTACTTTCTTCTGTTTCGTCTGACATAGCCATAAAATCTGACTGAGGCTCACTTTGTTTTACGGTATGTACGCTCTTTGCCCCCTTTCTGACTGCGGTATTGCCTAAAGCAAAGGGAACACCGAAGCAGATGATGAGCCAGACTATCTGCAAGAGCACGGGCATAAAAGCGGCTGTTGAGGAGAATGCGCCTGTTATAACAAGTATGAGAGAAAGTACAAGTCCCACAAATGCTCCGCCCTCGCATATTCCCTTGCACAGCTTCTTTGTTCTGTCAAGTCTCAAAGCGGCTCCCGCACAGCGGCAGAGTGAATCAAAGGAGGATGTAAACACAATTCCCGCATCCTCTTTGTCGGTAACTGTATTTTTTGCACCGTTGAGCTTTTCAACCGCAGCAGGGGAGATAATTCTCACGCTGTTTGCAGGTAATCCTAAAAGCTGCTCGGCGTATTCCTCTGTTATATTGGGATCGTTAGATGAAATGAGAATATTTGTGCCTGCTTCAACAAGAGAACGCAGATTTTCGCGCACATCTGCCTTACAGGAATATTTTACTGCGAACATTGCCGCAAAATTACCCTCAAGAGAGAGGAAAAGCGGTTTTTCGTTTTCATTAAGGAAATGCATTGCCGCATTTTCATCGGGAGCCTTGACATTGTGATTTACAAGCAATGCCGCGGAGCCTAAGAGCACACGGCAGTTCTGAATCCATGCTGAGTGACCTAATTTGTATTCATAAGCATAGTCCTCAACCTTGGGGAAGCGGTCCTCAAGACCTGAAACGCTTGCTTTGAAAGCAGATGAAACGGGAGAGTATACGCTGCTTGTGAGAACTGCGGCACAAAACTGTGCCTGTTTGTCATTGACACCCTTTGCGGTGAGGATATTTGTAATTTCAGCCTCGAAGAGCTCGTCTGTGCTTATAACAATATCGTCAACCGCCGCAAAGTCGCGGGCATCCGTATATGAATGAACAAAAGAGGTTTTAAGAGAAAGCTTTTTATTTTCCTTTGAAATGAAGAAGCCTGTTGCTGTGATACAGCTTACGGGGAAGGAAAGGGCTGCACACAGCGTCATACCGCTGAGAGCATACAGGAAACCGCCCTTTGCTATCCAGGCAATGATACCCGCTAAAACGGAAGCTGCAATACAGATGAGAACAGTTCTTGACGAGGGCATACTGCCGACGGCACTTTTTGCACTTCTTCCGAGGAAATTGCTTATAAATCTTGTTTTTCCCGAATAAACAACATTTGCATCCTTACTTTCGTTGTCACGAAGCAGGGAAGAAACGGTCTCTTCATCGGAAACGCGGCGCAGATATGATTTCTCACTCTTTGCACCTGCCGCCTTGAAGCAATGACGGATGTTGTCGTAATAGAAAAGCTTTCCTGCGAGGTAGGGTACACATAAGAGAATTACCGCGGAAGCATAGATATGGTAATTTTCTTCTATTTTAAGCTGTGTGAAGAAAGAAGCAATACTCTGAATGAGAGCAGATACCATCATAAAAAGAAGCGCGGTATCTGTTTTCGGATGTGTTTTCAGAAGAGAGAACAAGCCGTTTTTAAGCTCCTTTGCAAGAAGCACACAGCAGATAAGCAGGGCTATAAGGTTTATTGCAACATAAACTGCACTCTCTCCGCCGAAAAGGGTGAAGAAGCCCGCATTCTCTGCTGCCGAAACACTTGTAAGGATGTTTATGACAAGGAGAATAATACCTGAAACGGCAACTGCCGCTGTTTTGAACAGGGTACGCCTTCTTGTTTCAAGAAGAGAGGTGAAAACCTTTTTTCTTGACTCAAATTCCTCAAATTCCTCGCTGTCAAGCTGAATAAAGTCATTGCTGAGGTGCTCGAAATTTGCCGATAATTTGTCTGCAACAGGCTTTAAGAACATAGGCAGAGAGGTTTTTTCCGCATCGGCAGAAAACTTTTCGTCGTCAACCTGTGCTCCGTCTGAATGGCCGCTCTTGTTCCAGAACTGAAAGCTGTTTACTCTTTTGCGGCGTACCTCAGACAGCTCCTGCTCAAGCCTTTTTTCTTCTTCCAAGGCTTCCTGTCTGGCTTTTTCTTCCTGTTCGGAAGTATCAAAGCCCTCCATCATAAGCTGATCGGGATTCTGACGGATATCGTCATTTGCGGTGAGTGCAATTTCCCGCATAAGAGAGCCCTTTTCGGAATCAAAATATTTTGTGGGCTCACCTGCTTCTTCAAGAATATCACCGAAGTCCTCGGAGATTACGAGCGGCTTTGTTTTTTCGTCGGTCTCCTGTGCTTCTTCAGAGACAGCCCTTTCTGTGTCAGGCTCCTCTTCATTTTCAGGAAGCTTTATGAATTTTTCGGTTGATGAATCGGACGAATGATTTTTTGCATATGAAGATACGGCACCCGTTTTTGCAAAACGCTTTTTGCCTTTTGAACGCTGAGAAAGGCGGTCGGTGTATTTTTCAACATCTGTTGTTTCTTCCTGAGCATCTGTATTTTCGGATGTACTCACAAAGGGTGTTTCCCCTGTTTTTATAAATCTTGTGCTGTTTTCGGTTACAGGCTCCTCTTCGGGTGCATCAGGGATGTGTACCTGTGAATTTCCCGATGTCTGCAGCAGAGGAGTGGTCTTTATATTTTTTTGTACACTTTCTTCTTCGGGGACAGCTTCTTTTGCAATTTCAGACTGCTGAGAATTCATTTTCCCTTTGAAATGTGCGAGAAAGTCTTTATATTCACTCATAGTTTTTTCTCCTTATCGTTTGTTTGCGGCTTCAAAGAGCAGTACTGCTGCCGCAACAGAGGCGTTGAGGGAGTTTATTTTCCCTTTCATAGGGATTGACACAACAACATCGCAGTTTTCCTTTACAAGTCTGCTGATGCCTGCTCCCTCAGAGCCTATAACAATAGCACACGGCCCCGAAAAATCCGTTTTTCTGAAATCCTGACCGTCCATATCTGCGGCATATACCCATATGCCTTTTTCTTTAAGCTCTTTTATTGTGCTTGTGAGATTTGTAACCCTTGCGACCTTTACATATTCGAGTGCGCCTGCCGAGGTCTTGCCCACGATACCCGAAAGGCTTACGCTTCTTCTTTCGGGAATAATAATCCCGTGGACACCGCAGCACTCGGCTGTACGGATTATTGCACCTAAGTTATGGGGATCCTCGAGAGAATCGCATATAACTATAAAGGGAGGCTCGTTTTTATCCTCGGCTTCCTGTAATATTGCCTCAACCGTTGAATATTCGTGAGCCGCGGCAATCATAATAACGCCCTGATGATTGGCATGTCCGCACATAAAATCAAGCTTTTTTGAATCAACCTCTTTGACGATTATCCCTTTTTCCTTACATTCTGCTATAAGGGGGAGAATTGCACCGCCCTTGTCGCCTCTTTCAACAAGGAGAGAATCCGCAGGTCTGCCCGATTTAAGTGCTTCTCTTACCGCATTCCTGCCGATGATAAGGTCGGTACGCGGCTCTGACCTTTCTTCCTTTGAAAAGTCACGGCGGTTATCAGAGTCCTTTTTTCTGTTCTGAAAATTATCGTTTTTCTTTTTATAGTATCTGTCAAAAGCCATAGTGTTCTCTTTTCATACTAAAAATAATTATACAGTATATATTATAAATAAAATATAATCAATTTGCAACACCAAAAAGAGGATAAAACAGCGAAAAAATACATTATGTCTGTGTTTGTTTTTAATTCAGACATATATTTTATTCTTTTTACACTCTGACTTTTACATATTTTTTATTTTTTTAGTGCTAACATCTTAGGGTGACGGTCAACGCAAGCAACTTAAGAGATTAACTGTGATTTCGGGTTACGAATGGTAGGGAACGATGCCCACATCGTTCCGCCTGCAGCAAATTCTATCTTTTATTGCAGAGAATTTTATTTTTGTAAAAATTTCAGCATTACATCAAACAAAAAATATGGGTAAGTAAAAGTTACTTTCCCTCCATACGGAACGATGTGGGCATCGTTCCCTACCGGTACAGACCTTTGGTTTTATCGCAAAGGCAAGTATCATATAGCATCGGTAACTTTAAGTTGCTGATGTCACCTTAACAATGAAGAAACAGAGGAAAAAATATGACAGAGGTACTCGAAAAAATAAAGGAAAAAGTTAAAAAATCTCCCCTTGTAAAATTAAAAAAATTTGTATGGCACATTTTTTATGCACTCACGGCATTTTTTATGGGAAGTATAAGCTTTGCGGGGACAATTTCTCCTTTCTCGGCAGCCTTTGTTTCAGCCGCAACACCCGAATTTCTTTTACCCACAGCTTTAGGTGCGGCAGCCGGGTATCTTGTTTTCTGTACACAGCTTACTGCCCTGCAGTATGTGGGGGCCGTTACGGTAATCTGCTTTGTGAAATATTTTACCGGGCGGAGCGTAAAACCCTTTTTCAGAATGTACATATACACCCTTACGGGCTTTCTTGCCTTGCTTTTCAGCAGTATTCTTATCAGCATTGCAGGCGGTGCTGCGGCTTCTCAGCTGCTTGTGTGCCTTTGTGAAAGCCTTATATGTGCCGCTGTTTCCTGCTTTTTCTACAAGATTTTCATAATGTTTTCGGGCGGACTTAAAAAGATATATTTTACTTCATCGGAAACTGCCGCATTTCTGTTTTTTGTGGGTGTGCTTCTGCTGCTTCTGGACGGTTTTCCCGTTTTCGGGGTATCCGTGTCACATATCGCGGCGGGCTTTGTTATACTGCTGTTTTCCTATTGCGGAAAGGAAGCCTCGGGCAGTCTTTCGGGGGTATGCTGCGGTGTTACATTGGGCTTTTCCGAATTTCAGCCGCAGCTTATGCTCTCTTATCCCTTATCGGGACTGCTTTCGGGTTTTTCTGCCGAATACGGCAAGGGTGCTGCGGCGGCAGGCTTTTTTATTTCTCAGATGCTCGCCCTCGTTATCAGGGGTAATCCCGATGCCGCAGCCTTTACCGTAGGAGAAAGCCTTGCTTCTGTTCTGATTTTTATGCTTATTCCCAAGGCTTATCTGAAGAAAGCCGCCGAAAGGCTCTCACCCTTAAGCCGTGATGCCTTTGAAAATGAGGCTGTGCAGATACTTTCTTTCAGGATAAAAAAATCCGCAAGAGCAGTAAGCGATATGGCACAGTCTGTTATGACGGTTTCCTCTGCCCTTGCAAAAACGGAAGCCACTACTGTTTCTTCAATTTATCTCAGCGTAAAAGAGGATGTGTGCGAATGCTGTTCAAAAAGGGAGCTGTGTTGGTATAAAAACGGAAAAACTACAGAACAGGCCTTCCGACAGGCAAATTCTTATCTTGTGAAAAAGGGAAAAATCAGTTCTGAGCTTCTTCCGGAAATAGTCAGAGCCTTCTGCGAAAAAACAGACGAAATAGCTGAGAGCTTCAGCAGAAATATGTGTGAATACAACGCGAATGAGGCTGTAAAGCATAAGCTTTTGCAGACAAAAGCCCTTGTTTCCGCACAGCTTTTAAGCGTTGGAAGGCTTTTGGAGGACACGGCAGAGAATGTAAACGAGGTCTTTTATACGGATGCCGTCAGCGCAACATATGCAAGAGAGGTCTTTTTACAGGAGGGCTTTTCTTTTTCTTCTCTTCTTGCCCGTACGGACAGCCTCGGCAGAAGCTTTTTAGAGGTTTTCTGCACGGCATTTCCCGAAAATCCCGATTATGTACATCTGTGCGAGGAGCTTTATCTGCGTACGGATATACAGTATATGCTCCCCGAAAGGGCGGACTACGGCGACACAGGTACGGTGCTGAGCTTCTGTGAAAAAACGGTGTTCACCCCCGAGTTTTCCTGCTTTTCTCACACAGGTACGGGAGAAAAATTCTGCGGAGACACATGTCGGAGCTTTTTTGACGGGAAAGGGAATTTCTATGTGATTTTAAGTGACGGAATGGGAAGCGGACAAAGAGCCGCCCTTGATTCGCTGATGACGGCTTCTCTTTTGCACAAGCTTCTTATTGCAGGCTTTTCTGTGGAATGTGCCGCAGAGAATATAAACTGTGCCTTGATGATAAAATCAGACGACGAAACGCTTGCAACACTCGATGTTCTGAAAATCAATCTGTATACGGGAAGGGCTGAGTTTTACAAGGCGGGAGCCGCTTTTTCCGTTGTTAAAAAAGGGGAGAGAACAGCCCTTGTTGAGCAGTCCTCTCTGCCCTTGGGTATAATAAAGGATGCTCAGATAAAGAAAACACAGCTTGACCTGTCTGAAAGAGACTGTGTTTTACTCATATCCGACGGAGCGGCTGTTTTAGCCCCCGAGCAGTTCAAGAAAATTTTTCACTCGAAAAAAGCAGACACACCCGAGAAAAAAGTCCGTGCGGTTGTTGAACACTCTCTTGAAATGTCCGTTTCGGGCAGAAATGACGATATAACAGCCGCATTTGTACGGCTTAAAAGGAGCTGAATTTCCAAAATGTGATTGACTGCAAAGCCGTGATAATTTATTATATATAAAGAAAATAAGTTTTACGGAATTGCTTTATGATTAAAAATTGCGAGAAAATTGAAATATTGGCTCCCGTGGGAGCGAAAGAACAGCTGTATGCGGCAGTCAAAAGCGGTGCCGATGCGGTCTATTTCGGTGCATCTTCCTTTAATGCAAGAAGAAATGCCGAAAATTTCAGCGATGAGGAATTTTTACAGGCGGTGCGCTACTGCCGCGAAAGGCGTGTAAAGGCATATATTACCCTTAATACGCTTATTACGGACAGGGAAATTCCCGCATTTGAAGACTGTCTTCGTCTTATTGCCAAAAGCGGAGCAGATGCGGTTATTGTTCAGGATTTAGGGGCAGTTTCACTCATAAAAAAGCATTGTCCCGACATACCGCTTCACGCTTCAACTCAGATGGCGGTGCACAATGTAAAGGGAGCCGAAGTGCTCGAAAAAATGGGCTTTTCGAGAGTAGTTCCCGCAAGGGAGCTTACTTCAGAAGAAATACGGCAGATAAGGAAAGCAACAAATCTCGAAATAGAGGTCTTTGTTCACGGAGCGCACTGTATGAGTGCCTCGGGGATGTGCTATATGTCCTCAGCGCTCGGAGACAGAAGCGGCAACAGAGGTCTTTGTGCCCAGCCGTGCAGACTTAATTTCAGGTCTGCTGAACGGGAATATGCCTTGTCGCTCAAGGATATGTGTCTTATTGAGCATATAGAGGAGCTGAAAAAGGCGGGAGTGTGCTCATTTAAGATAGAGGGACGAATGAAGCGCCCCGAATATGTGGCGGCTGCAGTTACGGCTTATAAAAAGGCGTTGAACGGTGAAAAGCCCGATATTTCGGCACTTAAAAGCGTTTTTTCAAGAAGCGGCTTTACGGACGGCTATATAACAGGAAACAGGACTCCCGATATGTTCGGCTACCGCACAAAAGAGGATGTTGTGTCCGCAAGCAGCGTTTTACCGTCCTTACAGGCATTGTATAAGGACGAAATAAAAGCGGCTCAGGTAAATATGTACTTTGAAGCCTTAGCGGACAAGCCGTGTATGCTTAAAATGTCGGACGGCACAAACGAGGTCTGTGTTTACGGTGAAATACCGCAGACGGCAATAAACCGCAGTATGGATGAGGAATATGTCAAAAGATTTCTCTTGAAGCTCGGCTCAACACCCTTTTCGGCAGGGGAGATAATATGCAATATTGAAGACGGGCTTTCCCTTTCCGCTGCCGCACTCAATGCTTTGAGACGAGAGGCCGCCGAACGGCTTTTGGAAGAAACGGGAAAGGCAAGGGAATATACCTTTTATGAGGCTGAGACAACAGAGGAAAATATATTTCCTTTACCCGAGAAGCCTGAATTGAGACTTCGTTTTGAAGCATATGAGCAGATACCCGAAAAAATAAATGCCAAAAAAATAATTCTGCCGTTGAGGGAGATAAAAAAACACCCTGAAATTCTTGTAAAATACAAGGAAAGCTGTGTGTGTGAAATTCCCGTTCTGCTGTACGGTAACGACGGAGAAAAGACAGGTCAGGAGCTTATTTCCCTTAAAAATCAAGGCTTGAAATACACCCTTTGTGAGAATATAGGAGCAGTAAAGCTTTCGCTTGAAGCAGGACTTATTCCTCTCGGCGGTGCAATGCTCGCATGTTTAAATTCTCTGAGCCTTAGTGAGTATAAGCATCTGGGTGTTGAGGATATGACACTCTCAACAGAAATGTCCTTTTCGCTTATGAAGAACATAAAAAGAACACTCCCGACAGGCTTTATTGCATACGGGCACGCCCCTCTGATGCGTTTTCGCTGCTGTCCCGTAAAGACAAAAAGAGGCTGTGCCGACTGCAGCGGCAGACAGAAAATAACCGACCGCAAGGGATATGAATTTACCGTTTTATGCTCGGACAAAAAGTATCAGACACTCCTCAACCCCGTTCCCGTATACACCGGCAATACGGATATGCCCCGAACGGATTTTGTTACACTCTTCTTCACAGTTGAAACAAAAGAGGAATGTTCACAAGTCATAGAAATGTTCATAAATAAACAACCCCCCGATTTCAGAAGAACATCGGGAGGGTATAATAAGGAACTTAAATAATAAAAATGTAAAGTATACTTTATATTTTTGTTGACAAAAGTGTAAAGTATAGTTATAATTATTTGTAGGGGAGGCTTAATAAAATGGCTATTACTACAAAAGAAAATATTCTGAAGGTTTTGCGTGGTTTTAATCCTTGGTGGATTAATGGTATGGTTACAAAAGCATTTTTAAAGGATTATAAACGTTTTGCTTATTATGAAGCATTAAAACGTTTAGAAGAAAACAGAATAAGACGGACTGTTGTGCTTACAGGAACAAGAAGAGTCGGAAAAACAACGATTCAATATCAATTAATTGACCATCTTTTGCAACAAGGGGTATCGCCATCCAGAATTGTATTTATATCGTTAGATCATCCTATGTTGAAATTAGCAGGGCTTAACGATGTTTTAGAATGTTTTCATGAGAATATTTATGCTGAAAAAGATGTTTATTATTTTTTTGATGAAATACAATATGCAACCGATTGGGATATATGGTTAAAAACAATATATGATACTCAACCTGAAACAAAGGTAGTTGCAACCGGCTCTGCAAGTCCTGCATTAATTAAAGGAAGTGCCGAGAGTGGAGCAGGCAGATGGACAATAATTCAGGTTCCGACACTTTCTTTTTATGAATACTGTTCTTTGATCGGATTACCTGATTTGGATTTAGATCCTTCTTTGAAGCCTTCTCAACTTTTGAAACTATCACAACAGCAGCGAGGACAAATACTCAGTAAGCTGTCTGCTGTACAAAATCATTTCAACAGATATTTACAGGTAGGGGGGTTCCCTGAGCTCGCATTAGCAGGAGATGATTTGTTGGCAGAACAAGTTATGCGTGAAGATGTTGTTGATAAAGTTTTAAAAAGAGACTTGCCTGCATTGTATAATATAAGAAATGCAACGGAATTAGAGCGTATATTTTTATATCTTTGCAATGTGTCATCTGAAATTGTTGCTATTGATGCAATGACTAAAGAGCTTAACGGCGTTAGCCGGCAAACTGTTTTAAATTATATAGAATATCTTGAAAGCGCCAATTTGATTTACTTGAGTTACCCTGTTGATTTGTCAGGAAAAAAAATTCTTAAAGCAAAGCCTAAAATTTATATTGCTGATGCAGCAATAAGAAATGCTGTCTTAATGGATAAAGAGGTATTAACAAATCCGACGGAAATGGGAAAAATGGTCGAAACAGCAATTTACAAACATGTTGCGGCTTTTTATTACCAAAAAGCTACCCGTGTTGGTTATTTCAGAGGTGGATCAAAAGATAAGGAAATAGATATTGTTGTAGATTACCCGAATATTTCAAACATACTGATTGAGGTAAAATACAGAGAAAATGCAACTATATCGGAGGATGATGCAATTATTCAATTTTCTGAAAATTCTGCTTCTTCAATAATCATAACAAAAAAAGCTGACGATTTCGGAGAACACAATACAATGTGTGGACGAACACTTCTGAGAATCCCTGCCTTTGCTTTTTTGTATCTTTTAGGTCACGCAGAAAAAAATGGCTATAAGGGAATTCAATAGTGTTATTATTTTCTTGCTATATAAAATGTGCTGTAAAAAATGAAAGTTTTTTACAGCACATTTTTTTTGATTATTTATTCAGAGCAATCGTTGTAATACTTCTCGCAGGCAATGTAACGGTTTTGGTAAACTCGCCGTCGTATACCTTTTCGCAGCTTGTGTTTTTATCCGTGCGGTGGATTTGCATTGTGCTGTAGCTGTTCCACAGCTTTATGTCGCGGTCATTTTCCTCGTTGTTTACAAGCACGATAACCGTTTTCTCACCGTCCGTGAATGCGGTTGAGGAGACCTTGGAATCCTCCTCGAAGCTGTCAAGAATTCCCGTTCTTGTCATTCCTGCTTCAATGAAAGAGGTAAAGTGCTTGAAGGCGTAGTATCTGTTATAGATAACAAGCTCGCCGTCCTTTATCTCCATAAGCCCGTCACCGTTTACGGCTGTCCAGCTCTGCCACGATACGGCATTGAGGAGATTTAAGTCTTCTATAATAACATTTGCCATATGTATACCGCTGTCTATAGTGGTTGAATCTATGCTCAACGGCAGCTCGCACCATTCGCTCATTTCAAACTTTTTGTCGGGGTACTGCTCTTTGAACTTGTTGCCCGTTTCGGCTTTTGCGGTCTTGTTGCCGTCAAGCCAGTAGCTGTGACCTGCAAAGGAATCGCATACGCTGTTGAGGGTTTCGTTTGCAAAGAATTTGTCAATAAGCTCGTAGTGGGGAGAATCCATCTGACCGCTTTCGGGACCGCTCAATTTATATGTACAGCCCCTCTCTGCCATTGTTTTTGCAAATAGTTCGAGAACTGCCACGGCTTCGTCCGTTGTATAGTGACAGCCCTCCTGACCTACCCATTCACCGCCCCAGCTCCATTGAGGCTCATTTATGGGAGAAACGGCTGTTACGGGATAGCCTTGTTCAACAAACCAATCGGCAATTGTGAGAACATAGTCAACAAAAGCCTGATAGTTTTCCTTGGGGAGATTTGAGGTATCTGCAGTAAGCGCACCGCTTGCGTGTCCGCTCTTTGTCATTGAAAAGTGGGGACTGTTGCAGAAGAGTATAACCTCGCTTGCACCGTATTTCACAGCGGCATCAAGCATCTGTCTTGCATTTTTGTCACGGGTGAAATCGTATTCGTATTCGCCTGTTTCCTCGTTAAGGACATAGAAGCTCTCTGTTCTTCTTGATGTGTCCCATATACGGGTGTCGGGATTGTCTGTTTCGCCGCCGCCTATGTTGTAGCGGAAAATGTCAAGTCCGAGCCCCGTTTCCTTGTCATAGAGAAGACGGGCAATTTCGTCTGCTGTTTCTGCGCTTTCTATTGTCTGTGCCCACCACGCTGAGCTTGTACCGAAGGTCTCAAATGTCTGTCCCATTTCGTATTTATTCACCGCAATCGTCTGAGTTTTACTTGTCAATGTCAGCACATTGAATGCAAAGGGGATAATTGTCGCAAGGACAACACTTAAAAATTGCTGTAAAGAAAGAAGCATAGCTTTTTCCTCCCGTTTTTAGTTTTTTATTATTTTTTCTGCAAGCTGTATAGTGTCGCTTACAAGCTGAGGCAAGGTTTTTTCCTGAGTTCCCGCAACGAGGATATCACAGCGGTTTACGGGCAGAAGAATTTTTTTAGCGTCACTCTGACCTACCGCATTTGCTGCCTCGGGGGATATTTCACCCAGCAGGGCATCCGCAACAACTATACCCACGGGGCCTACAATTATATCTGCCTTACGGGAGGCAACCTTTATTGCATTTTCGCCTGTTGCGGCATTTTTAATTCCTGCTTTTAACATATTTGATGTCGCAATACTGTTTGTACCTACCGCGGTCAATGTACATTCGGGAAAGTGTGACAAAAAAGCTTCACAGATAAGCTTCCCCAACTTTCCGCCCTGACCGTCAATTATAAGTATATTCATAGTGTTTCCTTCCAATCGTAAGCTTCACTTATCTCGCTGAGCAGATTATTATAAAAATCCTCTGCGTGTTTTTTTCGTTTAAGGGCAATTTCTCTGCCCTTTTCGGTATAAAATCTGTCATAAAGTCTTTCGAGCTTGAATTTATACTCGGCAAAGAAGGTTTCGTCCTTTATTGTGCCGTCGTTTATTTCGCTGTCATTTATAACAGAATAAAGCGGTCTTTTTGTCTCGCCCGAATAAATAAGTGTTCTTGCAACCCCTAAAGCACCCGCAACATCAATTTTATCGGCATCAAAGAGTATTTTTGCTTCCGTGCTTTGGGGCTGACGGTCATTTCTGAAGCGGTGTGTCAGTATACAATCGGAGACTTTCTTTGCAAACGGTTCTTCAAAGCCGTTTTCGGTAAGAAAAATATACGCTTTTTCGGCTCCCTTTTCTGCGTGACAGATTTTCGGATTTTTCAGCTGCTCTTCTCTTGCGATATCGTGCAGCAGACACGCTGTGATGAGTATATCCGTATCAACATTTTCACAAAACTGAGCAATGTGCCGTGCGGTGTATAAAACTCTGTATATATGCTCCTTGTCGTGTGACGAATGACCGGCACACTTCAGCATATAGTTTTCAATAAGAGTGAAAATTTCCTTTGTCATAGCTTATGAAATAACGGTATTTGCACTTCTTGTGCTTCTGACAAGTCCGAGGTAGGAGTTACCCGTATTGAGCTCAAGAGGATTGCCGTAGATGTCAAAAAGCTTGATAGGCTCTGTTTCGGCAGTCTTAGTCCAGGTGATTTCCTCATATGTTCCGCCTGAGGCATAAATACCCTTACCGCCGTTTTCAAGGAGCATTTCCTGATGTCCCTTTGCAGTTTCAAGGCTTACAATATCCGTGTAAAGAATGATTACATTCTTGTATGCACACTGAACACCCTTGTCGTCAACTCTGGGACTGCCGTTGATAAGTGTGTCATACTTGCCCGTTGCGGTATTGTAGTTAAAGGTATAATTATATGATGATGAGTAAGAAATTTTCATACTGTTGCAGGGGTTAACGGAGAGAATTCTCGGAGTCTGAGAGAACTTGAAGGGATTTACATAGTCTTCATTGTGTGTGCTGCTGAAGCCGACATATGAGAAGGAGTTGCGCAGAGATGAGCCCTTTGTGTAGCCTGTATGCTCACTTGAGACATTTCTTGTTGTGTCTCTGAAAAAGCACTTGTGATACATACCGTCACGGCGGGAGAGAGACTTGTCGTATTCTCTTATTTTTTCATATGCAAAGGTGCTGCCGCCCCAATGTACAAAAATGGCATTGAAGCCGTATGCAATTTCAACAACATCGTGTCTCGCACTTCTTACGGGACCGACCTTTTCGGGTATACGCTCAGAGTTTGCATATAACCATAACATTCTGGTAATACCGCCCTCAACCTCGTATTCCATAAGAATGTCGGGAGAGGTAAGTCCCCATTGCGGTCTTGCGGCGGGCGTATTTTCAACAACTATTGCAACCATACGGTTGTTTTCGTCTGTAATTAATGCATCATATTCGCCTGTAAGAGCATTTATACCTGCAGGGAGAGTGTCAACCGTGGTTTCTTCAACAACCGTGGTTTCCTCGGTTGTTGTTTCGGGCATATCAATGGTTATTTTACAGGCATTGAAAGACACCAGAACGGATAAGAGAGTTACAACTGCCATAAGAACTGAGATAATTTTTTTCATATTCTGCTCCTTTTTTACACAAAAAACATATATTCAGGGATATTATCGCATAATCGGGAGCTTTTTGCAACTGTTTATTGTTTATATAATCATTATATATATGCTTTTTCAGAGAAATTGAGAAAAGCACTTTATTTTTTATTTCTTTTGTGTTATTATACATTGAAACACACCACAGGAGGCATAAAAATGGAAAACACTCAGACAGAAAACAAAAAGGTTGTTTTAAGCTTTGTTCAGGCATCAGGCACACCCACTCTCGGAAATTACCTCGGTGCATTCAAGAACTGGCATAATATGTCACAGGAGAACAACTGTATTTTCGGTGTTGCCGATTTGCATGCTATCACCGTGAGAAGTCAGCCGGCAGATTTACGCCGCCGTTCTGTTGAAATGTATGCAATGCTTTTAGCATTGGGACTTGATCCCGAAAAGAATATAGTATTTCTTCAGAGCCATGTCAAGGATCACGCACTTCTTGCATGGGTACTCAACTGCTACACCATGTTCGGTGAAGCCTCAAGAATGACACAGTTCAAGGACAAATCCTCAAAGCACGCAGATAATGTAAATGTAGGCTTGTTTACATACCCCATTCTTATGGCGGCAGACATTCTTCTTTACGGTGCAGACTGTGTTCCCGTAGGCGACGACCAGAAGCAGCATCTTGAAATTGCGAGAGATATCGCGGAGCGCTTCAACGGTATATACGGAAATGTGTTCAAGATTCCCGAGCCGTATATCGGCAAAAAGGGTGCGAAGATAATGTCTTTGCAGGAGCCCGAAAGCAAGATGAGCAAATCCGATCCCAATGTGAAGTCATTTGTATCTCTCACAGACTCAACTGATGTTATAGTTAAGAAAATCAAGAGTGCCGTAACAGACTCCGAAGCCAAGGTATGCTACAGAGAGGACAAAAAGGGTATAAACAACCTTATGAACATCTATTCCTGCTGCACGGGACTTGATTTTGATGCTATCGAAAAAGAATTCGAGGGCAAGGGCTACGGAGATTTCAAGGCAGCCGTCGCCGAAGCCGTTGCAGAGGAAATCCGCCCTCTCAGAGAGGAATACGAGAGAATCCTCGGGGATCAGGCATACATTGAAGCGTGTGCAAAGTCAGGAGCCGAAAAAGCCCAGCGCCTTGCAGACAGAACAATGAACAAGGTAATGAAAAAGGTAGGCTTTTACCGTATATAATATATGTATATAATGTAATATATAAAAAGACCTCAATTATCGTGATGATAGTTGAGGTCTTATTTATTGCACGCAATTGATTTTAGCACAAACAAAAAGGTCTGTAGCGGTAGGGAACGATGCCCACATCGTTCCGCCTGTAGCAAAGGTAACTTCCTTTTGCAGACATTTTTTATTTAAATAAGACCAATGGATGTGCAAAAAAGTTAGAATTTGCTTTTTGCGGAACGATGTGGGCATCGTTCCCTACCTGACGAAGACACAAACTCGTAGCAAATCCTTAAGTTGCTTGGCGTTGGGCAGTGTTCCCTACTATTTATAACTTCAAATTTGCTGTAAATACTTAATTTGCGTTGTTACACGGTGTAGGTCTTTGTTTGTAAATGCTGTTGTGCATAAATGATGGGGTAAAATTTAATTTTTATTTTATTAAAGTTAGTACAGATAGCGGGTATTTTTTTTGTGTTAAAACATAAAACAAAAAAATATTTACATAAAACATTAAAAACCATAAAAATATGCTTGACAAATTATGTTTTACGATATATACTTAAGTCAAAAGGAGGTAAAACAATAATGAGTAAACAAGTAAACATAAGCGAGGAGATTTATAAAAAATTTCAAGCAGCATTAATGTTGACAGGACAGGATGAAGAAACTGTCTTGAATGAGTTGGTAAACAACTATGCTGTTTCTGCTTTTGAAAAAGCAATGGGTAGAAGTTCAGATTCAAATGAGGTTTTTGCGGAAAAGGCTGTTATAAGTAATTCCGGTAGTACAGCAGAAGAACAAAAACAGTTGTTTGTGAATTGGTTTCGCAGTTTGACAAGAAACGGAAGACCGTATAATCCGGTTACAATCAGTGGGTATACTGGTCGAATTGAAAATGCATGTTCTGATTCAGTTTTTGCGGAAGTGCCTGTTGATAATTTGTTTGAAATTACAGATTTATCTGAATTTGTTGAAATTCAAAAACAGTTGAAAGCATGTAATGGTTATTTTGAATATGATGCAAAATCCCATAACGGGTTTACTGCTGCATTAAAAAAGTATGAAGATTTTTTAAGATTTCAATCCGGCGGTAGTTTTTTGGTTCCGATGTATAAAACAACTGCTTCATATCCGCAACAATCAAGTGTTCATCGTTGGACAATGGAGGAAGATTTGATTTGTTGTAAACAATTTCTTGAGTATTATGTTGTTAAAAAAAGCAATATTGAGATCATTCAGTTTCTTAAAATGCTTAGTGTTAAGGTTCCTGATGTTTCTGAAGGATCTCTTAGAATGAAAATACAGAATATTAAATACTTATCTGTGAGTGCCGGCTTTAGTGACTCGGCGGCAATCAAGTGGTTAAGTCAATATTCTGTTCAATGTGAAAAGGCGTTCAAGCAAGCTGTAAAAGAATTGAATTTGAAGTAAAAAACAGCGGACTGTATTCTCATCTGTTTATGATGATTTGATACAGCTCCGCTTATTATATATTACATTATATATTACAGACAAAAAACATGTCTTCCGATATGGGAAACAACTGTCCGTGAGCGTATCCAGGAGTTGGTGGCTGTATTAGGATTATAATAATATATAGCTCCGCCTGTGGGGTCCCAGCCGTTGAGAGCATCCTGGGCTGCCCGTCGGGAGGTCGCGTCGGGGGCAACGCTCCAGTTGCTGTCCCGTACACAGTCAAATGCACCCGCCTGATATATAACTCCGGCTATAGAATCGGGGAAGGAGGAGTGTGCAACCCTGTTGAGCACCACTGCACCCACTGCTACCTGTCCCTTGTAGGTCTCTCCGCGTGCCTCGGCTGCTATGAGCTTTGCAAGCAGATATGTGTCCGAGGAGGAAAAACCGCCCGAGGAGGAAAGCCCGAGGTACAGCAGAGTGGTAGGTCCTGCAACACCGTCTGCGGTTATGCCCACGGATTTCTGAAATGCTCTTACTGCCGACTGAGTGGCTGTGCCGTAAATACCGTCAACCGTGCCCGAGTAGAAGCCGAGAGAACGCAGCTTGTTCTGTATACGGCGTACCTCTTCCCCCTGAGAGCCGAGCTTCGATAAGGTCATTTCGGCAGAGATTCTTTCACCGATGTATTGCGCTGTGCCGGGATAAATGAATGCCGAGAAGATAAAAAGGGCACATAAGGTCACGGAAAGCACAATTTTTATCTTTTTTTTGAGCCTGGATTTTTTATGCATTTTTTGTACAACTTCTTTCAATTGTGTTATTCTGATATACAAGTATTATTTCTCAGAAATTCAAAAATAATATAACAATATGTTGAAAATAGTTGTCAAAATTGTAAGCAAACACAATATATGGTATATTTTTGAAAAAGTTTAAATTTTGAGAAAAATATACAAAAAAAGTTTAAAAAAACTGTTGACAAGCACAAAAAGTTGTGTTAATATATGCAAGCACTCGACGAGAGCGTGAGCGAAGAGGTTGAGGGCAAGCGGACAAAAAGGAGCAACGGGAGTTGCGAAAAAAGTCCGAAAAAAATCAAAAAAAGTGCTTGACAAGAGCGAATGATTATGATATAATCA
>JAFXAK010000024.1 GCA_017517135.1 Clostridia bacterium
GAATAATCCCCAAGCTCGGCAAGAGCTAAAGCATTATTGAGATTTAATGCATATTCGCTTCTTGATGTATCAACTCCGAGTGCTTTAAGCCCTGAATAATCCCCAAGCTCGGCAAGAGCTAAAGCATTATTGAGATTTAATGCATATTCGCTTCTTGATGTATCAACTCCGAGTGCTTTAAGTGCAGAGTAGTCACCAAGCTCGGCTTTTTGCAATGCCTGTTCCCAAGATAGCGCAGCTTTACTGTCCTGATATGCTCTCTCATCCTGAGCATACGCTCGCTCTGTATCAGCTCTGTTCTGTAAAATCTGCCAATTAGTAAGCGCATCTGCCTTTTCGTTCTGATACTTTGCATATGCACTTTCCTGTAATTCGGGAATAACATCATATAAATTATCAATGGCACCCATATATGCCTGTCCCGCAGCTATAGTACCGTAAGAATTACCGTAACCGCCTGAAAGTGCCGCTGCCTGTCCGGCAACATTTTCAGCAGCAAGTTTACCGTCTTTTATATATTGCTCCTTCAATGCCTGAAAAACAGCATCTTCATTAAAATCATACTTAAAATCGGGGGTAGCCTGTATCTGTTCATATATTGTATCTGCCTGCTTCTGATATGCGTTGCTTTTCTTAAACCAATCATCTGAGGCGGAATTCATCGAAACACCTGCATTACCTACACTTCCGGTATTGCTTTTAACAGATTTATCTGTTTCAACATCCGGTTCAACAAGCCCCACCGACATTTTTAAGATTTCATCCGAATCATAAACCTTCTTAGTTGCCATTCTTATTTATCTCCTTTCGAAGCTGCTCTTCAAGAAGCCTTATCTTTAAATTAGCCTCTTTCATAAAGTTTTCCACAAAGACCTTATCTTTTTCCCAATCACCTGAAAGAATAGGAATTCTCACATTAAAAGCCAATTTCACCGACCTCCTCATATATTTCAGCTATACTATATATAAATACATCCCCGTAACCGTAAAATTTCAGACGGAATGTATCGCATTTGTTGAATCTTGCCGTTGTACGGAATGTTGTCATTCCGGGGGTATCAAATGAACCAACACTTTTCCATGGTCCGTTCCCGTCATATTCAACATCAACATTGCATTTTGCTCCGTCCGTAAGTTTCATTCTTATCTCTACCGCTTTTAATCTTTTATATTCAGAAGCTTCAAAACCTCTTATTCCCGTCTGCACTTCCCACGAAAAACGCCCTTCATTTTTCTGCACCGCCGCTTCACCGTCAACTACGGGAAGATATGCATTACAGGTAAGCTCATTTGTTATGTACGCAAAATTAATTTTATGTTCAAAAGTATTACGAAGAATCATAAAAGACGACATATAGGCATAAAGCTCTTCGTTACTGATTTCTGAAACCGCAACGCCGGCATCTTGAGCCAGAAACTGCTTTATTTCCTCATTTGTTCGCAAAAACATAATTTTATTGCGTATATTCGTAAAATTAAAATTCATTACCGCAAGAAAATAGCTTAAAAAATTATTATAATTCTTTCGTTGAGGAGCTTCTTCTTCAACAATGCATAATCTTTCAGGTTTTGCCGGTATGGTAGTTTCAGTTTTTCCGATACAAAGAAGATTGTTTTTGTATGTCATAAACGCAAATATATCCTCACAAGGCAACTCTTCCTTATGCCACAATGTTTGTTTTGTATCATAAACAAACATTTCTCTCCTGCCTTTTATATCAGTCATCACAATATAATATTTTCTGCCGTCTGTTCCGGCTACTGCATCAGACCATATATCAGTGCCGAGTTCATCAGATATACAAACAGGCAACGCCCCTTCAGAAAGTCTCATCACTCCGTGACAGGATTTGTAATAAACCTGTCCGTTTATTCTGCAGATGCTCTTCTCACTACCTTCTTGCACTCCAAAACAGTCTGTCTTTACTGTCTGAAAATTTGCCGGTTGTGTTCCGTACACCGTATAAATACAGTTCTCTTTAAAAAATACAACAGTATCACCAAGTTCAGCACAACCCGTGAATGCACCCGGCTCTCCGCAGGATACAGCATAAGAATCTGTCGAAAGTCCTCTGTAGCAATACCAATTCAGAGGATCACCGAGCTTCGAGGCATATATTTCATTAACCTCTTCCGAATAATTGCATCCCCACACACGGTTGTTATGAACACAAATATGCTGAATAGCAGGAAATTGTCTTGTTATCCCCAAATTCTTTTCTTCGGCAACAATTCCCGGATTAAAAACACCCTCAATGATTATGCTTCCTTTAAAAACAGCACTGACAAATGCTTCTATCGTTTCTTCATAAATTACCGTCAGGGCATCACCCTCATTAAATACAGAAAAATCGTATTCGTCTGATGAAAGTTTGACATACATCACAGGTACCGTAATCCATTCAGAGGAAGCTGTACTGTACTTATAAAGTCCCTTATTTTCTGAATCATACCAATACTGTCCATTTGCAGGTGATGTCGGTTTATCACCACTTGATACTGCTATATCAGAAAATGCACTGTCGCAAAAAGTTACATTAAATGTGCCATATAACGCTGCTTCGGAAAATGAAAAATCTGAAAACCCGTTTTTTATAAGAAGTCCGGAAGGGGCACAGTACACTTGATTGCCGAATTGTACGATATCCTTAGTTTTATTGTAACCATCCACAATTTTATCCTCGTACATTATCATTCCGTTGCTGCAAGCAAGAATTAAACTACCGTTATATTCTATAGCAGTAACAGGTTCACCCGGTGCCATTATTCCCTCTTCATAAACCATTTTTGCCCTCTCGCTTCTCGAAGCCAAACAGGGATATTTAGAGCTTGTCATATTAAAACTCTCTGCAAAATACCCGTCGGGGATTCTCTCCCCCTTATCAATGCCGTAAAAAACAGATATAACATTTTTCTGTTCATTTGGATTATTAAAATTCATATGTTATATCCTCCGCTGTGTATATTACCCTTTGATATCGGCATATTGTTTTTTGTATACCACAATGAATATGCACTGTAATCATTATTAAAAAGCGCATATGAGTTCGAGGCATTAACCATTGCATTATTAACAAGCTCAAACTGATACAGCACCCATTTTATGTAAAGCTCACTGTATGGGGCAGGAGCAATAAGCTTCACATTTAATTCGCAGGCATTATACCCGTCAAAAGGATATTTATCTCCACCCTCATGCGTGTCAATGATTTCTCTTTTTATCTTCCACTCAATCTCATTGATTTTCTGAAGTATAAAATCGTTTGTAAACTTGTGTTCACTTCGAAGCATCTGCAAGCGTTCAATTACATCCTGAATAGTCATTTTTTTACTCCTTAAAAAGTAAGAGGGCAAAGATAAAAACTTTGCCCTCTGTGCTTTTGATAGGGGCACTCCCCTTGTTTAATTTGTTGAATTTTCAGCAATGAATACATCATTCTTTGCTGTCTGCTTCTGAGAATTTTTCCAGACCTCGGCGTGAGCCTTGGGCACCTTTACGGGAATTCCCTTTTTTACAAGAATTCTTTTGCCGTTCACGGATATAAACTGTGCATCATCATTCTTCGAAGTCTTGGGAATAAAAATCTCTTCATATTCTTCTTTCTTTGAAGCGGCTCCTTTTTTATTTGTCTGTTTGGATGCATCATTGTTTTCGGTTGTACCGTTTGTGTTGGTGTTGTTTTCGGAGGTGTTGTTCTCAGGGGTGTTGTTCTCAGGGGTGTTGTTTTCTGTTACAGCATTTGCTTTAGACATAACATTCAACCTTTCTTAAATTAGTTTTCTTCAGCTTTCCCGCTGAATGCAGACTTGCTTTCGAATCTTATGATGTATTCTTCAAGAAGTCTCTTGGCAACCTTCGTTGCCTTCCAGCCGATTGAGCTTCTCTGGTTAAGGGGATCGTTACCGTAGCCCTTCTGCTTAACAATATGCTCAAGCCCGCCGCCTTCAATAGCGGTAACACCGTAAGCATTTGCTCCGAGGAAGAGTGTGGCAAATACACCGCCTTCAAAAATCTTAGCTTCTGTGCTTTCAACAAAACGGACACCGCCAAGCATACCGATTTCGCCCTGATATATATTTTCGGGGTTCTTGTACTTATGAATGTCCATCCACTGGTCGCCTGCATCCTGCATAAGGTCAAAGGCAACATAAGGATGAATAATCGCAATATACGCACCGTCAATTTTGGGAGCATTGACGGCCTTAAGCTCTGCAGCAGCCGTAAAAACATCCTTCACACGAAGTCTGCAGGTATCGTCAAGCTGACCTCTTTCAGTAACCTCTGTTTCCGTGCCGTCTGCACTGATTTTAGGTACAAACATAACATTGGTACCCGCAATAAGCTCATTTCTTACAACAGTATCAAGTGTAAGTCCTGCCTGATCAGCAAGCTCCTTTGTTGCTTCGACTATAGTGTTATCTATAGCGGTAAGTTCCAGAAGATCCGTCTGTTCGACATAGTCACCGTACTGATCTACGGTTGCGGTAACAGCACTTACATTAAGTTTTTTGCCCGTAGGTGTTACTCCTTCGGTAATGGGCGTAAGTGCTTTCGGAAGTTTTGAAAACTTTCTGAATTCAATAGTCTTACCGCCGTTTTTGGGAATAGGCTTCTTCTGTCCGAACTGCTCGTGAACAAGTCTGGGACCTGCAAGAGTTATAAGTGCTTTGTCGTAAAAAGTTTTCATTTCGGCTGAAAGTTCTGCCGAAGTAGTTGCATTAACCACATCGCCTGCAGCAAACATCTGAATATCAAAAATTAATTTATCTGCCATAATATTTCCTTTCCGTCAAAAGGTAATTTTTGCACCCTTTGCAACTTCTTTTAATATTTCGTGAATGTCATTATCGTTTAAAGAATTGACATCCTTTTTGTTGACTGTAGCTCCTGCAGAATTCAATCCGCCCTCTTTAGGTCTTCTTGCATTTCCCTGCATAGAGTCTACGGTCTGTTTAGCGGCTCTTTTAGTAGCCGCAGCAACAAGCCCTGTTGCAATTTCATCAAAATAACCGGCACGGTACGCTTGCATCAACGGCACCCCGAGCTCAGCCATCTTCTTGAAATTCTCGTTTTCCGTGAACGCCTTTGTAAGATCAAACGAAGGATAAGTTTTTTGTATCTCTGCTTCCTGTGCCTTCCAGTCGCGATACTTTTCTCTTGCCGCCTCAATTCTCAGCTGTTGGTTTCTCTCTGCAGCCTGCTGTGATCTGTCGCGTTCAGCATTAAACGCATCACGGTATGCTTCACTTTCCATTCCCTTTTCAAGAGCTTTCTTTGCGAATATTCCCGCATCACCCTTAACGGCATTCTTGAGTCCGTCAATATCGCCCTCTTCGATTCCGTAACGGTCGAACAAGGGAGCGAGAGCATCCATTGCAGTCTTGAGCTTACCCTCAGTTTCTTTAGCGTTCTTAAAGCGTTCATTAATGATCCCTTGTGTTCTCTTCTGAAAAGCACCTTTGAATTTGCCTTTTATAAGCTCTTCAAATTCCTTTTCGGGATCTGCAGAATTGTCTTCTGCTACTTCCGAGCTTTCCTCGGTTTCTGCTTCTTCTGACTCCTGTTCTTCGGTACCTGAAGTATCATCATCAGCTTTAGCGTTTTCTTTTTGAGAGACGGGAGCACTCTCCTTGCCCAGCACATATTTAGTAAAATCGGCTGAAAAATCACCCGTAAGCCCCGACTGTGATGTGTTTTCTGTGCCACCACCTTCAGCTGTACCCTCAGCGAACATCTGAATGTCGAATGCAAAAATCTTTTCGTTCATACCGAACTCCTTTTATCATCGTCTTTCCGAAGTGTCTTTTTTTCATCGTCTTTCCGAAGTGTCTAATGAAATCCTGCTGCACACGGTAGTTTATAACCTTGCATAAGATTCATTTCACCACCATTATACAAAACAGACCTGACTTAAACGAGCGAGCCGTAAAACATTTTTTATCTCACTGAAAATTCTTTCGGGAATTGCATTGCAAGAAGCTTCATTCCGTTACTAAACATATCTGCAAGTGCTTTGTTATACTTCGTTGCAGGAAAAACAATATATCCGTAACCGGATTTAGCAACATATTCGCATCTTTCCTCAACGCTCACCGAAAGCGATGCAAAAAGTGTTGACGCCCCTGCACAGGGAAGAGATTCGCCTCTCTCCCCCGAATGACCGTAAACAGAGATATGTATCATAGACTTATTTTCTGTCACACTAACATTAATCATTTTTCTGCTTTCTCCGAACAACAATTAATCATCGGGCTGCTGTTGTTGCAGCCGCTCTTGCTTTTGCATTCTTAACCACAGAATGCTCATCAGCAACTTTTTGCCCCATTGAATCGGTTTTGGCAATTTCTGCTTTCTTTTCTCCCGCTTCCGGGGCATCCCCCTGAGCCGTCGGCATCTGCGGAAGCTCCATACCAAGAGCTCCGGCTATCATTTCTGCATTATTGGTCCCCTGTGCACGATCAACAGCAGCCACCGCCTGTATCATCGTTGGTAAAAATTGTGTAAATACCCTGTGCATATGTCCGTTCTTTTGTATGGTTTCAATGACCTTTTCTTTGCCCTCGAACTCAAGCATATTAAGCGCCGCAAGTGACGGAATATCATTCTGAGGATTGAAGAAGCCCATGTTATAAAAATTAATTGCGTCCTGGTTCTGAGCAGCCCTTGAATACGGATTACTCTTATATGTTCTGACTTCTAAATCAAATTCAGAATCCTTGCCCGTAAAGCTCACTCCGAATTCTTCCGTAGCCTTACCCCTTAAAGCCGATGCATCAAAGCTCTTATATTCATAATGTCCTCTTTCGCCAAGCACTCTGAATGTCCTCGGTATGTCATAAAACTGCCTGATAAGCTCAATGCAAAGTTCACAGATTTCTCTGAAAGCATTGTAAGTCTTGCTTATCATCGCGCGGGAAGTCTTGTTTCCCGATTCCTGAAGTGCCGCAATAGCTGATGCAGCCGTAACTGAATTACTTGTTGAACCCGTTGTAACATCCTTATTGGAAGTGATTTCCTTAAGCTCCTGCACTTTGTTCTGATAAACATTGAGCTCCGCCCCCGATAAGGACGATACGGGAATTTCTTTTATAAGCGCATCATCAAGCCGTCCTTTAACATGCACGATGTCCTTATCGAAATCAATGAATTCTCCTTCATTTACCTGTGCCGCTTCTGCAATGAAATATCTTCTTCGTGTGGCTCGTTTCGTCGTCTGCATCACAAGCGAATTCAATTCATCAATATCTTCCTGTGTTTCACGGCCGACATCAATAAGACCGAAACCGAAGGGAGTTCCGGCATCGGGATTTAACACATCAAAAACAAATGGATATTTTCCGTGATCATACCACCCTCTGTCACTGTATTCGGGATCATTTTCAGACGAATACAAAAGAATGTCGTTTACATATCTCACATAATGCAGAACTGTGTTGTTACCGTTTCGTACCTTATAATACCAATTGACCACTGAAGACTTATCCGAAGTATCAACAGTATCGTTATAAAGATATCTTGTAACATCAATACTCGGATTGGAAAGATTCTGTAGCTCCTTAATATCAGGATAAGTGGCTTTAAGCTCGTCATTATTGATAAGCTCTACAAAAAACACATTACTTGACTTCTGAATATCCTTGATTCCAGGTTCCCAGAAGAGATTCAAAGCATCCACAAACTGAACACATATGTCACCAAGCCCTTTAGCTGCTGCAGGATCCCACATAACAGAATATATCCCTGTTCCGTTTTTGAGTTTATAAAGACAAGTTTCAGAATACACATTTTTGAAATTATTTCTCGAAAGCACAACAGGCAGAATATCCGTCAGATCCTTAGCCGCCTGCTCGTCGCTCTGCTCTCTCGGCAGTACGGTACATTCGGGGAAATTGTCCATAAAATCCGCGTGCTTGTTATCAATATCGGCAAATAACCACCCTGTTGCTCTCTTTCCCTTTGCTATCTCGTGTCGCTGCTTCTGCCAATGCTGAAGGCGATACCATTCTTCATTGTCAACGATACGACCTTCAAGATTAGCCTTACCTTCTTTATATTTCTGAAGAACAGCTGTTGCATTTGCTATGCTTTCCCGTGTTATCTTTCCGAGATTCTCGGAAGCGGCTCCAATTTTCAGATTGTTAACCTCATCTGCCACATTGAATTTGCTCAAGTATATGTTTTCAGACACATTTCCACCCGAAAAACTCTTTGAATTTACCTCATTTTCACGATTATTAAAAACATTCAATACTTTTCATTCCTTTCGCAAAAATTAAAAATATCCGTATTTTTTCTCCTGATTCAGACCGCCGCATAATGATACAAATTCAGAGGATCCTTATCATAAAGCCGTTTGCTTTCTTTCTGCTTCGGCGGTGCTATAGGCCTGCTCATACAGAAGTATCTGAATGAGTCTGCGAAATGGTCTTCCTGTTCCGTATTAAGGTCCTCGGGAATTCTCTCCGAAAACTGTAAAAGCGGAAGTGTTCTTATAGCGGCCGTACAGGTGTTGAAGAAATATACCATCGGATAACCATTTTCATCAAAAGCGAGCCTGTAGTGGCATTGCATCCACCCGGGAAGCCGTTTGTTATCACCCTTGTCAAAATATACAAAGTTTCTGTCTGCCGCCTCAATTATAGCCTCACCTCTTGAGGCATCCCATATTGACGGATCGGCAACACCAAATATCTGCTTACCTTTCAACCACTTATGTTCCGTTTCAATTCTGTGAATCTCCGAAAATATCCTGTCGGGATGCCACTTAACACCTTCATTCGGGATATCAGTACAACCGTACAACTGCAGTATAAGGTATGCTCTGCCGTCATAATCCACAGCCCACCAGTCACAGGAAAAAGGCTTTCCGTAACCAAAGTCAAAGCTTCGGTAAATAGTCCATTCTCTCGGTATGTCAAAGGGCTCTATAACATGTGTAAACTGCCTTGTAATATATCCGTCGGGAATATCTCTGAATTCTTCAAAAAACTGTCCTTCAAATATATTCCAGTCCCCCTCAAGCCAGGCTTTACGAAGCTTCGGCGGTAAGGCTTCGAGCTGTCTTATGTAGTCGGGATTCGTTTTCATAAGCGCCTTATTATCTGTCACAAGACTTCGTATAAAGGAATATTCCTCAGGAATTTCACCAATAGTATATTTCTTATCCACAAAAAGCCTTTTAACAAAGCCGTGCCCCACTCCGCCCGGATTGCAGGTAAGATATATCCTTTTCGGAAAATTATTCACACCTCTGACACAGGCTTTAATTCTGTTAAACTGCTCTTCAGTAAACTGTGTCGCTTCATCAACAAACAGAACATCGACTTCCGTGCCCTGATACTTATCCATATCCTTTTCATTCTGTGCATATCTGAAAAGAATAACAGAACCGTTGGGAAAAGTTATCTCCTTTGTGCTGTCCTTATATACGGCAAGTCCCGAAAGCAATTCTTTCATTTGATTTATGTGATTTGAACGAAGCTCGGGATATGTCCGCCTTACTATCATTATCTTGATTCCGGGATAACGGTACGAAAGAAGCACCGCCTTCACCCTCACTGCCCAGCTCTTTCCACCACCTCTCGCACCCCCGAATGCCACATATTTGTGCTTATCCATCAAAAATAAAGCCTGCCTCGGGTTCGGCTCGCCTAAATACAAAGTCTTAACAGGCAAATCCGCATTATTCTGCATACTCCTCTGCTCCTTCAATTATAACCTTCACCGCATCATGCCCCTTATCCATATCCTTTTCGATGGAATGTAAAAGTGCCTTGATTCTTGCTTCCTGCTCTTGTTTGTCCTCATCACTCTTAATGCCTTTGAGCTTCTGAATATCTCCTAATGCAGATGTAAGTGCCTTTAGCTCCTTTGCCGTAACTACCTTTTCCGCCATTGAGGATATTCTTTTAAGCAACTTGTCGCATACCTTGTTTACCTTGACTGCATCCTTTGCTTTTTGCTTCGCTTTTTTCTTTGCAATTTCTTCAACAGTTTTCCGCTCTAAATCTTCCCGGTACTTTGCCCGCTGTTTTACCCACTCTTCATCAGCGGCTCTTTCGCATAAGGTATTGCGTCGAATCTGATGCTTTTTTGCAAGCTCTTCATATCCGATTTCAGTTGTCACATATTCTTCTTTAATAATAAACCAATCAATTTTCTTTGCTATTGTTCTCACCTCTTGTTTTCCTCTCTTTTATTCTATCAAAACCGCAAAAAAAATGTGTGTGGGCAACAAAACAAAAAAATGACCGCTTTCGCAGTCATTTTTCGTACTTTTTTTGAAGCAGTCTGTATATCTCACATTCCGGATTAAAAACACAGCAGTTATTGCGCACAAAAATCGCAAGACTGTTCTCATTCGCGAATGTCTGCGAAGTACAACGGGCCCCCGGTATAATTCCTTCACATGTTATAGATGTAGAATTCCATTTAACAAAAAACGGACACATTACTTTCAGTTTGTGAAGTCTTTCTCCGCCCATTACATCCACCTCTTTTTGCATTCTCTGCATTCATATACCATTCGGTCAAATGTCATATCAAACCACACACTATCCATTACACCGACGCAATCGGGACAATGACTTTTGAAATACTTTTCATAAAATCCTTTCAAAGACTTGATAATGTTACCCATCACCCCTCACCGCCTTTCACATCTATCCACTCGTATTCGCTTTCAAGTTCTCGTGGCATTTCGTTTAATACTTCGTGAAAAGCATATACAGGGCAACTTCTTGAATGTTCTTTGTATTCAAGCCACCAAACACAACACCTTTCATTATCCTCATTCCAACCTACTCTATGACGAACAAAAGCGTTTGTAATAGCAATCTTTCTATCTTTCGGAATACTGTGCTCCACACAATATAATTCTATTGCTTGTTCTTTTGTATATTTTTCTTTTGATACCGCAAAATTATCATATCCACCGAAAAATGTTTCGTAGTCAAACTTGCTCATTACTCACCACCGCCTTTCTCGGTTGGGTTGGCTTCTACATAACACCAACTCTGTGGCGGTCGGGTGATAGGAATATGCCCATAAAGAGGACTTGAACAATCCATATCGTACTTATCTGCATTTACACGCACAGATTTCCAAAAATCACAATCTTCACAGCCTTCATCACATCTTTTGAAAAACTCACTCAACTCTTTCGGCTTGTCATAGATTATGAGGTGTGAGATGTGCCAACCGTAAAGTTCTTTGTCGCCTGCGTATTCGAGAAGTTCTTCTCTTTTTATGCAGCCTTGCTGTTCTGCTATGTCTGCATTTGCCATTTCGCAATGACTGATAACAGCATCACATACAAACTCACCTATGATTTTGCCTAAGAACTTTTTCATTAAAGGCTGATATTCTTTCGGTATTTTTGAGAAAGAATTTTTGTTCTTAGTGCAATATATCTTTGCAACTTTGCTCCAATTTTCATTTCGGGGAAAGTTCTTCCTTACCTCTACCTTCTTTTCTTTGCGAGCGTCCCAACCCATAGACTTTGCTACGATTAAGAAAACCCAATACGGCTGTATGCTTATCAACACAGATTTCATTCCTCACTCACCGCCTTTTTCTAAAATAGCAATCGCTTCACTCTGTGCATCGGTCAGCTTTTGAAACATTTCCGCCGTTCCGCCTGCATCGGGATGATACACTTTGCACAGTTGCCGATATCTTTCTTTTACTTCATGCACACTATCAGGCAATGCATTAAACTGCAAAAATGTAAAACAGCTCGGAAGTTCTATTTTTGGAGGAAGTGCTTTAAGTCCCTGTATCCATGTCTGCAACTCATATATGCCTCTCTCTGTCATTCTTGCGATATCTTCAAGTGTGAGAACAACCTGCGCAAAAACATCAGAGCCGTATTTAACATCATTGCCGTGATTCTTTGCATTCTCAGTGCTATGTTCAAAACGATACAAATTGCCTTTATAAAAGAACTCTATCCAACAAGAAAATCTGTCCCAGTTATAGTTATATTTTTCCACACCGAGCCGAGCCATTACCTTTTCAAGTTTTGCCTCATAACTCTCAGCACTTGCATACTGTTTAGCCATTTTAATCACTCCTCATTGCACTAATTTAATTCGCTTCTTTTTTGGCAGAATATACATCTTCACAGTTATGTATTGGTGGCGGTTATAGTCGTTCCAGAACGGTTGAGCCTCAACGAAAGTGTAACCTTCATAAAGTCTTTCAAATATCTCAGCACTGTAACTTTGCTTTGCAAGCTCATTAACTGCCCTTTGTGATAATCTTGCATCAACAGTCTCTTCTTCCGGTTGAGTAAGATTTCTTGAAGCCTGATAAAATTTACTGCCAATAGGTTCTTTAACAAGATATCTTGCAAGTCCTTCAATACCATACTCATTAAACTGCAACGGCTTTGCGGAAGTATATCCTCTGCCCCAAAGTTCGGCAAGCACGCGAATACTGACTCCGCCTGAAATAACAAGGTGATGATGATATCTGCCCTTCTTTGATTTTTCTGTAACTGCTATGTATTTGAGAGCCGATAATCCGTTCTTTTTGCGATATCTTTTAAGGCGGCGTAAAAAATTCTTCATCTGCTTTATAGCCTCATCATCACTTTCGGGTAAATGCTCAGGTGCATAGGTTAAATCAAATCGTAAATCGTCTTCCGTAAAATTTGTATTCAGAAGTCTTGTAAGCTTCATTTCCGATTTTTTACGGTTGAGTCGTTTCTGACATTCGGAAGTCTCTTTATAACGCCTACGCCTCTGTCCTGCACGGCCGAAAACGGGATAAATATCAACCTCAAGATAATTCCCGCTGTAATATTTTTTCTCTCTATAAAAACATCTCATTCCCGTACTTCCTTCTTTTTCATAATCGCCAACCGACAGTTCCTGTAAATTATTCAACTTCTTGCCGGGGGAAGGGAGCCTAAAGAAATGCAAAAGAAAAACATCTCCCTTCCCCCTGGCACCCCCAACCCTCTGTTTTTCTTTGTAAGGGGGAAGATATAAAAATGGTTGTTAAGTTAAGATAGATTACAAGCCTAAAAATTTAAAGCGCCTGCTTTAACACTTTTTCTGTATATAATGTTAAAAATAAACGAACCGACACAAAAGGCCTTTGCTATTTATGGCTTCGAGCAGACGGTATTTTCCGCCTGCTCTTGTTTTTTTTATTACCACCCGTGTAAAAAGGTTTCTGCTTCTTTGGATGAATGTCCGTTTTCAACCGTCATCATCGAAAGATTATGTATTTCCTGTATTTTCTGACAAAAGAGCTTGTCTACCACATTACAGGGAAGAATTACCGCTTTTATGAACATTCCCTCTTTTGCCACTATGTAAGGTTTGCATTCATCTGTATATCTGAGATATAATTCAAAGCCCTGCTCGGCATCTGCCAGAGGCTTTAGATAGTCAGTTTCAATACAAACAAGTCCTGTTTCTGTTTTGAGAGGATATAACTCATACCCATAATATTGAATTGTAACATCAAGTCTTTCTGCTATTGATTCACTTCCTATAATGTCACGCCTGTCTATCTGAGATGTAAATTTAGAATTATTAGAAAAGCGATACTTCGGCTTGTCCTTTTCGGGCACTTCGAACATTACCATAAGATGTTCATTGGTCATTTTTGGAAGCCCCGATATAAGATAAATTGCCGTACCGTTACCAAGCCAGAATGAATCTTCCGTTTCATCAACCGTATAAATGAACTTATTACTTTTACATAATTTTGCAATAGCCTTAAGTTTCATTGAGCTTACTCCAATCTATTTTTATTTTTTCACCGTCCCAGCAGTCACGGCAGGGGCACGGTTCTTCACAATCGAAACATTCTTTAGGGTTCTGTTCTTTTTCATATCTGCAAGGCTCGCCGCCGTGAAAACAAACAGATGCACACCCGTCCGTTATAATCTTCTGAGCAAGCTGCTTCATATTTCCCGACTGCTCAATAAGCAACTCTGCCACACCGTTCACCTTTTGGAGCACATCCACCGGCAGAGCTATCTTCGACAAGCTCTGAAAGTCCTTTACAGCGGCTCTTATAGCTTTATCCTCTGCCTCAAAGCACGAATCAAGGAAGTTGTGCGCTTGAACCGATTCGGGACAATTCTTTTTTTTATCGCAATACAAACAAGCTGAAACTGTTTTCATTTATATTCCCTCCTAAAAATTCATCCATATTGTTTCCGTCCGCTTTTTACCTAACTGTGCTGTTGTTTCAATGCTGTCCTTATTCCAATCCCGAAGATAGCAATCATATAAATCATTCTCATATCCGCTAAGTATAATTTTTGAAGAACTGCTTTTTAAAGTTGTTATTAGTTCTAAATGATCAATATCGCTCATTTCATGCTTATACATATTTCTTTTACGCAAACTTTGCAAATATGGTGGATCACAGTATATAAGCGTATTCTCATTGTCATAACGCTTTATAAGTGTTAATGCATCGGTATTCTCAATCTGTGCATTTTTAATGCGAGAGCAAACTTTAATTACTTTTTCCGGAAGATTATTCCACATTGTAGCGCATCGAGGTCCACCATATTGCTGAACATTTCGCCAGCTTTTTTTAGAGGAATTGCATGTTCCGAATGATTGATGATAACGCACAATAGTCCGTCTTGCCTGCTCAATTGGATCCTCTGACCGCTCATAACAATCTATAAATTCATCACGGGAGAAAGGTGTCAGATTAATAAGCTTAGCAAGTTCTTCCGGGAAGTCCCTGCAGACACGAAAAAGGTTTACAATATCACCGTTTATGTCATTGACCGTTTCGATATAGCAAGGCTCTTTCTTAAAGAATACTGCGCCCGAGCCGAAATAAGGTTCTAAATATACCTTGTGTTCAGGGAAGTGCGATATAATCCACTCTGCTATTCTCCACTTAGCGCCCGGATATTTAAGTATTGCATTATGTTTTTTCATACATCTCACCAAGCTTATGTAACGCTTCTGTAAGCCCCTTTGCCGTTTCTGCATCATTTTCCTTTATTTTTCCAAGCAAAGACGAAAGCTTGTTGTAAATGTCCTGTGCCTGTTCAAAATAAACCTTGAAGCTCATCACATCGGGATTATTCATTTTCTGCTTTTTAAGAAGCTCGTCATACTTATGCTGCATTTCACCTGCCGAGCTTTCGGCAGCCTTCTTTTTCTGCATAGCCTCATCAATTTTTCTGTTTGCTTCTGCTATGGTCTTTTCAAGCTCACTTTTATGCATTGCTGCCGCTTCTGCCTCAGCTTCAGCTTTTATCTTTTCTGTCACGGAATCTGGGATTTCGGGATTTTCTTGGAGATTTTTAAGAGCTTCTTTTGCTTTTTTCTCGGCGGCTTTCGCTTTTGCAAGGTCTGCTTGTAATTTTCCTGTACTATCCTTAAGTTTATGAAGTTCCGCCTCTGCTTCCCTGGCCGCTTCCTGATATTCCTGTGCCTCGTTGAGCAACTCCTGTATTTCAGCTTTTTCCGCCTCAGCTTTTTCGGCAGCGGCTCTTGCCTCGTTGCGTTCTCTTATAGCCTGCTCAAGTTCTCTGCTCGACATATCCTCTATATTGTTTTCTTTTACAAAATCTTCACGCTCATCAGAAGGAATTGCAAGGAGCTTCAAAGCCTTGGTATACGGCAAATTCCCAAGCGTTTGGGAATTTGGAACAGCGCCAAAAAGCGTGATTTGTTCAGCTCCGTATTCTTCAAAAATCTTCATGTGATTATTTGCGGACGACTGTGAAAAACCGACCTTCTCTTTAAGCCAGTTTCCCCATTCTCCGTGAGGCAGAAGACTCTTTGCCTCATGAAGTCTTCTGCCGATTTCTATCGAATATGTAAGTAACAAGCATTGTGCCTGTGCAACAAGATTTTTTATTTCACTGGTAACAACATCTATGTCACGCACATTCTGCGTTTCGATTATATTTGTGCTTTCGTTCATCTTTCTTACTCCTTACTTCTCGTATATATTCAAGCCATTTTTCGCTGAAGGCTTCCACCTCAGGTGTCGCGATACAGTTGAAGTGTCCTAAATTCATCGTTATTTTCAGGTTCTGCGTATCCAAGGTAACCGTATAGAACGGCACCTGAGGATATTCAGATTTTCTAAGGAAAAAGATACATCTTTCTCCCTTTGCATGCTCCTTCACATATCTGCCTACACAGTGACTGAGTATTTTTCCTTCGTATCTGAGGGACTTAGGCTCGGGAGCTATAAAGATACAGAATCCGTCAGCTGCAAAATTAAAGTCCTCAAATTCTTTTTTTAGCTTTCTGAACGCGGCTCTTTCTTTCTTTTCCTTCTTTGCAAAATCATTTTCAGTGCGCTCATTAATCTTTTCAACATATCGGTCATGGAACACCTTAATGTTCTGAGGATACTTGTCACGCATGCTATCAAAAGCTTCCCCGAGATCTTCTGCCATCTTCCAGTAGTCCGAGAGATAATACCACGAGATATGATTTTCGGGATATTTCTTTTGCTGCTTAAGCAAATACCGGCATATCCTTACAGTAGGCTCACTGTGTTCAATTATTTCCTTAAAATCATGAATAGTAAGATTATCAAGAAATAGCTTGAATTCCGCTGCACCGGGAGCATTACCCTTTTCTCTTGCCTTTTTGTATAAATCAAGCTCCGTGGGAGTCCATTTCTGAGACTTGAAATAAAAATATTCTTCCTTGTTAAGTCCCAGCATTTTTGCAGGCTTTTTCTGCTTAAAATCAAGCCCTTTTCTTATAATCTTTGCAGGATTACCGTAATTGATACCGTAGGAGTTTTCTTCAGTCAACTGATTTATAAACGGGGAAAGCCCCTCGTTTACAAGATTCTCAAGCTGATTATGCAAAAGATAAGACCGAAGATATGATATGAGATAACACTTACCCCTTTTTGATTGCTTTATAAAAAGATTGATTTTCGCATTTTGAAGACAGGTTCCCTCAAAAATACTGTCATTTATGCAATAAAAATCCAATCCGCTGTTTTTAAGTGTATCCTCACACCGCCTTAGTGCCTTCCACTCTTCCAAAGGACTATATTGATAACCGGTATATTGGTTATAGGACGAAGTATATCCTACATACTTATAGCACCGCTTTTTTGAAAAGGCATAAGCCTCCCATGGATTAACTTCGATTTCCGTATCAGCCGATTTGCTGACACTTTTGGAGGTTCGCCATAACAGGAATACAGGCGTTTCTTCAATCCTTTCTACTGTCATAAAAAAGCCGGCACTTAATTCTGTTTTGCGTCCTATAGCCCCCACATGAAAAACCTCTGCTTCAGCCGCACATTCAGGACAAAGAACATTATCACCGCTCCACACCTGCTCACCGTTTATAAGCTGAAATCCGAAGGGAGCAGGTGCATATGCGCTGCGGCATCCGTTAAATTCAACCCTCGGCAGATAAAAAACTTCCTTACAGGCACTGCATCTGCACTCGCACATTTTTTCTTTATGTCCCGTCAGAGGATCCTGTACATAAGCATTTCTGTAAATAATAGCCTCTGCGTTATATATGCTGTGTGTCGATTTGTACCATTCGAGAACATCACAGGAAGGCATTGTCGGCAATTTAAGCAGCAGCTCATCCTGAAATTCCTTGCTCATATAAAATCCTCCAGTCTGATAATGTTATCATCTGTCTGAGGTCCCGGACTTTCTTCATCCGAATTAATATCCTCATCAGGGATTCCGTAGAATTTCTTAATAATCCCCTCTGCCACATTCGGCGGAATACAGATACATTTACCCTTATTCTCTTTATGAAGCCTGTCCGCTTCTTTTTTAATCTCTGCAGCGCACTTTTCAAGGCTCATTTCTTTAACATCAAGGTCAGCAAGCACAAGCTCTGCCGCCTTTGAATTATTGCGGCAGATATCCTTTAACTGCTCACCGACCATATAAATATCTGTGTTTTCTTTCCCTTTTTGCTGCGAAGCAATCTTCTCCAACAATTCATTAAATTTGTTATCCATTGGTAGGTCTCCTTTTTAATCTTTATAGTGAACTGTATATCCGCAATCCTGCAGCCATTTCTGAACCAGGAACATCTTTATAGTACATATTAAAGAATGAACCTTATCCGCAAGACCACGCACACCAAGCCATCCGAGAATAAACCCAACCACAGCTGCCTCAAAAATAATAACTATACACAACCATATATCCATACTAATTTCTCCTTTATTTTTTATTATGATAATGTTTTTTCTTTTCTTGCTTGTGAATCCCGTCGCATCGCTGTTCATCCAAGGAACAATCAATAAGCTTTGTCTTTCTTATTCGCTCGCATTCCTCGAAATACTGCTTATAAATCGCACATTCTGAATGGCAAGTAGCAGTTCTGTCCGGGCAATCCTTTGGACACGGCGGAGCCGGCTGGTTCACCGATAGACTTATTTTTGGAAATGCCATATTTGCCCTCCTTTACATTTATTACGCTGTAACTGTAAGCGGCTCAACTCTTATCGAATTTATATTCCTCTCCAGTCTATGTACAGCTGCAACAAGCAGTCCTGCTGTAGGATATAATTCTCTGAAATCTATTCCGTAAGCCGTTTTTTTGGGGGAAGAATAGGCATGTCCTTTTATAAGAATCTCATTCATCTCGTTGAGAATTTCGCCCTTTTGCATCTTTAACTCAAGACATACTTTTTTCGCTGCCGCTTCAGATTTTTGGCAACAAATAACCCTGTCTTCGCCTTCAACAACTGCATGGGTGTAATGATGATGCATGTCAACAAAAAGTAATTTGTCATTCAAGTAAAACTTCATTCTTCTGTACCTCTTTTTCAAACTGTCTGAAAGACATATCAACATTTTTGTGTTTATATGCCCGTCGTCTCTTTTGAATAAGCTCATAAACAGTTTTTTTACCGTCTTCAGCTTTCACCGCCGCCATTTGTACACATTGTCTATGGCATCCTTTTTGTTTTGCTGAACATTTTCTGCAATCTATCCGCACTGTTACGGTTACATCTTCAATTAATTTCATCCGCTTTACCCTCCATAATTAAAGAACTGAAGAATTCATCAAAAGCGGTTACGGGAACGAGAATTTTCTTTCCGCATTTCCCGAGCTTGGGACATCCGTCAAGCTGAAATATCTGATAAAGCGTTGTACGGCTAACTCCGTATCGCTCTAAAGCCTGAGAAACTGACATATATAAAGGTGTTATATTTGTTGCTTCTGCATCAGTCTTCGGCGCACTCTGTACTGTCTTCAAATGTTCCAACAGAGCCGTTGCAATTTCAACAAGCGCATGTGTTGACTGTTCGATACTCTCTCCTGCCATTTTCGCAAGCTCTGTAAGACTCTGTTCGGGCGTGGTAGGGGCAATAAATTTTACCGTGTTATTCATTTTGCAGGTCTCCTCTCTGCTTTTTTTAGATTTTTTTGATATTAATATCCGTTGGTAGGTCTCCTTCAGTAGTTTCTGCATCAAGCCTTATCAAATGCAGGCAGATGCAGAACATTCAAAATTTCACAAATACAGCCTATCTGTTCATCAATATACTTATCTTCCTTGCCGTAAGCGGAATAATGCCGTAAAGCCCTGTATATAAGCTCCCGTTCTCCCACAGCAAGATGCAGTTCAATGCCGCAATTGTTCTTCTCTAAAAAATTCATATCGGTAGGTCTCCTTTTTTAATGAGTATTAATGTTGCGTTATGCAACCTGATGACAAAAAAAATATAGTATAAATTCACTATCAGGAATATTCAATATCGACATCAAAAGCCATGCCTCATCAAGCGTCATTTTTGCTTTTCCCGATATTTTTTTTCCTAATGTATATGCACTTATTTCCATTTTCAAAGCTATTTCACCAATAGTTAAGCCTTGTTCTACAATACGTGCTCTTATCTTTTTTTCATTGGGCATTTTATCACTCCTTTATCATTTGTTGCATTTTTGCAACTTCATACTAACACAGTGCTTTGCATTTGTCAATAGCATTTTTGCAACTTTTTTTGTATATTTTCAAAAAAATGTTGCATTTTATGCAAATTAGTGTTATAGTACTTTTGGTGATTACTATGAATAAAAGAAATATACTTGCAGGCGAAAGACTGAAACAATGCAGAAAAAACGCAGAAAAAACACTGGAACAAATAGGGATGTTGTGCGGTGTTCATAAAACTACCGTTATGAGGTGGGAAAAAGGAGAGATTGAAAAAATCGGGTTGCCAACAATTCAACTCCTTGCTTCTTTTTTTAATGTTTCTCCTGCATGGCTATCAGGCTTTGATGCCCCAATGCACGATAAAACCGACAAAATAAAAAATCCCACTGTTACAACCGACACGGTAAAGCTCCCTGTCATCGGCAATATAGCAGCAGGATATGAAGAGATAGCCATTGAAGACTGGAGCGGAGAAACCGTAGAGGTTCCGAACTCCTATCTTAAAGGCAGAAAAATAAACGATTTTATCGTACTTAAGGTTCACGGAGATAGTATGTACCCCGAATATCACGACGGCGACAAGGTTGTTATTCTGAAACAAAATAATCTTGACCGTTCAGGCTCTGTCTGCGCTGTTCTTTATAATGATGAAATGGCAACTCTGAAAAGAGTAGATGTAATTGATGATAAAATTAAACTCACTCCTCTGAATCATAACTATGCCCCAAAAACAATCTCCGGAGAAGAAAAAGAACACTTCAGAATTATAGGTATCCCCAAAATGTTAATACGAGAAATAGAAGATTGATTGAGGATGTTTTTTTACTTAAACAATCTATTTTTGGGAGAAAAAAATGCATATCGGAGAATACATAAATAACTACTTACTTACAAATAAAATCTCACAAAGACAATTTGCAAAGCAGTGTGGTCTTTCAAATGGATATATTTCTATGCTTATTAATAATGTTAATCCAAAAACAGGAAGACCTATAATACCTTCATTAACGGCTCTACTTTCTATTTCTCGTGCAATGGGAATTACAATAGATGATTTGTTTGACCGTGTGGATGATATGCTCGTCGATATTTCAGTAGCAAAAAATCTGCCCACCGCAAAAAGCAGTGAGCATTTAGATGAATATATTGAATTGTTCCTACAGCTCTCCCCCGAACAGCAAACGCTTGTTATATCAATGATAAAAGGAATATTATCAAATCAATAATAAGAGGATGTATTTTTTATGAATTATTCAGAATACAAAAAACATAAAAAAGTAAATAATATTACATTTATTCTTTCAGTAGTTTTAAAAATAATCATTTTCATTTCTTTAATCATTTTTGCAGTAACATTTCAGACACACTCTAATATTTCTACTTATACAATTTTTTACGGTAGATACATTCTGCCGCCCCTTCTGATTCTTCTTTTTTGTTGGGAAATACATAAAATAGATTCCGAAAAAGCAAAAATGTTCCGATACATTGCATCATTCGAAGAAATAGCAAACGCACATGAATTCAAATCATCTTCTTCAGATCCGTTCTATAAAGAAATATGCACTTTTTACGCATCCGCCAAAGTCAAAGAATGGGTTGAAGAATGTGTGAAAATTGCTATTCGCAATTTTGAAAATGACAAATGTCTGAGTCTTTATTCCTTGGCAATGTATGAGCAGGAAATTAAAAAGAACTGGGATAAATACAAAGGAAGAAAGGTCATTACAGGCGGCTTTGCCCTTACATCTTTTTCCAGCTTTGTTTTTATTGCATATCCGTTTTTTGATGATATTCCTAACGATATAAACAGCAACAATTACATTTACTCTAAAATTGACGAAGAAAAAGCTAAAGCCTATTTAATCAAATATCATCAATTAGTTTTCAGAAGCCAGGAAAAGAATCTTATTAATCAGGCATTAAATATGATTAACTCAAAATGGGTAAACTCTGACAACAAACAAATCGAATTTGACACCGGTACAAAGGCAATTCTAACCGGAACTCTTGATATGGATGCCACGGGTAATCTTACCCTTATAAACTGTGAAATCGAAAGAAATGATATTATCAGTCGAATGAACAAGGAATTTAGCAATAATTAACAACCTAACACGCACTTTTCCCCGATTTATATTCGTTACCGCACAAAACACTACTATTAACACTCATTTTTATACTTTTGGGTTCTTATTTTTCGTTTATCCCGTAAAACACTACCACAAGAACCTCAAATATTATCTCAACAAGTTACCGGCAAGTTAAATTTCTGTTGTTTATCAACATATTCCCATTCACGCAAGTATTCTGAGCAAATTACAAGCAAATAAAAAAAATGCTCACCGGCTACCACCCCGATGAGCAAAGGAGACCTACCGACGAATAACAATTCCAACCACAGAAAAGACCGCCGAAAGGACATGTTTATTATACTACATCCTTTCGGCAATGTCAAACATTTTACCGAAAGGATGTTTTTTATGCCAAAAGCAAAATATTCTAAAGACTCAACAGGTTACTATTACACAAATGTCAAAACCAACAAATTAAGAGCTGACGGCTATCCCGAATACAAACGAGTAAGAGCAAAAACAATAAAGGCTCTTGATGAAAAACTGCAGAAACTTGAAGAAACGAAGCTATTACACGAAGATGCATCTAAGATAACCGTTGATCAATGGTACAAAATATGGTTTACTTCCTATAAATCAGACCTTGCGCCGTCCACCCAGGACTATTATAAGAATCTTTACACTAAGCATATATCACCTAATATAGGCACATTTAAGCTCATTTCTGTCAACGAAACACAATGTCAGTCTATTCTTACGGGTATGAGCAAGAATGATTATTCTATCCGTACTGTCAAAGGTGTACGCAAGGTTCTTTTCAGTCTTTTTGATAAAGCACAGAAAAACAGGTATATCCCGGTAAATCCATGCACAGATTTAACAGCAAACGGGGCAAAACAAAAAGACAGACGGGCATTGACAGAAGAAGAAAGAAATGCATATCTTAAAGCTTGCCGAGAACACGAGTTCGGCACCTTTGCCGCTTTTCTCTATTTCTTCGGGTTGCGCCGTGGTGAAGCACTCGCCCTCACAGGCACAGACATTCTTTCAGACAAAATAAGAGTTTCAAAGCAACTCACTTTCCCCGATAATAATCAACCGCACTTAGCGGCTCCAAAGACCGCCGCAGGTGTCCGAGAAATCCCGATTCCGACCAAGGCAAGATTCTATATAAATTTCAATAATATAGGTAGCGGCTATCTGTTCACGGGAACAGACAGCAAACCTCTGACATACTCAGAAGCCCGCCGTCGATGGAATTCCTTTCTCAAATGTGCTTTTCCGGAAGGAACAGACATAACAGAACACTATCTTCGGCATAATTACTGCTCAATGCTTTTTGAAAATGAAGTTGATTTGCTCACGGTTAGAACTCTCGCAGGACATGAGGATATTTCCACCACACTTGAAATTTACACACACTACACAGAAAAAATGCAAACAACAGCATCAAAAAAGATACTTTCAATCGGATAAAAAATAAAAAAACTGCCTCCAAAATCGAGGGCAGCATCTATTTAGAAAGAATAGTAAGAAACATCTTTGTGGTAACCTTGTGGTAACCTAAGCAAAAATCACAAAAAAAAATAAACCTTGTAAATCAACGAAACCTGTTGAAATACAAGGCTTATTTTTTGGTCCGAGTGGCGAGACTTGAACTCACGGCCTCTTGACCCCCAGTCAAGCGCGCTCCCAACTGCGCCACACCCGGTTGTTTGGAACGATAGGTATAATAACACAGTTAAAAACAAAATGCAAGTATTTTTTTTACTTTTTCTGTATTTTTTTTACTTTCTGTTCCATATTACAAAAAATATACAAAAATCCGAAAGAAACTGTATTAATTGCTACTGTATTTTTCAATAAGCTTTTTGGCAATTTTATAGACATCACCGCAGCCGAGAGTTAAAACAAGGTCTCCGCTCTTCACATTATCATAAAGATACTGTGCGATTGTGTCAAAAGAATCAAACCACACGCTTCCCGGAATTTTTTCAGCGAGCTGTTCGGTGTGTATATCATAGGTATTTACTTCACGCGAGCCCATAATTTCCGTAAGAACTACCCTGTCTGCTATTTTAAGCACATCTGCAAAATCATCAAGCAGCATATATGTTCTTGAAAATGTAAACGGCTGAAAAACTGCCCAGACATTATTGTAGTTCATCTTTTTTGCAGAATTAAGAGTAACACTCAGCTCTGCGGGATGATGTGCATAATCGTCTGCAATAGTTATATTGTTATACTTTCCTAAGATTTCAAATCTTCTTCCGGCACCGCCGAATTCAGAAAGAGCCTTTACAGCACTGTTTATGTCTGCACCAGCATCAACGGCAGCGGCAATTGCAGCCAATGCATTGATAATGTTATGATCCCCCGGAACCATAAGCTCAACTCTTGCTTTCTTCTCACCGTGATACATAAGATCAAAGCAAGGAAATGCACCGTTGATATATGACACATTTTCAGCATACCAATCGTTTGTATTGCTCAAACCGAAGGTGATAAATTTTTTGTTTTCAACAGGTGAAATTGCACGGACTGTTTTTTTGTCATCACCGTTATAAATTACGGTATCTCTTGTAAGAGAAGCAAATTTTGTAAATGAGGCAATAAGATTATCTATTGTTTTGAAAAACTCAAGATGGTCGGCATCAATATTGAGTATTACTGCAACAGACGGAGATAAATCAAGGAATGTGTTTGCAAATTCACAGGCTTCACATACAAGCATATCATCCTTACCTGTTCTGCCGTTTGCGTCGATTAAGGGCAATTTTCCGCCGATAACAGCAGAAGTGTCTATACCTGCACCTAAGAGCATCTGTGTAAGCATAGAGGTTACGGTGGTTTTTCCGTGAGTACCGCAAACACCTATGCAGTTACCGAATTTTCTTGTTATTGCACCGAACAATTTTGAACGCTCAAAAGTTGGAACACCCATTTCTCTTGCGGCACAAAGCTCAGGGTTATCGGGTAATAATGCTGCAGTAAAAACAACCATTTCGGCATCGCCTATATTTTCAGCCTTCTGACCGAGAACAACGGGGATTCCTAACTTTCTTATACGGGCAAGTGTATCTGTTTCGTTATTATCAGAGCCTGAAAGCTTATATCCCTTTGCGTGTAAAATCTCAGCAAGAGGACACATACCTGCTCCGCCTATACCGATGAAATGAATTCGTTTTACGCTGTCGAGCAAAACATCTATATCAAACATATTAGTCACCTTTTCAATGTTGTTGTTAAAATTATATTCAAAAAAATGTTGTTAATTCAAATCTGTATTTATTATATCATATAAATATCGAAAAGAAATGTCAATAGAACACAGCAAATTACAGAAGTTTTTCTTGCTTATTCAAGGGATTCCACTTTCCGCTGAGCAGATGAATGAAATACAGCGAAAATAAAAACAGATTATGTGCTATCATACAGCCCCAAGCAGACACAAGGCCGCCGGAGAAGAATGTGATACATATAAATGTGCCGATAATCCGTATACCCCACATACCTATTATGTTATAAACAAAAGGCTTGACGGTTTTTCCTACCCCTTGCATTATACCTTCAATTATTATGGACATTCCGAAAAACGGCTCGGAAACGGCAACCATACGAAGAACTACCGAGCCTAATTCTATTACCTCGGCAGAATCCGAAAAAATCCCCATCATAAACGGTGCAAAAACAAAGAGTAAGCCGCCTGAAATTATCATCAGAACAACCTCAATAAGCAGATTCATTTTTGCAAAATCTTTCATTTTCTTATTATCTCTTGCACCGAGATAATTTCCCGCAAGAGTTGCGGCTGCACTTTGCATTCCGTATCCGGGGATATAGAAAGCCGATTCAACGGTATTTGCTATTGTATGTGCGGCCGTTGCAACCTCGCCCATTGAATTTATCATTGAAGCAAACACAACATATCCGAGGGATGTTCCGAAACGCTGAAGCATATTCGGAAACGAAACCTTCAGACAGGGCTTCAGTATCTTCATATCGGGCTTTAATGACATTTTCTTTGGTGAGAGTACGGGATGATACCATAACACAACGGTAATCATAATCCCGCCGACAATAAATCCTGCAGCACTTGCAATTGCGGCACCCTCAACACCCAGTCCCGCACCCAATATTTTTATACCGTAAATTTGCCTTGTGGGATATATGAGAATAAAATTAAGTATCAGATTTACAACATTTACGGCTATACCAACAAACATAGGTGTTTTTGTATCTCCCGCTGCTCTCAGAACTGTACCGAAGATAATGATTGCACTTCTTGCAAGCATTGGTGTGTACACAATAAAGAAGTATCTTGCCGTAAGCTCCTGTATCGGCTCATCAACCTGCATCAACACGGGAATAACAGGACTTAAAGATAAAGTAAGAGCAGTAAAAAATATTCCCGACACGAGAACGGCAAGAACACTTTGTGCAGATGCCCGTTTTACAGCATCTTCTTCTCCCGCTCCGCATTTTTGCGCTATATATGAAAGAAAACCGACTCCGATAGCAGAAACCGTTCCCCCGACAAGCCAGTTTATTGTGGTTGTGGCTCCCACGGCAGCAGTTGCAGAGGTACCGAGAGAGCCTACCATTGCAGTATCTATATATTGAACTGCTGTCTGCATAAACTGTTCAAAAATAATAGGTCCTGCAAGGGCAAATATTATTGCTAACATACTTTTGTTTTTTGTTTTAACTTCTATCATAACAGAATTACAGTATATTCCCTTCACACAATAGATAAATAATATCACATACTGCAAGATAAGTCAAAGGAAAAATCCCTTCTTCTGTTACAATAAAATTGACATCATAACCGCTCAATGTTATAATTTATAATCATTGTGAACAGGAGCTTCTTATATGAAAAAAATCGGTAAACAGGTACTTTTTTTAGAAACATCTGCAAACAATCCGAGAAACGGTGAAGGTGCATTTATAAAACTGAAGGACGGAGCCATTCTTTTCGGCTTCACCGAGTTTACGGGAAATGAATGGGATGATGATGCACAAGCGCATATTGCTTTTGTTGTTTCGTATGATGAGGGCAATTCCTGGTCGGAGAAACAAAAGCTTTTTGAAAAAGATAAAGCATCAAAAAATATTATGAGCCTGTCTTTCCTGAGAATGAATAACGATGATATCGGAGCATTTTATATTGTAAAAAATGCCGACGAAACCGACAAGATTGTTTTCAGAAGATCATCAGATGAGGGTAAAAACTGGTCCGAGCCTATAAACTGTATGGAATGTTTACCGCGACAGGACTATTATGTGCTTAATAACGACAGAGTGTTGAGGCTTTCTGACGGCAGAATTCTTTTCGCAGTCGCCAGGCACACTGTGCTTATAAACAAAGATGTCTTTATGCCGGGTGAAATATGCTTCTTTTTTTCTGATGATGACGGTGCAAGTTGGCAGAAAACAGCAACTGAGCTCAGATGTCCTTTTTCCGATAATCCCGACGGATATGAAGAGCCCGGACTTTATGAGCTTGCGGACGGCAAAATATGGTGTTACATCAGAACAAGTCTCGGCTTTCAGTTTGAGTGCTTCTCCTCAGATAAAGGGAACACCTGGTCAACCCCTCAGCCTAATCTGTTCTTCTCCTCTGCCTGCTCCCCTATGCTTGTAAAGGATTGCGGAAAATTTACCGCAGCGATTTTTAATCCCGTTCCGGAACATATACTGCGTAAAGACTCAGAGCCTTGGGGCAGAACTCCTTTTGTTATGGCAGTAAGCAAAGACCGTGCAAAAACTTTCAGCAAGGAAAACATATTTTTTCTTGAAGACGATCTCAGTAACGGTTATTGCTACCCTGCTGTATTTGCAGGAGATAACTATATGCTTGCGGCCTATTATCACAGTAACAATACTGATGTTTGTCTTAACAGCACAAAGATTATTAAAATTATGTATGATGAAATTGATGAGTAAATCGAAAAAATAATAATCTTGACATACACAATTCAAAATGTTATACTTACCGAGTAAAAGACATTGACGGAATTACGCTTTTCGTGGATTTTTCAGAGAGTCGGCGGTTGCTGCAAGCCGATATTGAAGCGATCAGGCGGTCTCTCTCCCGAGTCGGATTTCCCAACGCTAATGCTTATAAGAAATCCCGTTTGTCCGCGTTAAGGCTCCTTGAGCGGTCGTTTATACGGCAAACAGGGTGGTACCACGGTTACATATCGTCCCTGAGGAGAATTTCCTCGGGGACTTATTTTTTATTCAGGAAGGTATTTTTATGATTTACAATTTCAAAGCCACAGAAGAAAAATGGCAGAAAAAATGGGAAGAAGCCGGTGTTTTCAATGCACAGGACAATTCCGACAAGAAAAAGTTTTATGCTCTTGTTGAATTCCCCTATCCCAGCGGTGCAGGTATGCATGTAGGACACATCAAGGCATATTCAGGTCTTGAGGTTGTTTCAAGAAAACGCAGAATGCAGGGCTACAATGTTTTGTTCCCCATAGGTTTTGATGCTTACGGTCTTCCCACCGAAAACTATGCTATTAAAACAGGCATTCATCCCAGAAAGGTTACAGATACAAATATTGAAAATTTCACAAGCCAGCTTAAAAAGGTAGGCTTCTCCTTTGACTGGAACAGAGTTGTTGATACAACTCAGGAGGATTACTATAAGTGGACACAGTGGATTTTCCTTAAAATGTTCGAGCACAATCTTGTTTTCAGAGATAAAACTCTTGTAAACTACTGCCCCTCCTGTAAGGTTGTTCTTTCAAATGAAGACTCACAGGGCGGTAAATGCGATATCTGCCACAGCGATATCGTTCAGAAAGCAAAGGATGTATGGTATCTCAGAATTACAGAATATGCCGATAAGCTCCTTGAAGGTCTTGACAAGGTTGACTATCTTCCCAATGTAAGACTTCAGCAGGAAAACTGGATCGGTAAATCAACAGGTGCGTTTGTTAATTTCACGGTTAAAGATACCCAAGAAACTCTTCGAATATACACAACCCGTCCCGACACACTTTTCGGTGTAACCTTTATGGTTATGGCTCCAGAGCATCCTATGCTTGACAAGTATAAGGATATGATTTCCAATTTCAATGAGGTTGAAGCATACAGAACAGAATGTGCAAAGAAAACCGAATTTGAAAGAACACAGCTTGTTAAAGAAAAAACCGGTGTAAAGCTTGCAGGCTTTGTGGGCATAAATCCCGTAAACAACAAAGAAATTCCGATTTTTATTTCAGACTATGTTATGATGGGCTACGGTACCGGTGCAATTATGGCTGTTCCCGCACACGACCAGCGTGACTATGATTTTGCTAAAAAATTCGGTGTTGATATAATTGAAGTTATCAAAGGCGGAGATATGTCTGTTGAAGCGTATGCCGGTGACGGCGAAATGGTCAACTCCGATTTCCTCAACGGTCTTACAGATAAAAAATCCTCTATCGCAAGAATGCTTGAGGTGCTTGCAGAAAGAGGCATCGGTGAAAAGGGTGTTCAGTATAAAATGAAGGACTGGGCATTCAACAGACAGCGTTATTGGGGCGAGCCTATCCCGATTGTGCATTGTCCAGAATGCGGTATAGTTCCCGTTCCTTATGATGAGCTTCCCCTCACCTTGCCTACTGTTGAAAACTTTGAGCCCGGCTCAGACGGTGAAAGCCCCCTTGTAAAAATTGAATCCTTCGTAAACTGCAAGTGTCCCAAGTGCGGCAAGGATGCTAAGAGAGAAACAGACACCATGCCTCAGTGGGCAGGCTCCTCGTGGTACTTCCTCAGATATATTGATCCTCATAACACAGAATGCTTTGCCGATAAAGAAAAGCTTTCCTACTGGGGACCTGTTGACTGGTACAACGGCGGTATGGAGCATGTTACCCGTCATATGATCTATTCAAGATTCTGGCACAGATTCCTTTATGATATCGGCGAGGTTCCCTTTGATGAACCTTATGCTAAGAGAACTGCACAGGGACTTATCCTCGGACCTGACGGTGAAAAGATGTCCAAATCAAAGGGCAATGTTGTAAATCCCAACGATGTTGTTGACAGCTTTGGTGCTGATGTTCTTCGTACCTATGTTCTCTTTATGGGTGACTATGAAAAGGCTGCTCCCTGGTCAGAAAACAGCGTAAAGGGCTGTAAGAGATTTATAGACAGAGTTTGGAATCTTCAGGAAATTGTTGTTGACGGTGATGAATATTCAAAGAAGCTTGAAACATCCTTCCATAAGACCATCAAAAAGGTTTCCGAGGATATAGAAAATCTTAAGTATAACACCGCTATTGCTGCTCTGATGACACTTATCAATGAAATCTATGATGCAGGCTCTATAACAAAGGCTGAGCTTAAAACATTTGTTACTCTTCTCAACCCCTTTGCTCCTCATATCACAGAGGAAATAAACTCCGTTATGAATTTCGGCGGTATGCTTGCAAACGGCAACTGGCCCGAATATGATGAAGCAAAGTGTGTTGACGCTGAAATTGAAATTGCTGTTCAGGTTAACGGTAAGCTTAAGGCAAGAATCAATGTCCCTGCCGAAATTGAACAGGCTGAGGCCATTGCAGCAGCAAAAGAAAATGAAGCTGTTAAAGCTATGGTTGACGGAAAAACAGTTGTAAAAGAGCTTTATGTCAAGGGCAGACTTGTAAATATAGTTGTTAAATAAGAATGAATAAAAAAATAATGTGCTGTCAGTTTTTTTGACGGCACATTATTTTATTCCCGTATCATCATCTGCAAGATGACCGAATTTTATTGAGCTTGTTCCGAATCGGTTCCGTATTGCAGAAAGCGTTTCTTCAATCTGTTCAATTTTTTCGTTTTCTTCACTTTGCATACTGAACAAATCCATCTGCACAAAATCTTCATCAGCTGAAACAAGTCCCGATACCGTTACGGATAAAAGTCTGACAGGATGCTGCATATTCCAGACGCTGAGTGCAAGCTCGAAAGCAACCTCGGATATTTCCTTCTGAAGAAAGGTGGGTTTTGAAACAGTTTTCTGCTTCTGAATTGTATTAAAAGACGGATCTCTTATACCTAACTGAATAACATTACCCTTTAATCCGTCTGCACGCAGTCTGCCGGCAACCATATCCGAAAGCAAGGTTATTCCCGAACGGATTTCGTCTGCACCGCATAAATCCCTCTTGAATGTCATTGAGTTTCCCACAGATTTTATTTCCCTCGGCTCATAATAGGAGCGGACTGCTTCCCCGTCTTCTCCGTTCGCACTTTTCCATAATGCAAAACCTGTTTTTCCCAGCATTCTGCTTATTTTGTCGGGATCGTATTTTGCAAGCTGTCCTATTGTTTTTATTCCCATAGAATTCAGCTTATCGGTGGTCTTTTTTCCTGACATAAAAAGCTCTGATACAGGTCTCGGATATAAAATTTCTTCAAGATTTTCTCTGTTTATAACAGTAGTTGCATCAGGCTTTTTATAGTCACTTCCGAACTTTGCAAAGGTCTTACAGAAGCTCACACCGACAGAAATTGTTATCCCGACATCATTTTTTATGCGCTCTCTCAACAAATCAGCAAGCTGTTCACCTGAAACACCTAAAAGATGCAATGAATTTGTAACATCAAGAAAAGACTCATCAATGCTGAAGGGCTCAACAAGATCGGTGTATTCAAGATATATTTTATTTATCATTTTTGATGTTTCGTGATACAAATCGTGATGAGGAGGCACACAAACCAGGGACGGACATTTCCTCTTTGCCTGCCATATCGGTTCAGCGGTGCGGATATCATATTTTTTTGCAAGCTGATTTTTTGCAAGAATTATGCCGTGTCTGTTCTCGGGATCACCTGTAACAGCCATAGGTACTTTTTTAAGCTCAGGATTAAGCTTTTCTTCTACAGAAGCAAAAAAATTATTACAGTCACAATGCAAAATAACCTTCTCTGACAAAAAATCACCTCCGTTTATATTTTACCATTTATATTGCAAAGTATCAATAACAGTTTTTTAATTCTTTTTTTGACATATAGCACGAAAAAAATTAAAAAATTCAAAATTTGTTAACTTTTTTGCTAAGTTTTTATAAAGATTTTATTGATTTTACATATTGAACTGTGATAATATGTAAGACAGATGATTTCATTTGATGAAATCTCCATAATCACTAAACGCAATCGGAGGCGTAAAAATGATTGAACTTAATGTTATGTTATGCAAAGGATGTTCTTATTGCATAAAATTCTGTCCGAAAAAGATTCTTGAACTCGGCACAGACAGAAACAAATTCGGACACTTTTATCCCCACCTTACAGATGAAGCTAAATGTATTTCATGCGGCATCTGTGCAACTATTTGCCCCGAAGGTGCTATAGAGCTCCCCGAAAAAGAAAAGGAGGAACAATAATGGCTAAGGTTCTTGTTAAGGGCAACGAAGCTATCGCAGAAGCTGCTGTCAGAGCAGGTTGCCGCTTTTTTGCAGGATATCCTATCACTCCCCAGAATGAAATTCCCGAATATCTCTCCTGGCGTTTGCCCGAGGTCGGCGGTGTATTTGTTCAGGGTGAAAGCGAAGTTGCTTCAGTTAATATGGTATACGGTGCTGCAGCATCAGGCTGCAGAGCAATGACCAGCTCCTCAGGCCCCGGCATAAGCTTAAAGGCAGAGGGTATCTCCTATCTTTCCGGCACACAGCTGCCTGCAGTTATTGTAAACATCAGCCGAGGCGGTCCCGGTCTCGGTTCAATTCAGCCTGCACAGCAGGACTATTTACAGGCAACAAAAGCCCTCGGTCACGGCGGTTTCCGTGTTATGGTTTTTGCTCCTTCAACATTACAGGAGGCTGTTGACCTTACTTATTCTGCATGGGATTATGCTGAACGCGACAGAAATCCCGTTCTTATTCTTATGGACGGCTGTCTCGGTGCTATTATGGAACAGGTTGAATTCCCCGAAATGAAAGAGCCTATGAGAGAAGGAACAAAAAACTGGTCTCTCAACAGAGTTGAGGGTGTACACCGTTCAGACAGACTTCTTACACCCTACTTCCCCGAAGCTATGCTGGAAATGCAGAACAAGTCAAGAGCGCTTATGGTTAAGCGTTGGGAAGAAAACGATGTAAAGGTTGAAGAATTTATGCTTGACGATGCAGAATTTGTTGTTGTTGCATACGGCATTTCTGCACGAGTTGCAAAAGAAGCAATTCTCAAGCTCCGTGAAGAAGGCTACAAAATCGGGATGATAAGACCTATAACCCTCTTCCCCTTCCCCAAAGAAAGCTTCAGAAAGCTTGACTACACAAAGGTTAAAGGCTTTATTGATATTGAATTGGCAATACCTGCACAGATGCGTGATGATATTGCACTTGAAGTCAAAGACCGTGCGCCTATTTATGAATACTGTCGTTCGGGCGGATTCCTCTTTGATGATGACGGCGTTTATACCGCTGTTAAGAAAATACTTGACGGAGGTGCAAAATAATGGCTGTTTACAAAAGACCTGCTACTCTCAAAAAGAATCCCAGCGGCTTCTGCCCCGGATGTATGCATTCACTTTCAACAAAAATCATTGCAGAGGTTGTTGACGAAATGGGACAGAAGGATAACTGTCTTCATATCGTTCCCGTTGGCTGTTCAACACTTAACCTTGTTTACTGGCAGGGGGATATTCTCGGTGCAGCACACGGCAGAGCTCCTGCTGTAGCAACAGGCTTCAAGAGAACAAATCCCGAAAGACTTGTTTTTGCTTATCAGGGTGACGGTGACCTTGCTGCTATCGGTCTTGCAGAAATTATGGGTGCCGCAAACAGAGGCGAAAACTTCACGGTTATTTTCTTCAACAATCAGACCTACGGTATGACAGGCGGTCAGATGGCTCCTACAACACTTATAGGTCAGAAGACCACAACAACAAGATACGGAAGAGACGCAGAAACCACAGGTTATCCTATGAAGATGTGCGAGCTTCTTGCAACTCTTGAAGCACCCGCATTTGTTGCCCGTTATGCACTTAACACTCCCAAGGGTGTTATGGAAGCAAAAAAGGCTATCAGAAAAGGCTTTGAAATTCAGATGGCAGGCAAGGGATTTTCTTTCATAGAGCTTCTCGGAAACTGTCCCACAAACTGGGGTATGACTCCTTTACAGACTCTTGAATATATGGAAAGCAACACTATCCCCTATTTCAAGCCCGGTGTATATAAAGATAAGTATAAGGATGAGGTGAAATAATATGAAAAAATCATTGGTTGTTTCAGGCTCAGGCGGACAGGGCGTTATGAGTTCCGGTATAATGGTAGCGCAAACTGCAGTTGCTGCGGGTAAATGTGCAACATATTTACCTGAATACGGCCCCGAACAGCGTGGCGGTAGCGCTAAATGTACCGTTGTTGTAAACGATACTGAAATTATTTCCCCTCTTGCAAGCAAGTGTGATACTCTTATAACAATGAATGAGCAGTCATATAAAAAGTTTGGTGCTTCCCTGAAAGCAGGCGGTGTGCTCATTGCTAACACAAGCCGTGTAATATCTCCCATTACCAGAGAAGACATTGTTGTTGTTGCGGTTCCCGCTGATGATATTGCTGTTGAACTCGGTAACATCAAGTGTGCAAACATAGTTCTTATCGGCGCTCTCATCGGTGCTGATGCAGGAATTATCACAGAAGAAGCAATGCTCAACAGCCTTACAGCAAAGTTCGGTTCCAAGAAACAGGAAGTTCTTGATCTCAACAAGGCAGCTCTTGCAAAGGGTATAGAATTCGGCAAAGCCGCTATTGCAAAATAAGATATTTTTTCTGACCTGCATTGTTTGATTTTTCAATGCAGGTCTTTTCTTGCAAAAAATTCAAATTTTTATAAAAAAAGTATTGACAAATCATTTTTAGTAGAGTATAATTCCAACTGTTGCAAACAAGTAAATACTTAGAGGAATAGTGTAACGGTAGCACTGCAGACTCTGACTCTGCCTGTTGGGGTTCGAATCCCTATTCCTCTGCCAAAAAATCCGACAAGTTTCGACTTGTCGGATTTTTTTATCCATTGCGAAAGCAATGGTATATCATCAGCCGTCAGGCTGTATATCATCAAGGGCGACAATGTCGCCCTTGTATCTCATCACCGAAGGTGTATAAAGCTTTCGCAATGATGATATGCAACTTCTTGCGAAGTTAATAATATTCAATTACTTACGGAATTGATGATATACAATGCTACGCATTGATTTTGACTAAACTTTATAGTATAATCATACAAAGGAAGTGGTTATATGTCTCCAAATTATCTGCTTATGTATTCTGAACAGTTAGCAACTGATATAGAGTTGCTTTGTCAGAACATAAAAGCATCATCAAATACATTGTTTCAAATTCGTAAAAGTTCAAGTAGTGTTTATGCAAATATACGTGAAGCAAATTACGGTCAGAGTAAAGCGGATATGCTCTCTAAATTTGAGATTTCATTGAAAGAATGTACTGAAACGGAAGGTTGGTTAAAACTTCTTTTTAATACTGGTACAATTGATGAAGAAACGTTTAAAAAATATAGAAACCTTTGCGGTAGGATAAGAAGAATGTTGATATCAAGTTGCAAGACACTAAAAGAAAGTCCTGACAAATCAAGGAGTTGATATTATGAAAAAAGAAAATTGCACTAAAGAAAAATGGATTCACATGAATAATAAAATGAATAAAGTTCTGAAAATTTTTGGTGTTATTGGTATTGTTCTTGTAGGAATTAGTTTAGTTGCGGCTTTTTTGGGATTTTTAATGAGCAGTGAGAATCTTTTCTATACCGGAATTTCTCTTTTAGTTTTTGCGCTTCCTATATATTTTGTTGTATTTTTGCTTGTTTTTATAATTGCAGTGATTATAGAAGAAAAAAGCAAGTAGTCTAATCGAAAATTTTTTGTTGCTATTTTAAGCTACAAACACAAAAAATTAAGGATTTCGTTAGAAGTCCTTAATTTTTTATCCAATCCGAAGGATTGGCATGTGATCGCCGTAGGCGTATGTAATCCGTTTGCCTTGCAAACGGTATGGCATCAAGCCATGGCTTGTATGTTTCCTCCTTCGAATTGATTACATACCTTTCTGCGAAAGGATTACATACATCACTTCGAGATGATTACATTCCGTCTTTCGACGGATTACATACAAGGCTACCGCCTTGATTTTTTCTCCCGATACAAACAGATTGACTTTTGTTTTTCATTATTATACAATTAATATACAGATATATTTGCAAAAGAGAATTTGTGAGGCACGGATATGATAAATGAAGCTAAATTACTTGAGTTTGTCAGACCATATTATGCGAACAAGGACATTATGCATAATATGTGGCATATTGAGCTGGTAAGAAAATTGGATTTTATGGAAAAAAATGTTTTAGATAAAAGTAATTGTTATTTACCCGAAACTATTCCACTGTGCGAGGAAATGAACGAATATACCAACAGTTTTTTTGAAGAAATAGTTAAAGAGATTCGCTGAAATTCAACAAAAACATTTTTTTGAGGCTTTAATATGAACACAACCAAACCTACAGAAAATCACCAAAACAACCGCTTTCTTCAGAAGGTCTTTTTCCGGACAAAATAAAAATTAACACGGAAAACATAGATACTCTTTTACAGGTTAAATGGACAAATTATACACAACAGCAAGCAAAAGAGCTTTGTGAAATTTTTGAGATCGACTATGATGATATGATGCTTTGGCTTAAAGAGGAATGGGATATAGTTATTAAGGAGTGAGATTATATATGAAATGTCCTTTCTGTGATACTGAAATGCTTCACGGATATTTAAATTGCGGAATGGCTCTTTGGAGTGAAAGAAAACATAAACTCAGTTTGCTTCCCGACGGCAAAGAAAAATACACATTGCATTTAAGACAACCTATACTCTCTCCGCATCAGATTGAAAGTTTTTGCTGCCCTGAATGCAAGAAGCTCGTTATTGACACAAAAGATTTTGAAAACAATCTTGATTGAGTATTTTTATAAAAATCGGTTACAAAAAAGGAATGAGTTAAATGAAACAAAAGCTTTCAAATCTCAAGCAAGTAGTTATTGGCGCAGTTATTGTATATTCTATCTGGCTGATCGGTTTTCTTGCTATGGAAGACCCGCTTTGTCTAATCACTGATTTTTGTTCGGATGTTATCTGGTGGATAAAAGATATAATTGCTGTATCTTCACCTTTTGTTGCTTCATTGTCATTGATTGTATTAGCTGTTGTGAGCAAAAAGTATGATAATAAATATATTTATTATTCCGCCCTTACAGTTGTCTGCATACCAATATTTCTAAGCTTGTTAATATCACTTGATTATGATGCAACATCATTATTTTCTTTTTTAGTTGTAATGCCGATTTATACTGTTTTTTACCCGTTTTCAATTGCCGCTGAGGTTATTTATGATTTATCATATACCTTTAATTTTGGATATATTATTGCATTGTTACTGTTAATCATAGGAATTTCAGTTGTTGCCTTTATAAAACAAAAGACACAGAAAAACTCATAAAGGTGGTATTTTTATGTGTTACTTTTTATATGGTGCTGTTAACAGAGAAATAAATGAACGCGATTATAAAAATATAATCAAAAACTCAAAATATCATTTTGTGCCCGGCGATATTGCAGATGTAAATTCTTGTGTTGCAAATTGTGCTGAAAATTATAGAATTACATCAAATCACTGTGATTGTGAGTCTGCCGTTGGCGGAAAAGATATTTATAACGAAGAGTTGAAAAACTGGGAAGAATTATTATTAAAATTAAAAACTGCTCAAGGAATAAAATATGTACTATTAAGCAAAAACTGGTGGAAAGAAACAAACACAAAGCAAGAAACTATTCACATAGATGATGTAGATATTGCAAGTTTTCTTGCTGACATCGAGAATAATTGTTTGTACCAAATATATTTATATCCAAAATACTATTAAATTGTGAGGTTTTAGATATGGCAAGTTTTTTAGGTAAAGCATTTTCTGAAATTGCGCGGTTTGCAGGTAATGTAAATCCTGTTACCGTTGAGAAAAAGAAAAAAAATGTTGTAAAGGATCTGCGCAGTATGGAGCCTTTGTTCAAGCATTATTTTGCTCCCAAGGGCTATAAATACGAAAAAACAGATGTTGGCGGTGTTGCTACCGAAATTTTTTCTAAGAAAGAAAACGGAAACGACAAGGTAATTCTTGTTATTCACGGCGGTGCATATATTTCAAGAATGATGTTCTATTACAGACTTCTCAACAAGCGCTATTCAAAGGCTTCCGGCGGCGGTACGGTTGTTCATTTTGAATATCGCTGTGCACCTGAATATCAGTACCCTTGCGCACTTGAGGATACTCTCAAGGTATGGAATTGGCTTGTTGAAAAAGGCTACAAGGAAGAGAATATTATTACTGTCGGGGATAGCGCAGGCGGACATCTCAGCGTAAATCTTATGATGAAGCTTAAGGAAGCAGGCAGAAAATTACCGAGAGCCGCTGTTCTTATTTCCCCCTGGCTTGATATGACAGCAAGCGGCAAATCATATGTTGATAACTATAAGGTCGATCCTGTATTCGGTATCAGAGGTCAAACACCGACAGCCGAAGAGGTTAAAGAACTGCTTATGAAAAGTGAGCTTTATATGTGGCTCGGAGATAATGACCGTAAAAATCCGTACATATCCCCTGTTTATAACACCTTTGATGAAACATATCCCCCTATTCTTGTTACCGTCGGCGGAAACGAAATGCTGTTAAGCGATTCTCAAACTCTTGTTGAAAAATGGAATCAGGCAGGAAGTATTGCTAAAATTCATATCGCAGAGGGTATGTTCCATGCATTTAACATATATCAGCTTTTCCCTGAAGCACAAAAGGCTCTGAAAATAGCAGACGATTTTATAAAAGAACAGTTTTTCGGTAACAAATAAAGACGAACATATATAAAATCCTGTCGATAGCTTTCGATAGGATTTTTATATAAAGGAAGAATAATGAATATAGAAGCAACACTTCTCAGTATGTCAGATTTACAGTATAAAGAATTTCAATCAAAGCTTATCCCGAATATTCCTTCTGATAAAATAATCGGAGTGAGAATACCGGAATTGAAAGCCTTTGCAAAAAGCATACGGGATACAAAAGAAGCTGATGAGTTTTTAAGCAGTTTGCCGCATAAATATTACGATGAAAATAATTTACACGCATTTCTGATAGCGAAAACCAAGAGCTTTGACGAGTGCATAGAAAAAATTGACTCATTTTTGCCCTTTGTTGACAACTGGGCAACCTGTGATTCATTAAGACCGAAATGTTTTAAGGATAACACCGACAGACTTCTTGTGCACATTTACCGTTGGATAAATTCAAATCACACATACACAGTTCGCTTCGGAATAGAAATGCTTATGCTTTTTTATCTCAGCGATAAATTTGATGAAAAATATCTTAAAACCGTTGCATCAATAACATCAGATGAATATTACATAAATATGATGATTGCCTGGTATTTTGCAACTGCACTGTCAAAACAATATAAAGCTGCTCTGCCCTATCTTGAAAACGCAAATCTGTCAAAATGGGTACACAACAAAACAATACAAAAGGCTGTTGAAAGCTATAAAATAAATACAGAACAAAAGATTTATCTTAAAACTTTAAGAAGAAAATAAGGAGAATGCTATGCTTTACAATAATTTTCAAAACAAAAAGTTACCTGCTTTGGGTATGGGATGTATGCGTTTGCCCGGTGGCGGTTATGGCAACGAAAATATTGACATCGAAACTACTCAGAAAATGGTTGAATATGCAATGCAGAACGGTGTCAATTATTTTGATACTGCCTGGGGATATCATTGCGGAAAATCAGAAGTTGTTATGGGGGAAATATTGAAAAAATATCCCCGAGAAAGCTTTTATCTTGCGTCAAAATTTCCCGGTTATGACCTTTCGCTTATGGGAAAGGTTGAAGAAATTTTTGAAGAACAGCTGAAAAAATGTCAGGTAGATTATTTTGATTTTTATATGTTTCACAATGTATGCGAAGTAAATATTGATGCATATCTTGATGAAAAATACGGTGTTTTTGAATATCTGATTGAGCAAAAGAAAAACGGAAGAATAAAGCATCTCGGCTTTTCCGCCCACGGCGCACTTGATGTAATGCAGCGTTTTCTCGAAAAATACGGAAAAGATATGGAGTTTTGTCAGATACAGTTAAACTGGCTTGATTGGCATTTCCAAAAGGCTGACGAAAAGGTTGACTTATTAAATTCCTACAATATTCCCATCTGGGTTATGGAGCCTTTAAGAGGCGGTTCTCTTGTAAAACTGACAGAGAACCAAGAAGCTCAGCTCAAATCTCTTCGTCCTGAATTTTCCGTCCCGAAATGGGCTTTCTGCTTTTTGCAAGGCATAAAAGGTGTAACAGTAACACTTTCAGGAATGTCAACATTCGAGCAGTTACAGGAAAATATTGAAACATATAACAATATTATTACCCTTTCTGATGACGAGCGTGATGTACTGTTCAGTATAGCAAAAGAAAAAACTTCGAAAAATACACTTCCCTGCACTTCTTGCCAATACTGTGTCACACATTGTCCGCAGGAAATCAACATTCCCCGTATAATTGAGCTTTATAATGAACAGATTTATTCAGGCGGAGGTTTTCTTGTTAATATGGCTGTCAATTCCTTACCTGATGATAAAAAACCGTCGGCATGTCTTGAGTGTCATGCGTGTGAAGCAGTATGTCCGCAAAACATAAAAATCAGCGAAATGATGTCTGATTTTTCAGAAAAATTAAAACTGTAAAATTTCTCCTTTTTACCTCTTGCAAAAAATACTCAACAGGTGTATGATTGCTTGCGGTAAAAAGGAGATTGTTTTTATGGCTGTTAAACGATTTATAAAAAAGAATGCAGTTTTCTGTGTTGCGGCACTTGCTGCGCTGATTACCTGCTTTTTTGTTCCACCCGATATAGAGTATCTTGATTATTTTGACTGGAAAACACTTGCCTGTTTATTTTTAACTCTGGCAGTTGTTTGCGCATTGCGTAATATTAAATTTTTCACAATTCTTGCAAGACGGCTAGTGCTTATTACAGGCAATTTAAGAAGCTTGTTTGTGCTGCTTATTATTATTACCTTTATCGGCTCAATGATAATAGCAAATGATATGGCGTTGATAACATTTCTGCCCTTGGGATATTTTGCACTTGCCGCTTCAAAAAATGAAAAGTATATGGCTTATCTGTTTATTTTACAGAATATTTCAGCAAATCTGGGCGGTATGCTGACACCCTTCGGCAATCCGCAGAATTTATATCTGTATTCTTTTTTCAACATTCCCACAGGTGAATTCTGTCTGATTATGCTACCGCCGTTTCTTCTTGCAATTTCATTGTTGCTCATAGCCTGTATTCCGGTGAAGTCGCTTAAATTGGAAATAAATGAAAAATTCCCCGAAAAATTAAATGTATGGAAAACCATACTTTATATGATTTTATTTGCCTTTGCTATTCTCATTGTTTTCCGTGCAATTCCTTATTGGGTAGGCTTGATTATTGTTCCGGTTGTACTGCTCATAATTGACAAAGAATCATTACTTATGGTTGATTACCCCTTATTGGGAACATTCTTTTTCTTCTTTGTATTTTCGGGAAATCTCTGCCGTATTGATGCTGTAAATGAGTTTATTTCATCCTTGCTGGCAAAGGACACATTATTGGTTTCAACTCTTTCCTGTCAGTTTATCAGCAATGTACCTACATCAATTCTGCTTTCGCATTTCACAACAGACTACCGTTCATTACTTCTCGGTGTAAACATAGGTGGCACGGGAACACTTATTGCTTCACTTGCAAGCTTAATCACATTCAGTGAATTCAGAATTTTATACCCGGGACATTCAAAACAATACTTTATTATGTTTACTGTTATAAATATTGTTTTCCTTGCAATTATGACAGTTGCAGCAAAGCTGTTTTTTGTATAAAACATCAAAGGAGGCACCGACCTCCTTTTTTTACTGCTTGAAATTCCTGTAAGTATTGTTATAATAGATATATAAATTTATTTTCGGGAGAAATAATATGCCTCAATCGGTAATTATACTTTTTGATATCTTAGGCACGGTATCCTTTGCAATATCGGGGGCACTCGTTGCCATAAAAGCAAAACTCGATATATTCGGCATAGTTTTTATAGGTGCTATCACGGCAACGGGCGGAGGAATAATAAGAGATTTGCTTATCGGTAAAATTCCACCGTCAATATTCAGTAAATTTTATATATTCTTAATTGCCGCACTAACCGCTGTTATCGTTTTTGTTGTGGCTGAAATATACAGAAGAAGATTTTACAAGCTCAGTGAAAAGGTTGAACAGGTAAACAACATCTTTGATGCTATCGGACTTGGTGCATTCTCTGTTATGGGCACGGAAATTGCATTTACTGAAAATTTAGGTGATAATATTTTTCTTTCTGTTGTTCTCGGAATGTTAACAGGTGTGGGAGGAGGAATTTTCAGAGATATTCTTACAGACCAGACTCCCTATGTTTTCAAAAAACATATTTATGCTATCGCCTCAATTCTGGGCAGTATTCTTTATTATGTTTTAAGAACAGTTTTTGACGAAACGGTTATATCCTCAATAGTTGCACTTCTTTGTGTTGTTATTATCAGAATGCTTGCAACAAAATTCCGTTGGAGCTTACCCAAAATAAAGCTCGATGAAGAAAATGTAAATATAACTCAATAAAAAATCAAAGGAGCGATTACAATGCTTTTTAATTTTTTAATTGAACTGAATGACAATGACTATCTGCAGTTCAACAAAAACCATTTAAAAAAATCTGCCGTTAACAAAAAAATTGAAAAATATACAAAAACTTTTCTGGTTGTATTTACAATGTGCATTGCTTTTTTTGTAATGATAAAAGAAAATCTGACAGAAACACCATTAGTTGCAATTATTTATTTAATTATTTGCTTTTCCATCTCTTTGCTTTGGCTACTGCTATTTAACCCATTTCGCCGTTTTTTAGAAAATTTTCAGTTAAAGTTACAGCTTAAGCACGATAAACCGGTATCACTGAAAACCGCAATGCAGTTTTATGAAGATTTTATTTTTTCTGTCGATGAACAGACTGAAGAAAAAGTAAAATACTCTGCCCTGACAAAATTAGATAAAGATGAAAATGCAATATATCTTTATGTCGGCAACAATAAAGCACATATAATCCCCTTGAGATATTTTGCAAATCCGGAGCATATAAATGCGTTTTGCGCTTTTATAAACAGCAAAATACAACAAACAAATGCATCCGAATAAAAAAACACCGTCAGTAATCCGAGCAAGGAAAACTGACGGTTATTTATTTTTATTCCCAACCGCAGCTGTAAATACGGTTGAGCTTTATATATTCGTCAACAAGCTGTTTTGCAAGTGAATATGATTCCACCAAGGGATGCAAGGATAATGCTGATATGGCAAGAGACCTGTTTTTTGTTAAAATAGCCTGTGCGGCTGTTCTTTCATACAGCTTCATTCGTCTTATTAACTCAAATGTATCAGCATCAATATTCTCAAAGCGGTGCGGTATACAGCCGTCGGCTGATATATCACAGGTAACTTCAACAATGTCGTTATCCTCAAGACCTTTTATTGCACCGTTATTTTTAGTACAAAGTATCATAGTGTCTTTCTTGTTTTTACTGATAACATCAATATATTTAAGTGCAACACCTGCATAACCGCCGCTGTCTTTTGAAAAAGGATTGAAATGCCATTCGGTATTTCTCGACTTCCCCGTTTCGCTTGCCATATAGGAGTTTTCTCGCATACCGTAGTATTTTTCGAAAATTTTAAGGCAGTTATTGAAATCGTTGGCAATATCCTTATCCCGTAATTCTTCAAGCATTGCCGCATTTATACGGGCAATCTGCTCTCCTCTTGTTTCTTCGGCAGCCAGGATATTTGCAACTGCTTTTTCACGGTAATAAAAATAATACAGATATTCATTCGGGATTACATTTTTTTCAATAAGATATTCCTTATCAAAATAACGCATATCCGTCTGCTTATATGCCGCATCGCTGTTTATTAAGTCGGTTAAGATATTTTTGCCGTCAAGAGTAATCTTATTAAAGAAAGACAAATGATTAAGACCGTATATTTCCCCTTTTACCCTTTCAGGCTCAACACGAAGCAGCTCGGCAAAGGAATGAAGCATAGATGTGGGAGCATCGCATATGCCGTAGGTAAAATCAAAGCCGCAGTCGCTCAGCGCCTGAGAAACAAGTCCTGCAGGATTGGTAAAATTAAAGACCTTGACATCAGGCTTTGCATATTTCTGTATGCTTTCACAGTAATTTATAAGAGCAGGTATGCTTCTCATAGCAAAGCTGAAGCCTGCCGCCCCTGTTGTTTCCTGACCGAGTATACCCAGCTTCAGAGCAATACGCTCATCGGAAACACGCATACCGTCTCCTCCGACACGGATTGTTGTTATAACATAATCAGCACCGATAAAGCCTTCAACAACATTTGATGTGCAGGAAAATTTTAATTTAGGACATAAAAGCTTAATAACCTTTGCAGACATTGCGCCGTATATACGCAGCATCTCCTCATTGTTATCCATAAAAACCAATTTATTAATTCCGAGCTCATCCGCTCTCTGGGCAATACTTTTTGCCAGAAACATTGCACGGACTCCGCAACCCACAACCGTTAATTTCATCTTTTTCTCCGTCTGAATAAATTTATATATTCAGTATACCAACACATTGCTGTTCTTGCAACAGTTTTTATTGATTTTAAGCAAAAATTAAAGTAGTTTTCCGGGATTTTTCGTAAATTACAAATATGTAAAAAAATACAAATATTACTTGATTTTATACAGCAAGTGATATATAATACTTTCACTAAATTAAATGAAAGGATTTTTTCACAATGAAAAGCATCACAAAAGTTATTGCATTACTTATGGTACTTGTTCTTGCTGTCGGTTGCTTCGCAGCTTGCACCGATACAAAAACAGAAGAAACAACAGTTTCAGGCGAAGAAACACAGGATAAAGTAAAGGTTGTTGACATTTCTCTCACAGACGAGCTTTACGCTTTCGGTGTTTCTAAGGATCAGCCCGAGCTTCTCACCGCTGCTAATGAATACATAGCAAAGGTTAAGGAAGACGGTACTCTTGAAACAATCATCAACAACAATTTCGGTGACGGCACTCCCGTAGCTATAACATCTGCTGAACCCGATGAAACAAAGGATCAGCTTGTTGTTGCAACAAACGCTGCATTCCCTCCCTTCGAATCAACAGAGGGTGACAACTACATCGGTGTTGATATGGAGCTTGCATACGGCCTTGCTCAGTATCTCAACAAAGAGCTTGTTATTATGAACATTGAATTTGATACAATTCTTTCAACTGTTGAAGCAGGCTATGCTGATATTGCTATTGCCGGTCTCACAGTTAACCCCGACAGAGAAAAGCAGGTTACTTTCTCTGATTCCTACTACACAGCTTCTCAGATGCTCATCGTTCCTGCTGATAACACAACATTTGATGAATGTAAAACAGCTGATGATGTTATCGCAATCCTCAACACTCTTGAAGCTGACACAGTTATCGGTGTTCAGAACGGCACAACAGGTCAGTATTATGTAGAAGGCGACGCTGACTGGGGCTTTGACGGCTACGATGTTGTTTGCACAGGCTTCGATTCAGGTGCTCTTGCTGTTACAGATATGCTCAACGGCAATGTTGAATATGTTATCATTGACGAAGCTCCTGCAAAGACTATTGCAGATGCAGTTAACGGCAAATAATTAACATCAAAAATCTACTACAGATAACCTGACCGAAATGTTGGTTGGGTTATCTTTGTGTAACAGGCGGTAAATATTATGGATTTTTCCACCAAAATTGACAGTTTCCTGTATGCCCTGATAGATAAAGGTGCCTACACAAAAGTCCTTCTGGGCTTCAAAAATACGCTATTAATAGCTGTTCTCGGTCTTATTATAGGTATCGTTATAGGTACTCTGATTGCTGTTATCAAGGTTGTGCCTAAAAACTCGTTCGTATCACGCGGATTGGATAAAATCAGCACGGTTTATGTTGCTCTGTTCAGAGGCACTCCTATGGTAGTTCAGTTGCTTTTGGGCTATTTTGTCCTTTTTCCGTTGCTTGAAATAAAGGTTGATTCTCTTACGGTTTGTATAATTATATTCGGTCTTAATTCCGGTGCTTATGTTTCCGAAATTATGCGCTCGGGTATTTTATCTGTCGATCCAGGACAAATGGAAGCAGGCCGTGCTTTAGGTCTTACATATGCCAGCACAATGATGAAAATTATTGTCCCTCAGGCAGTAAAAAACATTCTCCCCACTCTCGGCAACGAGTTTATCACCCTTGTTAAGGAAACATCGGTTGTCAGCTTTGTAGGTGCAGTTGACCTTTATAATGCATTCAAGTATATAGGTTCTGCAAACTATGAATATATGGTTCCCTATATCTGTATGGCTATCATATATATGCTGGTAATCCTCATTATTTCAGCAGGAATAAAACTTATGGAAAAGAGGTTGAGAGCAAGTGATAAGCGTTAAAAATATTTATAAAAACTTCGGTGACCTCAGCGTTCTCAAAGGTGTTTCCTGTGAAATCGAAAAGGGTGAAAAGGTTGTTATTATCGGGCCTTCGGGAAGCGGCAAAAGTACATTTCTCAGATGTATGAATCTTCTTGAAAATCCGACCTACGGTGAGGTTTGGGTAGATGAAGACCTTGTCACTCCCGTTGATCCTTATCTGCATTTTGATATCATAGAAGCTTCAAAAACCTTCAAAAAACTTTTTGCTGAATATATTGCTGAAAATCCCGATTGTGATGAAGAAACTGCAAAATTTAATGTTATCATGCTGATAAAGGAAAAGGATCTTCTTAAAAAGCATGAGGGCAGCGAATACAATAAGCTTATGAAAAAAATTTATAAGCAGAATGTTATTGATATCAACCTTGCCCGTCAGAGAATCGGTATGGTTTTCCAGCAGTTCAATCTCTTTAACAACCTGACAATTCTTGAAAATATCACTTTAGCTCCTATGAGGCTCCTTAAAAAGAGCCGTGAAGAAGCAAACGAAAAGGCTTTTCAGCTTCTTGACAGAATAGGTCTTCGTGATAAAGCAGATGCATATCCTCAGCAGCTTTCAGGCGGTCAGAAACAGCGTGTTGCAATAGTCAGAGCGCTCGCTATGGACCCTGAAATTATGCTTTTTGACGAGCCCACCTCCGCACTCGATCCCGAAATGGTCGGCGAGGTTCTTGATGTTATGAAGGAGCTTGCCGAAAGCGGTATGACAATGGTTGTTGTTACCCACGAGATGGGCTTCGCAAAAGAAGTAGGCACAAGAATTCTCTTTATGGATGACGGAAAAATCCTCGAAGAAGCACCGCCGACTGAATTTTTCTCAAATCCCAAAACTGCAAGAGCTCAGGAGTTTCTTTCCAAAGTTCTTTAATATGTATAAGTTTAAGAGCGTTGAATCCTTTTACGGACACAACGCTCATTTTTTTGTTATTAAATTAAATCATATTCAAATCTTGTATAATCACCATATACATATTTTCCAGTAAGGAAATTTCTTGCTCTGAAAAGAACTTTATCGGAATAAACCTCACATATATAGCCTACACCCGCATCGGTTATACCGAAGTTGTTTTCCTTTCTGTAGCCCGGGATGCTTAGTGAAATAACATTATTTTCTTTGTTGAGCACCTCTTCAACATAATTGCATACACCGCCGTGAAGATGACCGTTAATGAAAAATACATTCTTATGTTTTTCCATTACGGCTCTTACCTCGTCATTCTGCTCACCCATATCGCCTGTTTTCCAGACCTCGGGAAGTCCGTGAGTATTTGCAAAAGGCTGATGGCACATTACAAAACAAGGCTTACCGTCTTTTGTTGCCTTTTCAAGCTCTTTATTGAGGAAATTAATCTGTTCGGGAGAAATATATGCTTTCTCGAGCACTGCTTTTTCGGTACAGATAACTATAAAGGAAAAACCGTTGATGTCATATGTAAAATAAGGCTTTGAATCAAGATTTATTCCGAGCAGATTTTCTGTATTTTCTATTACGCACTTTGATGCAGTGCGGTAAAAGAATCTTGCATCGTGATTACCCATTGTAACAAGAAGTCTGAGCTTGTCCTTATATTTGCGGAACACGCGGAAAAATCTCTCATATTCACCTTTAAGTCCGTAATCTGCAATATCTCCCGCAAGAAGAAGAGCATCAGTCTTGTCCTGAGAAGAAAGCACATCAAGAAAGGCATTTTCAAGATTTTTTTCCGCACTTTCACGGTCAGGCAGATGCGTATCTGCAATCACAGCAAAGCTTAAAAGAATATTATCTCTGTTTTCAAAAACAACCGGCTCATCATAAGATAATTCATATACGGTATCATATTTCGGATTCATTGCCTTAAACTGTTTGACATACTTTTCCACAAAAAAAGGGACAGCCATAATATTTCCACCTCATCAATCTGTATTGCTTGTTTTTGCCTTTTTAGGCTCTAAAACAAACTTTTTAATAAGATAATAAATAACCCCGGCAGGAATACAGCAAATAGCTATAAGGATAATTTTATCCAACGGAATCCAATCAAAAATTGCACTGCCTAAAACAGTAAACAGGATAACTCGCCAGGCAATTCCGAGAACCGAAAGAACTGCATATTTAAGATAAGAACATCCCGATGCTCCGTAAAATAAGCTGATAAAATCTATCGGAAAAGCAGGAATTGCACGGATTGACAGCAATACAGAAGCCTTACCCTGAATATTTTTCTCCAATATTTTTCGTCCCGTTTCTTTTTTGGAAAGAAGCTTATAAACAGCATCCTTACCGAGAAATCTTCCCAATAAATAAGTAACACTTACCTCTATAAAAATTCCGAATAAATTTACCGCAACAGCTAAAACGGGATTCATCATAGCTCCGACCGCAACATAAACGATTGATGCGGGAACAACAAAAACCAATGCTTTTATCAGGTAAACCGCAAGAATAATTATAATTGTTAAAGAAAGCTTATCTGTTATCTGTGAAATCTGTGTTACATCCAATGTTGAAAGCTCATCATAATAGATAATTGCAACGGCAAACAATGTCAATGCAACAACACAGCGCAGAATAATTAAAAATATATCTTTTTTCTTCATTTTTGCCCCTTGATTTTATTTTTTACCCGGTATTTCAACTCTGTATATACTCTGCCCGGAAATATCCGCATAAGGAATAATAATGGGCGGTATGCCTGCATTGACTGTCAGATTGCTCACGGCAGCTCTGACATAAGGGAAAACAGCATCATATGTAGCAATATGCAGTTTTTCTTTTTCCATATCTGCAGGCGTAATAAACACACCTATGAGTGTTATTTTTATACTGAATTTATCAGGATTATTTTTATCAAATATTTCCGCCTTGAACTCTCCGCGGCAGGTATTGATTTTTGAATAACCGACATTATACGAATATTTGTTTGTAAGCTCAATTTTAGTATTAACAGGTAATTTGTTGACAAAATTGAGCTCTTCAATTCTGTATGCTTTAAGTTGAATATTTTTCATAACAGCACCTCCCCGATAACAAAAAATAATTATATCACAGATTATATAAATATACAACTCATTTTTCTGTTGTATCAAGCAAAAAACAAATATATTAATTTCATAAACAAAGAACGAATCAATTCATTAAAAAAAGAGGCCGCCGCAGAATTTCAATAATCTGCGGCGGTGATTTTTAACATATTGCTTATTCAGCTTCCTTTTCTTCCTTTTCTTTGTGGAAAAGAATTTTATCTACCGGGAAATAGAGGAAGAACTGAACAGCAGAGCAAATCATTGTAGCAATGTTCTTTGCTGCTACTTCACCTACATTCCAGTTAACGAAGAGGTCCTTGAGTGTGGGATTAAGCCAAGCAGAGAATACGATAAGCGCAATTGTGAAAACTATGTAGATAGGAAGAGTTACAGCAGTATTTGCACTTGAGTTGAAGGTTTTTTCTTTGTTTACAAAGAAAGCAACAATCTGTGCAACAATATTGGCAACATTACTTACAATGAAATAACCGAGACCGCCTATAGCAACGGGATAAACAAAAACCCATGCTTCAAAGGGAACATCCCAAAGATCCTTGATTGCGGGAATAAGCTGAAGTGTGTTAAGAAGTGCGAACTGAACAATCATAGCAAGTAAGCTTACAACAATAAACTTTACAAACTGCCATATAGTTTTGATAAGACTTCCCTTTTCTGATGCCTGTTTGTCAATGTTTTTGAGTTTGCTCATAATAATACTCCTTTTGTTTCTTGTTTTAGACAATATTAGCACATTAATCCGCAAAAATCAATATATATAAAATATTTATTAGTGTTTTCTCTTGACTGTATTATTCGGGAATTGTATAATAATGATAAGTTAATACTTCCGTGTACAACTATTGTATGCGGAAGTTTAATTATGATAAAAAAAGGAGTGTGAGTTTATGGATAGCAGTGGCAGTAGCACTAATGCGAGCGGTCGAAGTACAAATATTCCCACCGATGCCGATGTGCCTTTATGCGTGAACTCACGCTTTGACATATTTTTTTATAATCGGTGACTTCCCCACTTCGTATTGTGTTCTTACCACCGTAGGACTGTTCATTACCCTATAAGGAGGAAACACAAATGGAAGAACAGGAAAAAACCTTAGTCGAAAAAGCATTAGAGCTGATTGAGGAAAAAAAATACGCTTCATTGAGAACACTTATTATTGATGAAGAGCCTGCAGATATTGCAGAAATTTTTGAAGAGCTTTCAAACGAAAAAACAATAGTTGTATACAGACTTTTACCCAAAGAGCTGGCAGCAGAAATTTTCGTTGAAATGGATACCGACAAGCAGGAAAATCTTATAAACGCCTTTACGGATAACGAGCTCAAAGCAATTCTTGATGAGCTTTATTATGACGATACCGCAGACATTATTGAAGAAATGCCTGCAACGGTAGTCAAAAGAATACTTAAAAACGCATCTGCAGATATGAGAAAGGTTGTTAACGAGCTGCTCAAATACCCCGAGGACAGTGCGGGCAGTATTATGACAACCGAGTTTGTCCGTCTGCGAAAAAGCTTTACGGTACAGCAATCCCTTGAATATATCCGTAAGGTAGGTATTGATAAGGAAACAATTTACACCTGTTATGTAACAGATGAAAAAGGACATCTTATCGGTATTGCAACCGCAAAAGACCTGCTTTTAGCTTCTCCCGAAAAAACAGTTGAAGAGGTAATGGATGACCATGTTATTTCCGTTGCAACACTTGATGACCAGGAGCAAATTGTTTTGATGTTCGGTAAATACGACTTTCTGGCTCTGCCTGTTGTTGATAACGAAAACAGACTTGTAGGTATCATCACCGTAGACGATGCTATTGATGTTATGCAGGAAGAAACAGAAGAAGACTTCTCTAAAATCTCGGCTATCACACCGAATGATACCGAATATCTGAAGACTTCAGTTTTTCAGCTCTGGAAATCAAGAATCCCCTGGCTTCTGATACTGATGCTTTCAGCAACATTTACGGGAATAATAATTTCATCCTTTGAAAGCGCCCTTGCCGTACTTCCGATATTGACAGCATTTATTCCTATGCTGATGGGTACGGGCGGTAATGCCGGCAGTCAGGCATCAGTTACGGTTATCCGCGGACTTTCATTGGGACAGATTGAATTCAAGGACTTTTTCAAGGTTTTATGGAAAGAATGCAGAGTATCTCTTCTCTGCGGCGTTATTCTGTGTATTGCAACAGTTGCAAAGGTAATGCTTGTTGATAATCTTCTGATGTCAAACAGCGAGGTTACTGTTTTTGTTGCACTTGCAGTAGGTATTACTTTGCTTGTAACAGTTATTGCGGCAAAGCTTATCGGCTCAGCTCTCCCCCTTGTCGCAAAAAAAATAGGTCTGGACCCCGCAGTTATGGCAAGTCCCTTTATCACTACCCTTGTTGATGCAATTTCTCTTTTAGTATATTTTGCAATAGCATCAATGATATTAAATATTTAACAATTTGCCGTATTTCATCCGAAAAAAGGACGAAATACGGTGTTTTTTTGCTGTGCAACCAACAGTTGCGTAAATGACAAGCAGACTTTGTTGCAAAATTGCCCCAAAAATGCTAAACTGAATACACAAAAGCAAAGGAGTAAAGCTATGAAGTTACATGAAAAAATATATACTTGCCGTAAAAAGGCAGGACTTTCGCAAGAAGCGTTAGCAGAGAAATTAGGAGTTTCCCGTCAGTCTGTAAGCAAATGGGAAACGGGAGAATCCGTTCCCGAAATAAGCAAACTTCCGATTCTTGCGAATATATTTAATGTTACAACAGATTGGCTGTTAAGTGAATCCGATGAATACAAGCCGAATAATATAAATACAACAAATGAAGACGAGAAAATAAGACAAGAACGCATAAAAAATTTCAACAGAGAATTTGCCGACAAACCGCAATACCCGCAATGGATTGACAATGCTCCGAAGCTCATAGGACAGTTTATAAAGCGCTTCGGCTGGCTTGCAGGTTTATATGTATCATTTATAGGGCTATTATTCACTTTATTCGGCATATTTGCGAAATCTATGACAAAAATGTTATTTAAATATACAGATTATCCGATTCCGGATAACAGTTTTTTTCCGAACTCAAGCTTTTTTGATACTGTCATAACAAAAAATCCGGTATCTGCCATTGCCTCATTTATAATTATAATTGGTGTTATATTTATAATAGCAGGTATAGCTCTTGCTTTAATATTAAAACATTATTCTAAAAAACAATGAGTCTGTATATACTTGTAAAATACCGTAAGAAAACAGGTGCAAAAGGATATTAATCCTGCTGCACCTGTTTTCTCATATTAATCTTTTATACTTGTAATAAAACTATTGGGATCAGTAGAAAATGCATACACATTGTTACCTTTGTAATCCAAATCTGTTTTTGAAGTACCGAGAAGCCTGACTTCACCGTTTTCAAGTTCATAAACACTAAGTGTGGAGTTTCTCCCCTCCTCTTCATTTATCAGACTAAAAATGCAAATATAACTGTTGCCGTCTGGCGTTCTGACATAATACGGTTCAATATATGAAAATCTATCAGTTTCATATTCTGAGATTTCGGAAGAAATGCTGATAGTATGATAAAATTTTTCATCCTCTACACATTCACCCGAAACCAGAATTTCTTCAGTTGCATTGTCGCCCTTAATATCCGTAAAGAACGGCACGGATACCGGCAGACCGACAATATACTCATTTGACACGAGAGTATATTTTTTGTTAAACAGTTCGGGATATTCCGTAAAAGTTACTGTTACTGCCTGAATACCGAAATTTGTTGGTGCAATATCACCTGCATCGAACCAGAATGTCACTCCGTTGTAGTCAAGAGTCCATGCGATGTCTTCTTGTGAATGGTTATTAAAATAATCAATAACTGCAGTTTCACCGTAAGGCTCTTCAACTCCGATACGGTTCATAAGCTCTTTTTCAATACTTGATGGAATTTCAGAATAATCTGTCACAACCTCGGAAAGAGTAAGCAGCTTTCCGCTTTCGGTATCGTAATTAAATCCGCATAAAGACCGAAAGCTTTCAGTTGAATAGTCTTCAAGAATACTTACAGCAACACTGTCAGCACGCCGCACATTAACATCAAGCTTAGAGTTATAGGTTGTGAAGGCTTCGGCATCATCCGAAAAATCATCTGTAGCAAAAGCAATGAAATTCTGATATTCTTCTTCCATTGTTTTTTTACGAGAAAACGAAGTTTCCTCAATTGCTTTTGCAAGCATAGGATATTTTTCTGCACTCGACTTATCAAGCTTTATATCGGAATATTCACTTCTTACAAGCATTGTTGAAGAATCCTCATACCACTCATAATGAGAAAAATACTCTTTGTTGAATGTCAAGAACTCTGTCAGCTCATTGCTTGTGGTATCATCAACAGCTTGTGTTGTTGAAAAATTATCATCTGTTTCTATATTCGTGCTATCTTTTGTGCAGGATACAAAACCTATTGTAAGACAAAGCACAAGAAGAAAACATACAGTTAGTTTCAACTTATTCATAGTAATTAAAATCCTTTAACGATAAAAACTACAAGCTCTGTTGCAGATCTGTCCTCGCGTTCATCTGTCATTATTGTTATAATGCTTTCGTCATCCATAACAGCACTGTCACAGAACCAAGGATAACCTGTGCTGAAAAGATCGCCGTCGGAAATTTCGGCAATAAACTTACCGTCGTTATCCCATACAAGAACATCTCTCATATTGCCGTCAAAGCCGATATAACCGTTTTCTGTCTGTGTGATGTATGTAACACTTCCGAGACCTTCACCCTCGGCATCACAAAGAGTTTTCTGCAAAGCACCTGACTTGTCATAAACAAACACCTTATGTCCGCTCTCATCTGCAGCACTTGCACATACATAGATATTATTTTCATCACCACAAAGATGCATTATTGTATCTGCCTCTTCAAATTTTACGGGAGTTGATGTATATGTGTCACCGCTGAAGGTTACGATTTCACATTCATTGGAAACAAAGAAGCTGACACCCCATATACCTGATGGGTGAATTGCAAGAGAATCGATATCCTCATAAGTTGCAACGATGTTACCGTCCTTGATGCAGAGTACATCATTCATTGAACCGCTTACCCAGAGTACTCCGTCGTCAGTTGCTTCAATTCTGTCATAATCATCTTCGGGAAGCTCTATTTTATTAACAAAAGCAAGCACTGTGCCGTCATAATGGCAAACACTCAATTCACCGTCAACAAGAACATACACCTTGTCTCCTATTGCAGCAACGGAATGGTCAAAGGTTTCAAAGGTGGTAACAGGGGCTTCAAAGGGCACAAATTCAGCTTCAATTGTAAAATCGCCTGCACTCACACTTGCTTTTTCAGCGGAGAAAGGTTCGCCCTCCCATTCCCAGGGGCCGTCAACATTACCTGTATCGGCAAGAGTGAATGTAAGTCCCTCAAGAAGCTCTGAAAGACGGCTGTCATTTATATCTGTTGCATCAAAGTCAATCACAACAGTAGCTCCTGCATTCTCAATACGGTTGAAATACATAAGGGTATCATCACCGTCATCATATTTCAAAAGCTCAACACCGCCGATTTCGGTAAATTCATATTCGTTGTTTTCTTTATATTCATACTGATTAAAGCCATAGTAAACAAGATCCTCACGGAAATCATAGGGCTCATCAATATTTGCCTTTATATCAACATTAACAAGATAATAATCCGAATCGTCGGGATCGGGAATCTGCAAGGTAACTGCACATCTGTCTTCGTCTGAAGCTGTCTCATCGGGATAATAAGTCCAGACACTTTCATCATATTTAAGCGTAAATAAGGGAGTGGTTATTTCACCGTCAGAAACAACAGGTGCGTTATCGTTTGTTGTTGTCTCATTATTGCTTACAGGCTCTTTTTCAGAGCATGCAGCAAAAGAAAGCACCATAAGAAGGGACACAAATATAGCTAAAAACTTTTTCATATCAATATCTCCTTTTCATTTTTTATGCCCACGGGTCTGCTTCTACAGGAAGTCGTATATCCGCCAGACATTGTATTTCAACAAGAAACCACTGCCCTGTTGACGGCTTTCTGCGAAGCTTTACAGGTCTCGGATTATCTGCACCGCCGCTTTTAACATAGAGAGTTGCCCAATCTGCATTATCGAAAGAATACGGATTTTCTATAACAGTTATTTTGTATGGGGTATCGGGCTTGTAGTTATTCTGAGGGGTTGCACCCTCAAAATATGAACGGGCTTTATAGGGCTTTGCACCGAGATGCTCTCTTATAAACTGCTTCTCAAAGCCGCTGACCTCCCCCGGTCCTTTCAAGAAATTGAGCATTTCAATTGTCAATTCGGGATTGTTTTCATAGTTACAAAGCACGGCAAGTGTCAGCGCTGTTGTTTTGAATGCAGAATCAAGCGTAGCTTCGGGCAGCGCCTGAAGCTCGGCAAGATTTGCAGGAAGCGAAGAGAAGGTAAATGTTTCGGTGCGATTTTTTCCTTTGGCTACTGATTGCACCGTATTGTTTACCGCTTTATTAATACCTTGCGATACCTCTCTTTTAATTGCGGATTCTGCCTGTCTTTTAAGAGAATCAAAAAGTCCCATCGGTATTACCCCCTTTACTTATTGTTATTATTCTGTTTAGGCTTTGCTCTGCGCTCAACATTACTGTAAAGAAAATTATCTGCACTACCCGTGATTATTATACTTCCGGGACGGGTATACACACTTGCATTTCTTTGCATTCTGACAGATTTATTTTTTGATGCAACAGAAAAATTAACGATAAATCCTATCGCCATACCGGCAACAATGCAAATAGCTATAGTTTTTACGGGACTTTTATCACTTACAGCTTCATCATCCGTTACATAGCCGTCATTTTCCTGTTGGAGCAGATATTCACCGTCTGCATATTGCTCGGCATATGCACATAAGGTGGTTGCCGAACAAATAAACAATACCGCTATAAGTAAAACCGCAAGTAGCTTTTTTATCATATCCGACACCTCCTTAAATCCATCCCGCAAGGAAGGATAAGCCGCACAAGACTGCACTTATTCCAGCACCGAGCAGTAATGAAGCCGTTATGACCGCTTTTTTATCCGTGGGAATATTTCCTACAAACTTACCTGTCTGTCCGTTCATTGCAAAGGTGAATTTTTCACCGTTCCAAGAGGTATTAAGTAACCATACAGGATAGAGAGCATATTTATAGAAGCCGTTTGCAACTGACATATTGACGCTGTGTGAATCAACATGGTCATATCCGTTGACGGTTTCCCTGAAGGAATCGTCAATACTCCGGCGTATGCGTTCATTTGCTCTTTCCATACTCTGTTCTGCCGAAACATCATATTTATCGGCAAGATAACCCGCAAGAAATGCAGTATTGAAATCAACAGCCTGTGACAAATCAAAGGGCTCCACGGATTCCATAAGGTCATCGGGCATTTTTGTTGAGCCGTCAACGGGAATATTATCAAAGCTTATATTTCCGCTGCGGAAAATATCAAAATATGATGTTTCCGTATAGTCATAATCTGCATCTGACCATCTTTTTATTTTTCTTGCTTTATAACTTGCGTTGCCGACTGCATCGCAAGAAAAAAGCCAATGCGGAACATAAACACCTTTTATTTCCTCAAGCCTGTTATCCGAAAGAAATGCTTTCGGAACAAATTTCTTGCTTGAAATATGTTTTTTGAGTGCTTCTTTTGCTGCCTTTTTATCAAGCTTGAAAGGAATTACCAGATCAGGTCTGAGCGCACCGGAGAACTGACCTTTCATAACAACCTGATTGCCGCAATACGGACACTCTGTTGCGCCCGTTGTTGCATCTGCTGCTATTTCACCGCCGCAAGAATTACAGACATAAACATTAATAGAATCTGCTTCACCCGCAGCCCACTGACCGCCTTGCTGACTCCAGTTTATTTCGTCTGTTTCCTGCGGAATATCGTTAATTTCAAATTCCGTGTCACAGTAAGAACATTTAAGCTTCTGCACACTGCTGTTGAATTCAACAGCACCTCCGCAGCACGGACATTTTTGTTCAAGAATTGCTGACAAGGTTAATCATCTCCTTGTTTATATTGATTGATTATTTCTGATATTTCATCAAAGATTTTTTCTGAGCCGTCGGGCAGTATATGTCCCGAGTTGAAGCTGTAATATTCTCTCTCAGAATATTTCAAAACTTCCCCGTTATCCTTTACATAAATCTGAGCTTCGGTCAATTCACCGTTCATACCGTCGCCCGATTCATAACAGCAGGAATTTATCGTATCTGTCAGAGAAAAAACCATTCCGTTTTTATCGGGAATATAAAACTTTGTTTTGTAATACCACACACCGACGATAACAGCAAAAATAAAAGCAATAACTGAAATAAGAATTATAGCTGTTTTCATTTGCCGTTTCATATGTTTTTTCAGCCGTTTCTTCTTGCACCGCAGAAAGAACAGAACTGACCGCCATCATTTGCGGCATTGCAGGCAGGGCAAACCCAAGCCTGTGAAACAGGAGCCTGAACAGGCTGCTGACCGTAGGGTGCCTGCTGACCGTAGGGTGCTTGCTGTCCGTAAGGAGCCTGCTGTCCGTAAGGAGCCTGCTGTCCGTAAGGAGCCTGCTGTCCGTAAGGAGCCTGCTGTCCGTAAGGAGCTTGCTGTCCGTAAGGAGCTTGCTGTCCGTAGTGTGCTTGCTGTCCGTAGGGTGCTTGCTGTCCGTAGGGTGCTTGCTGTCCGTAGGGTGCCTGCTGTCCGTAAGGTGCTTGTTGTCCGTAAGGATTCTGCTGATAAGCCGCAGTATTTGCTTGTGTATATCCGCCCATACCCATTCCGGCTGCATTTGCACCCGGCATAAGATTATTGATAACCTGCTGAGCCATCTGCTGATAACGGTTATATTCTATTGTGCCTACTCCCTCAACCTCTGTATCGTTAAGCTGTGCTTTGATTTCATCAAAATAGGGATTATTTACATTGATTTCAATATAGAAATCATACATAAACTTGAATCTCGGAGGATTATAGCTTACCTGTTCTCCGTCTGAGCCCTGAGTATAAATTTCCTCTCTGTCCTCTTCAATTTTCATATTACAGGATGTAACACTTGAAAGAGGAATCACATCAGGATTCTCATCACTCCAGCTTCCGGGATTGCGACGGGAAACAACAAATGCCTGCTTCACGGTATCAATATAGATTTTGTCATCCTCACCAAAGGTAAGCATAGGTGAAAAGCCTGCAAGCGTCTGCTTATTCTGCTCTCTGTAGGCAAGCTGCTGCTTGATTTCCTCAACAGTTGAGCTTCTTCTTTCACTGAAAAAAGGTGAAAGCTGTTTTGCACAATCCTTGCACATATTTCCGTTTTCAAGCTTTCTGTTACCTAAAAGCCCTATTTTGTCACCGCAGATATCACAAAATTTCTTATCAAAAAGTCCCATCGTTAATTTCTCCTTTTATTAAATTATTTAACATCGCTTGAATCAAAAATATCACCGCATTCGGGACAGAACTTCGGGGGATTCTTAGGATCCTCAGGCTGCCAGCCACATTTATCACACTGATAAAGAGGTGCACCCTCAGGCTTCTTTTGTCCGCAGTTGGAACAGAACTTTCCTTTGTTTACCGCACCGCATGAACAGGTCCAGCCTTCTTCAGCAGGCTTCTTTGCGCCGCATTCCGTACAGAAATTACCGCTTACAACAGCACCGCAAGCACATTTCCAGCCGTTGACAGGAGCAGACGATTGTGCGGGAACTGCAGCTTGCTGCTGTGCCATCTGCTGTTGCTGCTGAATACCTGCATTATACATCTGTGCAGCATTAAATCCGCCGTTTGCTCCCATCGCCATATTCATTCCCATAAAGCCCATCATTGCACCGTTAGGGTTGTTAGCAGCTGCTTCCATTGCATTAGCCTGAGCATCAGTCATTCTGCCCGCCATCATAAACGGATTTGAGCCCATTGTTGCGGCATCTTCCATTTTATTGATTTTCTTCATATCCTCTTCTGTGAGGGTAATCGGATTCAATGCAATGGATTCAACAGAAATACCTCTGCGGTCTGTCCATTCAACTTTAAGTGCAGTATTGAGAGCATTTTTAAGCTCTGCAGTTTTTGCGGGAATCTGCGCAGGTCTGAGTTCAAGCTCTGAAAGCATTGCAAATGCCGGCTGAAGAGCAGAAATAAATTCTGTTTTGAGCTGAGAGTCAATCTCTTCTCTTGTATATTCATCCGACACATTGCCTGCAACTCTCGTGTAGAAAAGAAGCGGATCCGTTATTCTGTATGAATAAACACCGTTGCATCTGACCTGTACGGATCTTGCCATGCCGATGCGCTTATTTACCACCTCAAACATAAACGGATTCGGAGTACCGAATTTGTTATCCATTATTTCTTTTGTATTGAAATAATAAACTCGCTGATCCTTTCCGGTGTCGCCGCCGTATGTGAAACGCTTACCTACGGTTCTGAAAGTCTCCTTGATTGAATCACCAAGCTTGCCTGTAAATATACTCGGTTCTGTTGATTTGTCATATGTAAACTCACCGGGTTCTGCACAGAACTCAACAATTTTTCCCTGTTCAACGATCATCATACACTGTCCGTCTGCGACAGCAATACCCGAACCGTTTGAAATGATGTTGTCGTATCCTTTTGTGTTTGAAGAACGGCCGCCTACGCGTTTCTGACCTTTAGTCATCAACACATCGTTTTCAAGTGAATCACAGTAGAAAAATTCTTTCCACTGATCAGCAAGCGTACCGCCCAATGCCCCGATTCCTGCTTTTATAAGTCCCATATAAATTCTCCTTTCATGTACCTGTACAGTATTTGAGTGTCTTCTTTATAAAGCAACCAACAACAATGTATGTATTTTTGATTACTTATAATAAAATTTTAACTTTTTATTAACAAGAAAAAAATTAGCCCTTGTGTCTACTTTGTAAAAAATAGGGCTACCTTTAGGGCTACCTTATGCAAAAATCCCCCTTTTCTTTGTTATTATTGCACAAATCAATTTGACATACTTCTCAGATTATGCTATATTATGTCATATAAAACAAAAACTTTTGAGACTGACAAAAAAGGAGGCACAAATGACTATTTTTTATCTGATATGCGCTGTCATATCTGTTCTGATGACAGGCGTTTATTTCTTAGTTGACAAAAAACGGGACATCTGGCTTTTGTGTCTTTTTATTTCAGTTGCAGTTTGTGATATGGGGTATCTGTTCTTATCGGTCTCAAATACTCTGGAAACTGCTTTGTGGGCAAACAGGTTTGCTTATGCGGGAAGTGTTTTTCTTCCGTTTTGTTTGCTTATGATGATTATGCATCTGTCACGCTTCCGTTTTCCGCAACATCTGCCTAAAATTTTAATAGGAATAAACCTTGTTATGCTGTTAATTGCAGCAAGCGGAGGATTCTTGCCTATATACTATAAAGAGGTTTCACTTGAAATAATCAACGGTTCTGCTGTTCTCATCAAAGAATACGGCCCCTTGCACGGACTGTATAAGATCTATCTTTTTGCATATTTTGCGGCAATGGTTGCAATTATCATTTACACCGCAATAAAGAAAAAGGTTGTATCAATAAAGCATTCAATCTTTCTTGCTTTTGTTGTTATCGGCAACATTGCCATATGGCTTGTTGAAAATATAATTCACACAGAATTTGAATTTCTTGCAATTTCATATATTGTAACAGAAGGGCTTATTCTGTTCCTTTACGGAATTTTGCAGGATTACGGTCTTACCGATACTGAAAGACTTCCTGATATTCCCGTTGTGCCTCAGCAGATCAGTATTCAACCGGCTGAACAGAATGAAGATGATAATATAAAGTCTTTTAATGCCGTACAAATAGAAAACATCATAAACACTTGGCAAGCCGTTGAAACACTTTCGCAGAGAGAAAAAGAGGTTCTGAGATTTATTCTCGAAAACAAAAAAAGAAAAGATATTGCTCAGGAGCTTTTTGTTACGGAAAGCACTATAAAAAAACATACTGCAAATATCTTCAAAAAATTGGAAATAACAAACAGAACAGAGCTGTTTGAATGTGCAAAAAAGTATTACAGATAAAAAAACACAGAGATGCAAAAAAACTGCATCTCTGTATTTTTTTACATTATACGCTTTTTATCTGTCAGCAAAAATCAACAACATTGATATTGAAACCGAAGGACACTTCTTTTTCGTCAAAGTTTCTGTTATTTATATCGTTATTGAGTTCACCGTTTTCACTTATCGCATTGAATCTGCCGTCAAGGTTGAGTATTGTATAGGGCTCTTTTTCAAGCTCAAAATCGTGCTGCTTATCGGTAAGCTGCATTGCAGAATAGTGTGAAGCGTTAAAGGAGAAATCCTTTATTCCGTTACACTTGACATTCAATGCAACACCTCCCTTTTCACCGACCGTAACCTCTCTTGTTGCAAAGTGCGAGGAGTTTTCCTGAGGTCTTATATAGTGAACAAAATTATCTGTTACACTCAGCTCATACATTCCGTATTTTGCACCCTTATTTCTGTCCGGATAGGTTTCAATTTCACCGAGGCCGAAATATCTTATGTTCTCATTTTCCTCATTGAGATAAAGCTCTAAGCCGAGACGAGGAAGAACGGGAGCATTTTCTCTTATCTTTCCGTCAATCTTAACATCGAATGAGCCGTCTGAAAGGAAAATATAATCAACATCCATTTTTATGATAGGAGGATTAGCAGGTCCGCCGAGAGCAATTTTTGTTCTGATAGCAACCTCGTTTTCTTTTTCTTCAACATCAACACTATAGGTCTTCTGTTTTACATGATGAAGATGGTTTTTGTACCAGTCATCAGCAGAGCCTCTGTTGTAGTTGGGAGCGTGCCACATACTGAAAGAGGACTGCTTTGCAAGAAGCTCCTTGCCGTTTCTCTTTATTGATTTGATTGCACCGTATGCTTTGTCAAAAACATAGCTGTTAGCACCGCAGACGATATTTACATATCTGTCGCCGTTTTCGCCGGTAAGAGCAAATTCGGGCTGTTTTTCGCTCTTTTTAATACCCTCAATTTCAAACTGCATAAAGCCTACATTATATCCGCTGTCTGCCCATACAGTTTCAGCCTTATTATAAACCTCAACGGTTACAAAAACATTTTCACCCTCAAAGGTCTTGTCTGCATCAAAGAGAACAAAATCCTTTGTGCTCTGGGGGGCTACATCAAGAGAAGCAATTTCACCGCTTAAAACTGTTTCACCGTTTACGCTGACATTCCATTTAGCACACAAATCGGAAAGGTCGGTGAAATATCTTACACTCTTTACGGTAAGCACACCGTTTTTGAGCTCTCCTCTGAAAGGCTCATAAACCTTTTTCATATCATAAAAACCGGGACGGAGTGTTCTGTCGGGAAAAACAAGACCGTCAATACAGCATATGCCGTCATTCGGGAAGTCACCGAAGTCTCCACCGTAATAATAACGGGGATTGCCGTTTTCATCGGGGAAATTAAGAGCATGATCGCAGAATTCCCAGATGCATCCGCCGCAGAAATTATCATACTTATCAACAAGCTCCCAGAAAGCGTGTACATCGCCCGTTGACATTGAGCATACATATTCGCACATATAAAAGGGCTTGTCATATTCGTCAGACTGAAGATAGTTATCTATATAACCTACACCCGCATACATTCTGCTTTCAACATCGGAAATATCGGCAAAGCATTCTCCCTCGGGAACTGCCTTGAATTCAAGATGTGAATTTTCATAATGTACCAAAGCGGTGTTATCGCGGGACTTTATGTATTCTCTCATAGCTCTGTGATTGACACCGCAGCCGCTCTCATTACCCAAGGACCACATAATAACGCAGCCGTGATTCTTATCTCTTTCAAAAAGATGCTCGGCTCTGTCAACATATGCTTCCTTCCATTCGGGGATAGTGGAAAGAAGTGACCAACGGGTCCAGTCCCAATCGTCAACAGTATTATAACCCATACCGTGAGTTTCAATATCAGCCTCATCAACAAGATAGAAGCCGAGAGCCTCAGCCATATCAACAAAGCGGGGATCATTCGGATAATGAGATGTTCTGATGCAGTTTACATTAGCCTGCTTTAACAGGAACAAATCCTTTTTCATTTCATCAACAGTAACAGCATAACCGTTTACGGGAGAAGAATCGTGGCGGTTTATACCCTTGAGCTTTACTGCCTTACCGTTAATGAGAAGCTTCTTATCCTTGATTTCAACCTTGCGAAGAGCTGTCCGGAAAGGAATAACTTCATCGTCAACAGTTAAGAACAGAGTATAGACAAAAGGCGTTTCGTCATTCCACATCAAGGGATTTTCAATTTCTATACTGAACTCGGTGTTATCACTTACACCGCTTTTTATAACATCACCGTAGGGGGACACTAAACCGTAGGATATTTTTTCTGAACCCTTTAATGTACAATCAACAGAAAGGACAGCCTTTGAAAAATCCTCGTTGAAGCTCTGCTTTATGAAAGCATCTTCAATATGTACCTTATTTCTTGAAAGAATATATACTTCTCTGAAAATACCTGAAAGACGGAAGAAATCCTGATCCTCAAGATATGAGCCGTCACACCATTTGACAACAAGAACTGCTATTTTGTTTGTTCCCTCTTTAAGATAGGAAGAAATATTGAATTCGCTTGTTACATGGCTTATCTGACTGTAACCGACAAATTCTCCGTTTATCCACAGATAGAAGCAGGAAGAAACACCTTCAAATGTTATTATATTGTCACGGGTAAGCATATCTGCACTTACTGTGAAATCACGGACAAAAGCATAGCAAGGGTTAACATCGGGAACATGGGGAGGATCTGTGGGGAAAGGATACATAAGATTCGAATACATCGGAGAATCGTGCTCACAGTTTGTGTACATCTGCACACAGGACGGCACTTTAACATCCACCATATCGGATGTATTAAAATCAGCCTTATAAAAATCGCAGTCTATATCCTCAAAGCTTTCAAAAAAGCGGAATTTCCACTCACCGCAGAGATTTGTAAGATAAGAGGAGTTATTTCTGTCACCCGACAAAGCGGCTTCAATGCTGTCAAACGGAATAAAATACGCTCTGGGCTTTTCGGTATTCACATGCAGCGTGGATAAATTCTTATGATAAGCAGGTATTTTCATATAATCACCTCAATGGTTTTTTAATCATTATACCATAAAAAAATGAAAATACAAATAAATTAATACTGATATGAAAAATTTTTTCAATTATGTAAAAAACCGGCTCTGTTAAATACAAAGTCGGTTTTTTTTGGAAATATGCTGTTTTATTCTTCGGTCTGTTTACCGAGGAACTGTGAAGCTACCTCTGCAAGCTTTATTTCTGCCTGTGTGGGCATTTCTTCCTTTTCATTAAAAAGAATAACAACACAGCCCGAAACATCACCGTTGCCGATAATCGGATAAGCAATACACGCTTTTTTATCAAGACTATCAACGGGACTAAGTGAAGCATTTGAAGATGCAACAAAACCGCTTCTGTTTTCCATAACATTTTCGAGTGCTGCTGAGATATGCTTATCAATTACTTCTCTTTTGTTGATACCTGAAGCGGCAACAACATGGTCGCGGTCTGTAATCAATACAGGCATAGACATTGCCTTATACAAAACCTCGGCATACTGTGAAGTAAATTCAGCAAGCTCACCCATAGGCGAATACTTCTTAAAAATAACCTCACCGTCTGCATCAGTATAAATTTCCAGAGGATCTCCCTCACGGATTCGCATTGTTCTTCGGATTTCCTTAGGGATAACTACCCTTCCCAAATCGTCTATTCTACGAACTATTCCAGTTGCTTTCATATTATATCTATCTCCTTATTTTACAAATTACGCTGTTAGTATCTGCAAACAGAGGACGATTATACCGCAAGATTTACTTTTTCATCGTTGTGTGTTATAATCAGAAAAACACTTAATATAAGGTGGTAAGATAATGAATCTTGTAGATTTTTCCCTTTCAAATTTCAACAACACTATGCAAGAAGACGTTTCAAAACAGGCGCTTGATTTTTGCAAAGCGGTTATTCTATCCCACAAAAAGATATCGCTTACGCTAAACCATAAACCAGAACGTTTTTTCTCACGATACGCCACGCTCAACAAAGATTTGACCGTTAGTTACAAAGAAGATTTTTCTACTTATTATTATGGTGTTTCTCCGAAAATCGATAGTTTTTCTGTGATAGACGCTATCTCCCACCTTTCCTTTAAATCCACTGAAGGTCTTAACGCATACATTTCCGAACACTGCGATGAATTTATGCTGCATGAGGATCAGTCGGAATATTTGTTAGATGTTGCAAAACTGATACTGCTCACCATTGCTTCAAAATATGGGGTAGAGTTTAAAGATTGCGAAGAGTTAAAATTCCTATCTGACTCCGACAGTGCTTTTTCTTCAGTAATCTCTTGTAATCAGACCGGAAAAAGTATATTTTTGCATGGATGCCCTTGTGTCGATTTGATAGATCAACTGAAATCATACCGCTTCATCAACATTGACGGTGTTTGGCAAATAAGTGACAACGGTTTTGCCTTTACAGATATTTATGCCGATAAGGCAAACATAAAACTGCTTGTTGGAAAGGTTTTCTATTCCGGCGTTCTGCTAAAAGCTCTCGAAATAAATAAACAGAAATATAATTTTGAAAATAACGGAATATCCAATTATCAGTTGACATATGAGCGTAGTTCTTTTGCAACGGTTTGCGCCTTTGATGATAATTATATAGATCATCCTCTGCTAAAAGAAAGTCGCTCAAGACTTATGGCATTTTTCGATTATGATGACACCTGCAAATTGCGCTTGTTTGAACAACTTTCTAAAACGGGCATCGATGACGAGCAAATTCTTGCCTGTGTTAATGAATATATTAAGCATAGTTATAATGTGAATCAAATTGGCGTTTCTAGCAATATTAAAACTCCAAAGAACGAAATTCTTTTCGGTTTACGTGCTTCAAAAAATATAGACGACGGTTTGCTTTATCCAAGCGTTAACGGAAACGCCGAAGTTTATGACGAGAATGTTCAATTCTATAGCAACTCCGTTTACGAAGATCTGCCGACTGTTTATTTGCACAAAAAACGAAGCGACTTATTGGGCGAAATTGCCCGTGAGGCCTATGGTGAGTTAAATATGGTTTCAACAAAGGAATCTTGGTCTTGCCACGGAATTGTAATATCCGGAAATCTACCGAAAACAGGCAAAGAGAGTTCCGCGAAGAGAAGATGCCATTTCAATGTCCTTTTTGAAAACAATGTGGACGAAACCCTTGAAGAAATTAAAATTCGTTACAAAAAAGCCAGCGAATCCTTTGAGAACAAAAATTTTGCGGCAATTGTAGTTAAATATTATAGAAGTAGGTTTCATCGTTTATTTTCAGATTCCATCAATTTTCTTCGTCAGGTTCTGCAAAGCAAGGATTTTATCGAATCTGTTTTGTTGCTTTTGGTTGCTTTTGTAAGCATAGAATTAACAACACTTTCGTTTGAAAATATTTCTTCACTTCTTTCCGTTGTGTTTGCAAGCATAATTTTGCTAACAACTATTATAAGGGCTATCCAACAGACCTTACGGGTGTTTGGGAATATAAAAACCACGAAAAAGATATGTGTATATGGAAATATGCCGTATCAGGCTCTCTGCAGAAAAATTTCCAAAGTTATGAAAATGAAGTATCACCCTGTTGCATATGCATCTTTAAAAATGCATATTGAAAATTTGGTCGGCAACGAGCTGCGGGACAAGTAGCTGAAAAGTGAGGTGAAATCCACCTCGCTTCTGCTATGTATATATTGTTTTGTGCAAATGCGTTGGACAAAAATCAGCGAAAACCCTAGTGTTTATACGGTTATTTCGACTTTTGTCCTATTATACCACATTCCTCAATTCTCCTGACAATTCCTGTTGCTTTCATATATACATTTCTCCTTAAAATACAAATTGTGATGTTATTATCTGTAATTGTAGAAGAAATATACCGCATAGATTTGCTTTTTCTTTTATCTGTGATTAATTTTTGTTTATGACAAAAAACACTCCCGAAGCATTGTCTTCTGGAGTGTTTTTCAACATAAACTTATTCTTCTGTATCAGATTTCTTGGATCTTCTCTTGCCGGCTTTCTTTTCTTCTTTTTCAGCAGCCTTAGCAGCGTCAAGAGCAGCTTTTTCCTGAGCAGCTCTGTCATTTGCGGTATTGTTTGTCTGAATACCCCAACGCATAAGCTTCATTTTTGTTCTGTCTGCGCCTGTTTCGATAACAATGGAATCTTCCTTAACAGTAACAACCCTGCCGTTGATTCCGCCGATTGTTGTGATTTCGTCACCGATCTGAACTGAATCTCTGAGCTTCTGTTCTTCAGCCTGTTTTTTCTTCTGAGGTCTGATCATAAGAAAATACATAACAACAAACATAACAGCAAGCAGAGCAATCATCTGCCATGATCCGCCTGTTGCACCGCCTTCAGCTGAACCGCCTGCAGGTGCCATACAAAGATAATTGAGTAACATTTTATTCCTCCAAAAATATTAATGTAATTATTATACATATTTAAATATATTTTTCAATACCTTTTTTAAATTTAACACTTAATCAACAGCTCGTGAGCCGAGAATATTGATATATGTGTTATAAAATTCTTCAAAAGTATCGTTTTCAAGAGCTTCACGGATTTTTTCCATAAGCGTATTATAGAAGTAAAGATTATGCATTACGGTCAGACGAAGCGCCAAAACTTCTTTAGCTTTTAACAGATGTCTTAAATAACTGCGTGAAAATCTGCGGCAGGCAGGACAGTCACAATTAACATCAATAGGTCTGGGATCCTTTTCAAACTTTTCGTTATTGAGATTAATAATTCCGTTCCATGTAAACAGATGTCCGTGACGCGCATTTCTTGACGGCATAACACAGTCAAAAAGGTCCACTCCCCTGTATACACCTTCAAGAATGTTCACGGGAGTACCTACCCCCATCAGATAACGAATCTTGTTTTCGGGCATCACGGGCTCAACAGCCGAAATTATTTTATACATAACCTCAGCAGGCTCACCGACAGCAAGACCGCCTATAGCATAACCGTCTAAATCCAACTTTGCAATTTCTTCCATGTGCTTGACTCTTAAGTCTTCAAAGGTACAGCCCTGATTAATACTGAACAACAACTGATTGGGATTGACAGTATCGCACAAGGCATTGAGCCTGTCGTGCTCCTCCTTGCAGCGCTGCAGCCAACGGGTTGTTCTTTCGCAGGACAATTTTGAATATTCGTGCGTTGCGGGATTTTCAACACATTCATCAAAAGCCATTGCAATGGTGGAGCCGAGATTAGACTGTATCTGCATACTTTCTTCAGGTCCCATAAAAATCTTCTTGCCGTCAATATGTGAATTGAAGGTTACGCCCTCTTCTTTTATTTTGCGAAGCTTGGCAAGTGAAAAAACCTGAAATCCGCCCGAGTCTGTAAGAATAGGCTTGTCCCAGCCCGTAAACTTATGCAAGCCGCCCATTTCCTTGATAAGCTTGTCACCGGGACGGACATGTAAGTGATAGGTGTTACAGAGCATTACCTGACATTTAAGGTCCATAAGGTCATACGCGCTGACACCGCCTTTTATCGCAGCACAGGTTGCAACATTCATAAAGCCGGGAGTTTTCACCGTACCGTGTACTGTTTCAAATTCCCCGAGACGGGCATTGCCGTTTTTCTTGATTAATTTATACATATTGCCTCCAAATTAAATAGCATCGGTAATAAAGGTTGAGTCGCCGAAGGAGAAAAATCTGTACTTATTTTCAATAGCCACTTTATATGCATTCAAGGCATTTTCTCTCGAACAGAAAGCACTAACAAGCATTATAAGAGTGCTTTCCGGTAAATGGAAGTTTGTTATAAGTGCATCAATACACTTGAATTTATATCCGGGATAAATAAATATATTGGTTGAATCTGCACAGGATTTCACAAAACCGTTTTCATCGGCAACAGATTCAAGAGTTCTGCAGCAGGTAGTTCCCGTACAAATTATTTTTCCGCCGTTTTTCTTTGTTTCGTTTATCATTGAAGCTGCTTCGGGTGAAATTGAAAAATGCTCAAAGTGCATATTATGGTCTTCAATATTTTCGGTTTTTACAGGTCTGAATGTACCGATACCTACATGAAGCGTGATATATGCTATTTTTACACCCTTAGCTTTTATTTTCTCCAAAAGCTCGGGGGTATAATGAAGTCCTGCGGTAGGGGCTGCCGCTGAGCCTGAGTTTTTTGAATAGACTGTCTGATAACGCTCCTTATCCTCCAGTTTTTCGGTTATGTAATGCGGCAAAGGCATCTCCCCTATCTTTTCAAGGGTTTCAAGGAAAATGCCGTCATAGGTGAATTTTACGAGCCTGTTGCCGTTTTCTAAAACCTTTACAACCTCACCGCTCATTACATTTTCGCCAAATGTAAAAACAGTTCCTTCCTTTGCTCTTTTACCCGGTCCTGCAATACATTCCCAGATATCGTTACCTGTATTATTCAGTAAAAGAAATTCAACCTTTGCCAAGGTATCTTTTTTTATTCCGTAAATTCTTGCAGGCAACACTCTCGAATTATTGAGAACAAGGCAGTCACCCTCGTTGAAATAATCAAGAATGTCATAAAAATGCTTATGCTCAAGCTTTCCTGAATGTTTACCTATAACAAGAAGACGGGAATTATCTCTCTGCTCTATAGGTGTCTGTGCAATTAATTCCTGCGGTAAATCAAAGTAAAAATCGCTTTTTTTCATTTATATCTCCAAAATATACAGATTTTTTATAATTTTTTATATTTATCAACAAAAAAAGTTTGACATCTAAAATAAATGATGATAAAATTATTAGAACTTATTTTGTATGTTATCACAAATCGCAGAAAGACGCAATACTTTTCAGATGTCTTTTTGCATATATGTGTTAATTGTAGGAGGAAATAATTATGGAAATGCATTACAAAGTCGGTATTATCGGTGCAACAGGTATGGTTGGTCAGAGATTTATAACTCTCCTTGCAGATCACCCCTGGTTTGAAATCACCGTTCTTGCCGCAAGCCCCCGTTCTGCAGGCAAAACCTATAAAGAAGCTCTCGGCGGCAGATGGGTTATGAAGGCTGAGCTTCCCGAAAAAGTTAAGAATATGGTTGTTCTTGACGCTACAGCAGATATTGAAAAAATCTCTTCAATGGTAGATTTTGTTTTCTGTGCAGTTGATATGAAGAAGGATGAAATCAAGGCTCTTGAAAAAGCATATGCTCAGGCTGAATGTCCCGTTGTTTCAAACAACAGCGCAAACAGATTCACTCCCGATGTGCCTATGCTTATCCCCGAAATCAACCCCGGTCATGCAAAGGTAATTGAAGCTCAGAAAAAGAATCTCGGAACAAAGAGAGGCTTTATTGCAGTTAAGTCAAACTGCTCACTTCAGAGCTATGTTCCCGCACTCTATCCCCTTCACGAAAAATTCGGTGTAAAGGATGTTCTTGTTTGCACATATCAGGCTATTTCAGGTGCAGGAAAAACATTTGACAGATGGCCCGAAATGATTGACAATGTTATTCCCTACATCGGCGGTGAAGAAGAAAAGAGCGAAAAAGAACCCCTTAAAATCTGGGGTGAGGTTGTTGACGGTGAAATTGTTCCCGCAACAGAGCCTCATTTCACAGCACAGTGCCTGAGAGTACCCGTTTCAGACGGTCATATGGCTGCTGTGTTTGTACGCTTTGAAAACAAGCCCACAAAGGAAGAAATCATTGAAGTATGGAAGAACTTTGCAGGCAGACCTCAGGAACTTCAGCTTCCCCACGCTCCCAAGCAGTTCCTCAACTACTTTGAAGAAGACAATATGCCTCAGACAAAGCTTAACAGAGATCTTGAAGGCGGTATGGCAGTTTCAATCGGCAGACTCAGAGAAGATACACAGTATGACTATAAGTTCGTTTGTCTTTCTCATAATACGCTCAGAGGTGCAGCAGGCGGTGCAGTTTTGGCTGCTGAGCTTCTTTGTGCGGAAGGTTACATTGACGCTAAAAACTGATTAAAGGTGTTTATTTGAAAAAGCAGATTTTCACAGGATGTGCAACGGCACTTATCACACCGTTTGATGCATCAACAGAGAATGTTGATTTTTCAGCTTTTGAGGATTTAATAAGGTTTCAGATTAATAACGGCACAGATGCTTTGGTAATTTCAGGCACAACGGGTGAATCCCCTGTTCTGTCGGCAAAGGAAAAGGAAGGTCTTTTGGATATTGCAATAAATGCTTCCCGAAACAGACTGCCTCTGATTATGGGAACGGGCTCCAATGACACTAAAACCGCTGTTATTAAATCAAATGAAGCAGAAAAAAAGGGAGTTGACGGTCTTCTGATTGTCACTCCCTATTATAATAAGGCAACACAGGAAGGCATTATAAGTCACTACAATTTTATTGCAGACAGAGTAAGCACTCCGATTATTGTGTATAATGTTCCTTCGAGAACAGGAGTAAATATACAGCCCGAAACATATCTTGCATTATCCGAGCACAAGAATATTGTCGCAATAAAAGAGGCAAACGGGGACATATCCGCCGCGGCAAAAACAATAGCTTTATGCAAAAACAAGCTCGATATATATTCGGGAAATGATGACCAGACAGTTGCAATGATGTCTTTAGGTGCAAAGGGCGTTATTTCCGTTGCGGGAAATATTATACCGTCCGTAATGCACAAAATATGCCGTGCTATGCTTTCAGGGAATATAAGCACGGCAAATAAATTACAAGCAGAATATCTTGAGCTTATAAATTTCCTGTTCTGTGAAGTAAACCCGATACCCGTAAAAGCTGCTTGTGAAATGATATTTGGCTGTAATTCAGCTCTGCGTTTGCCGTTAACTCCAATAACCGAAAAAAACAAAAATAAATTAAAAACACTTTTGGGAAAATATAAACTTATATAAGAAGATAATACTACTGAAAAACATATCGGAGAAATTATAAAAGATGTATAATTCACATACCCACACAAGCAACTCACATGATGCAACAGCTAAAATTTCAGATTTATGCAAAGAAGCGGTAAAAAACTCCCTTACGGGCTTTGCAGTCACAGATCACTGTGATATTTCATATCTCGGTGAACCGTGGGTTATGAAAGGAATTTCAGGCTCTGTTAAAGATGCTTTATGGGCAAAAGAAAATTTCTCAGACAAACTCTTTGTGGGTATGGGTATTGAAATAGGTGAAACTATATTCAATCATAAGGCTGCAGATAAAATCATACAGGGCAACTGCTGGGATGTTGTTTTGTCTTCTGTTCATTTAGTCAGCAATATGCCGTGGGATGTTCCGTTTTCTCAGATAGACTTTTCAAAAGCGGATAACGATATCATTGATAAATTTTTAATTCAATATTTCATTGATATGCAAAATATGCTTCAGGTCACAGACTTTGATATTCTGTGCCATCTGACTGTTCCGCTGAGATATATTGTAAAAAAATACAAACGACAGGTCAATGAAGAAAAATACTACCCTGTGATAACAGATATTCTCAAAGAAATTATTAAACGGGATATCTCACTTGAAATAAACACATCCGGCTTTATAACAAAAGAAAACTACTTTATGCCTGATGAAGCAATTATTGATATATACAAATCTCTGGGTGGGAAAAGAGTTTCCTTGGGAAGCGATGCTCATACCGCCGCAGCACTTACCGACGGCTTGCTGCAAGGAGCGGATATGTTAAAAGCCTTGGGCTTTGACAAAGCAACTTATTATAAAAAACGCAAAGCCGTTGAATACAGATTATAAATGTAACAAAAAACTGAGCCGATACACTAAAAAGTGTTCGGCTCATATTTAATACAAAAAAAATTATTTTTTCTTTTCCCAACCCTCAAAGATTTCATCAAACACATAAACATTGTGTTCATCTTTTCTGTGGTTTGTATACCATACCTGTGCAAAGAAGGGATTTGTTTTTGCAATTTCATCATAGTTCCACTTCTTGACAGGTAAATAGCACTCGGGACACCAATGGCCGCCAAGGAGAATAAGATTGGGGCTTGCTTCAAACTCGGCACCGCAGCAGCCGCACTTCCAACGGAGCTTTGTGCTGAGGTCACCCTTTGTCATCTTTTCGCTCAAGCATTCACCGCCTCTGAATGCAGCAGCCTGCTTCATATCTTCAATTCCGAGCTCGCTCTTGGGCTTGCTTTCATCATAGCCGTGGTCAAGCTTATATTTATCAGCAGCTGTTATATCCTTATCAGGGCTTTCAAGCTTGAAATCTTCCCATTTTGAGGGGATTTCAAGATATTCCTCATAAGAACCGTAGTAAGCTGAAAGTCTTACGGGATCCTGTGTTTTTATCCAGTCAAGAGTACCCCACTTCTTGGTCATTGCAATCTTCTTCATAAAGGGCTTTGCACATGCACCGATAAGCTTCTTTGTGGGAATGTATTTAGGAATTGTGTAGAACTTTTCACACTGCTTTGCAAGATAATCAAAATATTCCTTTACAGGGATATTTGCACGGAAGTGAAGATAATTTTCAAGAATATCACCGTCTGCATAGTACTGACCGTGGAAGTTCTTTGTTGTAAACCAGTTGGGATCAAACAAGGTTTTGGGAGAACCGAGACCGATACAGCCGAGAAGATACTCTTCAAACTCAAAGTTAGTAAGTCTGTATTCCTTACCTGAACCGATGTTATAGAATCGGCACCAGAAATCATCGGGAAGATATCCTGTAACAAGGTTTGCCATAAGACGGCCTGCATCCTCAACCGTACACCATTCAAGCATACCGTTAAGAGGAACATGGTACATAATAGGTTCCATATTGTGCAGAATTTCAGGATAAAGAATACCTGACTGGCGCATAACAACCCAATGCTTTATTCCGCTTTCAACAAAAACCTTTTCCGCCATAACCTTGGAAACAGCATAATGGTCGTAAACAGATACCTTTATGGGGTCACCGCAACGGCCCCAGTGAATGGGCATATTTCTGTCACCTGTTTCAGCAACAGAGCCTATGTAGCAAACCTTTATATCGTCTGCGTTGGGCTGTGCGAGAACAGCCTTACAGATATTTTCAGCAGCACCGACATTTACTTTTCTTGTTGAATAGGGCTTGTAGTCCGCTGCAGGAGAAACCATACCGCCGATATGAAGAACATAGTCAGCACCGGTTACACCCTTGAGAATTGTTTCATAATCAAGGAAATCACCCCAGATTATTTCAACATTCTTCTTTCCCATATAGGGTAAAAGAAGATGCTTATTCTTATCACTCGGTCTTGAAAGAAAATTGATTTTTACATCGGGACGCTTAACAAGCTCCTTGAAAGCAGCCCAACCCATATTACCGCTACCGCCGGTAAGAAATACAGTTTTCATTTTTCGTCCTCCAAAATGTTATATTTAATATTCCACGCACCTATTTTACACATCAGAACAACAAAAGTCTACACTTTGAACGATATTTAATCACAACAAATAAATTATTTACGGTTTACTAAATATTTGTTAAATGTTTGTTAATATTTTATCAAACAAAGAAACCAAAAAAGTAAGGGAGACATATTCTTTGAAAATGTCTCCCTGTAAAAATTAAATATTTATTGATTAACCGAAAATATTAAAAACTGAAAATATGGTAGCAAGACACTGAACTGTAAATTCAAGCCATGTATCAAGCATTACAGCGAAATATGCCTCAACCTCACTTATATCACCGAATTCTGTTACCCTTGAGCCTTCCTTGAGAGCCTGCTGAGAAACAGTTGCCATATAGGTTTTATATGTGGAAGTATCGTTTTCATCAAGCTCAATAATTCTTGCACCGCGGTTGATATTAAGACCGTAGGAGTGGAATGTGCAACCGGGAGTGTTGATGATATCGATACCGTCCTTCTCAACAACAAAGCTGTTCTGATGGTCATGACCGGAGTAAATAGCTACGATATCGCCTGTTTCCACCATAGCATCAAACTGACCGTGGTTATAGTAACCGGGACAGGTGGGCTCAAAAATATAGCCTGTTTTCAGTGTTGTGATATTGGGAATGTATGTGTAAGAAACACCGTCAAATGCAAGACCGAGCTCTCCGAGGTCAACAGCAGATTCAAAATAAAGCTCTTCGCAAACATCCTGAACGATTATATGCTGGAAAGCCATTGCAGGAACTGTTTCACCGTTGTTGATGAGTTTTAATGCATTGGAGGTGTTCTTATACCATTCAATCTGATCCTCATGAACACAGTCATAACCCTGTTCAACATACTGATTGGAATCAAACATATAGAGATTGTATGCTATCTTTGACATATCTGAGCTGTACACAAGAAGATTGTGTGTGCCGACACCCGTAAGCTCAGGATCAGCATCATAAGCTAAGCAATACTTACCGCCATAGAGCTTATACATAAGGAAAAGCTCTTCATTTGTGTAGTCCTGCTCTCTGTCGTGATTACCGAAAACAAATGTAAAATATGTTTCGTTGTTAACAAAAAGATCGCAGATTTCCTTGATTGCATTTTCCTTCAATTCATAAGGAGCAACACTGTTGTCTCCACCGAGAACAACAAGGTCAGGCTTATATTCCTGAAGAACCTCGTTAATAAACTGAGCAATAGTTTTGTTCATCGGATAAGTGTCCTGAATATCACAGATGTTCATAATGGTAAACTTTCCGTTTTCATTAAACTTCAGAGTCCCTGTTGCTTCATCAACAGCTGCAAATGCGGGAACTGCCATAGATAAAACAAAAACTGCTGCGAGAATAACTGCAAAAATTTTCTTTTTCATAAAAATACTTCCTCCTGATAAATATACACATATAATATAACACTTAAAGAATAAACTGTCAATAAATAATATTTTTTCGTCAAAATAATTAAAAAATGTTTTTATTTTTAAGCATATTAACAAATGTTTTTTTATTTTTAAGTTATTATAAATTTTGGATTGATATTAGCATTTTTTTGTTTTATTATAGCAGTATAAATTACCCGCAAAGGATGATAAGGATGAACAAACCCGTACTCGGTATTCAAGGCTATACTTTAAGAGAATTCTGTCAGAATGCAGAGGATTTTGACAATATTCTCGGCTTTCTTCAGGAACTCGGAGTAAAAACAATACAGATTTCCGCAATTGGTCCCATTCCCGCAGATGTGCAGAAAAAAGCACTTGATAAACACAAAATTGATGTCTGTGTAACCCACAAGCCGTTTGACAGAATGCTGGGTGACCTTGATGCTCTTATCGAGGAACATAAAATAATAAATTGTGATGCCATAGGTCTCGGAGCCCCTTCAGATGAATACACCGGGACATTTGAAAAGGTAAAAAACTTTGTTGAAAAAGCAAATGCAGTTGCAAAAAAGCTTAAAAAACACGGTATGACCTTCAATTATCATAACCATGCTTTTGAATTCACCGTACTTGAAAACGGACAGTCAATGATGGATTATCTTTTAGAGAACACAGATCCTGAGTGTTTCCACTTTATTCCCGATGTTGCATGGATTCACTTTGCAGGTGCCGATCCCGTGGAATACCTTGAGAAAATGAGAGGCAGAGTAAAGGTACTTCATTTCAAGGACTATATTTTAGTTGACGGGGAAAGAAAATTCTGCACATTGGGCGAGGGCTTGGTTGACCTTAAAGCCTGCTATGAAAAAGCAAAGGAACTTAATATCCCCTACATTATGTATGAACAGGATTGCGACTGGGTTGATAATGATGCCAAAAAAGCTACAAAGCTTTCCTGGGAATATATGAACAGTATTGCCGATTAATAAACAAAAAAGCACCGTCAGATACCGATAAATGGATTTGACAGGTGCTTTATTGCTTATACAGACCGCAAAAATGTGTATATTTTTTCAATATTATCTGTGTTATGTTCTATTTCTTTTGAATATAATCTTGTAATTTCTTCGAAAGAATAATCCGAGCATAAATAAAGCTGTTCACATAACCACACAGAAAACAGAATAAACCTGAGAGTTGTTACAATATCGCAGTCATTAACGGCTTTAAGAAAATACCGATAAATATAGTAAGAAAGCAATACATTTAATTTATTCTCTTCAACACGGATATCTTTTTTATGTACCGTACACACCAATATTGTTTTCCATTCGTCAGTCAGAATTTCCAATTCATTCCGACAGAATTCAACGCTTTGTAAAAAAGAAAAATCAGCATTGCACTCATATTGAAAAGAAGCAATTTCCTTCTGTATTTCTGTTGCAAGGCAACAAAGCTTTTCAAGCTTTTGCTTATAAGACATCTGATTTCGCAGTATTTCAAAAGCCCGATTTCTGCCTTTAGCAAGCAGCTGCAAAACATAATCATCGCTATCGGTGGAAATTTCGGGGTAAGGCTGTTCATCACACGAAGCATCAAAAATCAGGCGGACAGTTTCGGGGCAGGATAATGACGGACAGATTTCGGTAAAATCATCATATTCTTCAACAAAATCGGGATGCTGACGGCAGACATCACAGGTGTATTCCTTGCCGAGATTTATATGGATATCGCATAAATTATGCTTATTAAGAAACGGACATCTGCCGTTATCAAGCTTGAACAGATAATCCCCGTCTTCATCCCTGAACAGACTCTGTCTCAGTTTTTCTCCGAATTCTCCGTTAATACCGTTATATTTAATCAGAGCTTCTTCATCAACAACAATTTCCCATTTTGCACAACAGGTATCAGGACAAGCATCGCACAGGCAGGAAAATTTATCATAAAAGGACGGATAATATTTTTTCATAATAATCCTCATACCAAAAAAAGCACTATGACAAAATCACAGTGCTTTTAATCAAACAAAATCAGATTGAAATTTCCATTGCAGTATCGTAAAGAGAAAGGTCAATGGATTTTTTCATATTGAGAGCTTCAACAATATCAAAATCAACAATCTTTTCCTTCTGCATAGCAACAACTCTGTTACCGATACCGTTAAGAAGCAGATGTGCGGCATATGAACCCATCTGGCTGCCTACTACTCTGTCCTTTGCAGAGGGAGAACCGCCTCTCTGCACATGACCGAGAACAGATGCTCTTGCTTCAACACCGAGGTTGTGTTCAATATACTTTGCAAGTGCACCGACACCGTTGATTCCCTGAGCAACAAGCTTTTCATTGACACCCTCAGCTACAACGATAATAAAGTGCATCTTGCCTGTTTTCTGAGTTCTCTTCATTCTTTCAATGATATCTTTTTCAATATCAAAATCGAGTTCGGGAATGAGAATAGAAGTTGCACCGACTGCAATACCTGCATTAAGTGCGAGATAACCTGCTCTTCTGCCCATAACCTCAACAACAGTACAACGGTCGTGAGATTCACTTGTGTCACGGATACGGTCCACCATATCCATAATTGTGTTGAGGCAGGTATCATAACCGATGGTATAGTCACAGCAAGAAATGTCATTATCAATTGTGCCGGGAATACCAACACAGTTGATACCTCTTACGGAAAGGTCTCTTGCACCTCTGAAAGAACCGTCACCGCCGATAACAACTATACCTTCAATTTCATTAGCCTTACAGACATCAATAGCCCTCTGCATACCTTCTTCAGTTGCAAATTCAGGGCTTCTTGCTGAATAAAGCATTGTGCCGCCTCTGTGAATGATATCAGAAACACTTCTGAGATTCATTTCATACATATCGCCTTGCATAAGTCCCTGATAACCTCTGCGGATACCGAGCACACGGACACCGTTTTCGCATCCTGTTCTTACAACAGCTCTGATAGCGGCATTCATACCGGGAGCATCGCCGCCGCTTGTTAAAACTGCAATTGTTTTCATTTATATTTCCTCCTGAGACAAATATATACAATTCAATCTAATATAATATAGACAAATAAAACCAATGTCAATATTAATTTGTAATTTTATTCACAAAGATGTCAATAAAAGGGGCAAATCACAGCTTTCTGACAACATTTGAATCTCCGAGCAGCTTTTTCAACCCATATAACAGCTTGTCGTTATTCTCCACATAAATACCTGATGCAAAATCATAGCTGTTTGTGTCCGAATAATACATTATAACGGGAACATTTCCGTCAAAAATCGCACACATCTTTTTTGCCTTTACACATTCATCTGAAGCGGCTGAGGGCAATCGGAGAAAAATTCCTCGGTTTGTCTTTTTTGCAGGTGCAGGCTTTGAAACAACAGGTGCTTCTTCCTTTTTTGTTTCTTCGGGAATTTTTGTTTCCTGAGGTGCATCCTGCTGCAGTTCTTTTTCTTGAGTTTTCGGCAATTCGTAAGCTGAATAAGCACTCTTAGGAGTAAGATAATCAAGCTCGGGCAATTTATAATCCTTGAGATAAGCTTCATCATCGGGAATATCTCTTAAAGGCACAACATCTTCACACAAAAGCTTAGGTACTTCATCATCTCTGAGTGAAACCTTACCGGTAAGAAGCACTATTTCATCTTCTATAAAATATTGACCGTATTTATCAAATTTTTTCGGAAAAACAAGAACTTCAACAGCACCGTATACATCTTCGATTGTCAGGAATGCCATTGTTGTGTCATTTTTGGTGATTTTCTTTCTGACCGTTGCAAGAATGCATAAAAGTCTTACCTTATCTCCGTCTTTATACGGAGAATCCGGTTCGGAAACGGTAGAAGCAAGAATATCGGAGGTCTTGGCACTTCCCAATGATTTTGAAAGCTTCATATGCTCTCTTATCGGATGGCCTGACATATAAAGACCTGTGGTTTCCTTTTCAGCTGCAAGTCGCTCCTTTTCGGGAAGCTCTCCCACATCGGGAGGTGTTATTTCAACAGCCTTTGCCAAAGCAGAGCCTAAATCAAACAGCCCTATCTGACCTTCTATTTTGTTTTTCTTGTCGCTTTCAAGGTCACTTATAATATCGTCAATCATCAGAAGCATCTGATTTCTGTTAAGACCGAAACAATCCATTGCACCGCTCTTTATCAGATTTTCCATTGCTCTGCGGTTAAATTCCTTGCAATAGCAACGCTTACAGAAGGAATAGTAGCTTTCATACAAGCCGTTTTCTTCGCGTTCCTCGATTATTACTTTGATAAAGCCGCTGCCGAGATTTTTGATTGCAAGCAGACCGAAGCGGATATTTTCGCCTACAACGGAGAAGGTTTCCATACTTTCGTTAACGCTGGGAGGCAGAACCTGAAAACCGAGAGAAGTCTGACACTCGGTTATGTATCCTACTACCTTATCGGTGTTATCAAGAACACTGGTAAGCATTGCTGCCATAAATTCCTGCGGATAGTAATGACGAAGCCAAGCGGTCTGATATGTTACAAGGGCATATGCGGCAGAGTGTGATTTGTTGAAAGCATATGAAGCAAAGGATGCCATATCGTCAAATATTGCATTGGCAGCATCTTCTGAGATACCTCGCTTTAAACAGCCGTCGCATTTTGAACCGCCGTCGGTACCGTCGGAGCCGTAAAGGAAATACTGTCTTTGCTGTGCAAGCACATCTGCCTGCTTTTTTGCAACAGCTCTACGCACCATATCCGCAGCACCCAAGGAGTATCCCGCAAGCTCTCGGAAAATCTGCATAACCTGCTCCTGATAAACTATTGTACCGTAGGTAACATCAAGAATAGGCTTAAGCTCGGGGGTATGATACTTTATATGCTCGGGATCCATTCTGTTACTGAGATATGCGGGAATAAAGTCCATAGGACCGGGACGGTAAAGAGCAATAACGGCTATTATATCTTCAAGGTTTCTCGGCTGCATATTAATCATAAGGGATCTGATACCGCCGGATTCGCACTGGAACACACCGAAGGTACCGCCCTCGCCTAACATCTTATATACATTCTGATCGTCAACATCAATTTGCATAATATCGAGTTCAGGATCTTTTTTGTGAATCATTTTGACGGCATCGTCAATAACGGTAAGTGTACGAAGCCCCAGAAAGTCCATTTTCAAAAGACCGAGCTTTTCAACCCAGCCCTTATAAAACTGTGTAACAACAGAGTCACCGCTCTTGAAAAGCGGTACATATTCATCAACGGGCTTATCGCAGATAACAACACCTGCTGCGTGCATACCCGTATTTCTGGGCATACCCTCAATTTTAATGGATGTATCGATAACCTTTTTTACCATCGGGTTTTCATCATACATCTTTTTAAGCTCCTGGTTTGACTGCAGGGCTTTTTCGATAGTCATTCCGAGCTCCTGCGGAATTTCCTTCTGTATCGCAGAGCATTCCGCAACCGACATTCCGAGCACCTTACCGACATCTCGGACGGCACCTCGAGCCGCCAGAGTACCGAAGGTGGCTATCTGTGCAACATGGTCTGCACCGTAGCGTCTTACAACATAGTCAATAACTTCCTGTCTGCGTTCGTAACAGAAGTCAATATCAAAGTCGGGCATGCTTACTCGCTCGGGATTCAAGAATCGCTCAAACAGCAAGGAGTAACGCATCGGATCAATATCCGTAATACCGCAGGTGAATGCGGCAATACTGCCAGCACCCGAGCCTCGGCCGGGACCTACGGGAATACCAACAGACTTTGCATAGTTTATATAATCCCAAACGATAAGGAAATAGTCAATAAATCCCATCTGATTGATAATACCCAACTCATAGTCTAATCTTTCAAGATATTCTTTAGGATAATTTTCACCGTATCTCTTTACCATTCCGTCATAACACATATCACGGAAAAACTCAAAATGATCCTGATTATTCGGAACCTCAAACACGGGAAGCTTTGTATCACCAAAAGAAAACTTTACATTACAGCGTGCTGCAATTTTATTTGTATTTTCAATGGCATCGGGAACATCAGGAAACAATGCTGCCATTTCATCGCCGCTTTTTACATAAAATTCCTCTGTTTCAAAGCCCATTCCCGTGTCCTCGTTAATGGTGTGCTTTGTTGCTATACAAACAAGAATTTTCTGTATTTCGGCATCTTCTTTTGTGATGTAATGAGCATCGTTTGTGGCAACAAGAGGAATATCCAGCTCTCTTGCAAGCTTTATTATCAGAGGATTAGTTTTCTTCTGGTCAAGAATACCATGATCCTGAATTTCAAGAAAATAATTGTCCTTACCGAAAACACGCTGATACCAAAGTGCTGTTGCTTTTGCCTTTTCATAGTCATTCTGCAAAAATGCCTGAGGAATTTCACCTGCAAGACAAGCAGACAGACAGATAATTCCCTCGTGATATTTTTCGAGCAACTCTTTGTCAACACGGGGCTTTGTATAAAAGCCCTCAGTCCAGGCGGCTGACACCATTTTGATAAGATTCTGATACCCTGTTTCATTTTCAGCAAGCAGAACAAGATGGTAACGCTCGTTATCCATTCCGTGAACCTTATCAAATCTGGTACGCTGAGCAACATAAACCTCACAGCCTATAATACCATTGATTCCCTCTGCCTTACAGGCATTGTAAAAGTCAATAGCTCCGTACATAACACCGTGGTCGGTCATGGCAATTGATGTCATCCCGAGCTCCTTACAGCGTTTTATTAGCGGCTTTATACGGCATGCACCGTCAAGCAGACTGTATTCGGTATGGATATGTAAATGAGTAAATTCTGTCATTTTATTTTCCCTGTCCGTAATAGGCATTTTTGCCGTGTTTTCTTAAATAATGCTTGATTAAAAGATACTGCGGTATTGAAGGTGTTGAAGCTGAAAGTGTTAGTGTATTCAATGCCATTTTTGCAACAGTTTCAAGGATTGCTCCGTTTTTTGCAGCATCCGATGCATTCTTGCCCCAAGCAAAAGGTCCGTGAGATTTAACAAGAACAGCAGGAACAGCATTTTCGTCTATATTGTTTTCCCTGAAATGCTCAACAATAACCTTTCCCGTGTTTACTTCATATTCACCGTTTACCTCTTCGGCAGTAAGCTCTCTTGCACACGGCACCTCACCGAAAGCAAAATCAGCATGAGTTGTACCCAACGCGGGAATTGAAATCCCTGCCTGCGAGAAGCCTACCGCATATTCAGAATGAGTATGAACAACGCCGCCGATTTTATCAAAGCTATTGTACAAAACAGCATGAGTGGGAGTATCGGAAGAGGGATTATATTCCCCCTCCACCTTTTTTCCGTCAAAAGATACTATAACCATTTTATCAGGTGTAAGCTCATCATAGGGCACACCTGACGGCTTTATTGCAAATACTCTGTGTTCACGGTCGCACTCTGAGGCATTACCCCAGGTAAAAGGGGCAATACCATATCTGTGCAGTTCCATATTTGCTTTATATACTCTTTCTTTCAGTTCTTCATACATTATTTTAATCTCCTGATAAGATCATTAAGCTCAAGTTCTTTTCTGAATGAATTGATTTCCGTATCCTTTCCGATATGCACAAATTCAATTCCGAGCATATCAGCAAAATATCTCATCATTTCTGCAGTAACATCATAGCTTAAAACAGAATGATGCGCACCGCCTGCATAAATCCAGGCTTCAGCAGATACCTTTAATGAGGGTATAGGCTTCCAAAGAACTGCCGAAACAGGCAGATTGGGCATTTCGTTTTCCTGTTCAACACATTCAATATCATTTACAATCATTCGCAATCCGTCACCCATATCAACAAGAGAAACAACTATTGCCTTTCCGGGCTTTGATTTAAATACAAGACGGGCAGGATCTTCCCTGTCACCGATCCCCAAAGGATATACTTTAATTTCGGGCTTTGTCTGAGCTATTGTGGGACAGACTTCAAGCATATGTGCGCCCATAATCATCTCATTACCGGGTTCAAAATGATAGGTATAGTCTTCCATAAAAGCAGTTCCGCCGTTCATATCAGAGGACATAGCTTTTAATACTCTTGTGAGTGCTGCAACCTTCCAGTCTCCCTCTGCACCGAAGCCGTAGCCTTTAGCCATAAGGTCCTGAGAAGCAAGACCGGGAAGCTGCTTTAAGCCCTGTAAATCTTCAAAGTTTGTGTGGAAAGCAGTAAAGTCGTGTGCCTTCATAAACTTTTCAATAGCAATTTCCTCTTTTGCCTGATAACGCACAGCATCCGTATTATCGGTTGCAAGGGTATATTTTTCTGCATATTCAGCCATAAGAGCATCAACTTCGGCATCGGTTACTTTTTCAAGCTCTGCAATTATATCACCTACACCGTAGTGCTCAATTTCCCAACCGAATTTCATCTGTGCTTCAACCTTATCTCCGTCGGTAACAGCAACACTTCTCATATTGTCGCTTATACGAAGCACTCTTGTTTTTCTTGATTCAAAAACACCAACAGCAGCTCGCATCCATACACCTATCTGCTGACGGAATTCTTCATTTTCCCAATGTCCTGCAATAACGGTTCTCTTTATACCCATTCTTGCGGTAATATATCCGTGCTCTCTGTCACCGTGAGCACTCTGATTAAGATTCATAAAATCCATATCAATGCTGTTCCAGGGAACATCACGGTTAAACTGAGTGTTAAGATGCAGATAGGGCTTCATAAGCTTGGAAAGCCCTGCTATCCACATTTTTGAGGGAGAAAATGTGTGCATCCAGGTAATAACACCTGCACACGAGGGGTCATTGTTTGCGCCGGCTATAGCTTCTTCAATTCCCTTTGAGGTTGTTACACAGGGAAGATATTTTACAGTACAGGGAATGGAAGCATCGCTGTTAAAACCGTCTGCCATAGTTTCTGCGTGTGCATTAACTTCCTTTAAGGTTTCTTCTCCGTAAAGATGCTGTGAACCTACAATAAAATAAAATGTATATTTTTTCATAATGCTTCTCCCGAAATCAGACAGATTTTTTAATTTCCTTTAATCTCTTCATTACATCGTTTGCGCCCTTGCCGAAATAATCGTGAAGAATCTTATATTCAGCAAAGAGCTTATCATAAATTTCTGCATTTTCCTTTTTGGGCAGATATACAATATCCATAACCTTGCCGAGCTTTGATGCTGCTTCAAAAACATCATCATATCCGCCATTTGCTTTTCCTGCAGCAACAGCACCGAAAATAGCAGAACCCAATGCACCGCCCTGATCGCTTCCTGCAATTTTAACAGGCAATCCGATTACATCGGCATAAATCTGCATTGTCATGGGATCTTTTTTAGCTATACCGCCTGCTGCATAGAACTCATTGACCTCAACACCGTATTCTCTGAATGTTTCAATAATCATTCTTGTGCCGTATGCTGTAGCTTCGATAAGAGCACGGTAAATTTCTTCCGGCTTTGTGAGAAGTGTCATACCGAGAATCATACCAGTAAGGTCAACATCAACAAGACAGGAACGGTTACCGTTCCACCAGTCAAGAGCAACAAGTCCGCTTTCACCGGGCTTATATTTTTCAGCTTTTTCTCTGAGGAATTTATGTATATTCATTCCCTTGGCTTTTGCTTCTTCATAATAGGAAGCGGGAAGACAGTTATCAATAAACCAAGCAAAATGGTCACCTACACAAGACTGTCCTGCTTCATAACCGAAGAATCCGGGCAAAATACCGTCTTCAACAACACCGCATATACCCTTAACCTGTTTTTCTTCATTGCCTAAGAGCATATGACAGGTTGATGTGCCCATAATAGCAAGCATTTTTCCTGCTTCAGCGATACCGACAGCGGGAACGAACACATGAGCATCTATTATAGCCTGAGCAATGGCTGTACCCTCTTTAAGACCTAATTTTTCAGCCATTTCTGCTGTAAGTCCGCCGGCTTTTGAGCCCATGGGAGAGATATCACGGGAAAGCTTTTCGTCAACTACATTCTCAAGTCTGGGGTCGAGTGCCTTAAAGAAATCGTTTGAGGGATAGCCTGTTTTCTTGTTCCACATTTCTTTATAGCCTGCACAGCAGGAGTTACGGTTTTCCTTTCCGCAAAGCTGCCATACAACCCAGTCTGCTGCTTCAATAAATGTATCTGCAGCATCATAAATTTCGGAAGCTTCCTCGAGCACCTGCCAGATTTTCGGTATTGCCCATTCGGATGAAATCTTACCGCCGTAATTTTTAAGCCATGCTTCATTTCTTTCTTCGGCAATTTCATTGAGCTTGTTTGCCTGAGCCTGAGCTGCATGATGCTTCCAGAGCTTTACATATGCGTGAGGCTCACTTTTATATTCGGGCAAGAAACATAAAGGTGTACCGTCTTTTTTAGCAGGTAAAATAGTACATGCAGTAAAGTCAAGTCCGATACCTACAACATCATCAGCGCTGATACCGCTTTGTCTGAGGACATCGGGAATGGTGTTATATAAAACATCAAGATAATCCTGCGGATGCTGTAAAGCCCAGTCAAAACCGAGTTTCTTTCCGCAAGGAAGAGTTTCACTCATAACTGAATGAGGATACTCGTAAACAGAGCTTGCAAGCTCTTCACCTGTTTCAACATTAACAATAAGTGCTCTGCCTGATAATGTGCCGTAATCAACACCAATAGAATACTTTGACATAATTTAACCTCACATTTTTATTTATTTTTCAAGCGATTTATTTCAATCGGCTTAACATACACGGTATTATAGATATGGTAAATAACAAATCCCGGACGGGATGCAGGCGGCTTTTTGAGATTTCTTACTTTTGTGTAATCAACCTCAACAGTTCCCCTGTCTTTGACACTGCTGAAATATGCGGCTAAAGATGCTGCAAATTCCATTGCTGTGTCAGTCGGCTCTTTACCTTCTAAAGAAAGGATAACATGCGAACCGGGTGCTTTCTGAGCGTGGAACCACATATCATCTTTTCTTGCCTTTCGGAATGATAAATTATCATTCTGAATATTGTTTCTTCCCACAAAAACGGTAAAACCATCGGGAGAAACAAAGCTTAAAGGAGGCAATGGAGCATTTTTTTTGTTTTTTGTACCCGTTTTACTCTTAAGAAAACCTGCTTCGGAAAGCTCTGCTCTTATTTCGGCAAGCTCTCTTTCAGTTTCAGCTCTGTATAATTCATCCTGAACGCTTTCAAGGTACTCCAAATCCGAAATACCCTTTTCTATCTGTTCGGCAAGAACTTTTTTTGCAGTCTGCAGCTTTCGGTATTCCTTATAATAACGCTGCGCATTCTGTACGGGCGTAAGATGCGGCTGAACGGGAATTTTCAACAGCTGATAATCGTTATAATAATCATTTACCTCGTAAACCGAGTCGCCTTTATGGAGCGAATATATATTTGCATTTATGAGTTCTGCATATATACGCTTTGTTTCCATATCTTCACAGGCATTAAGCTCCTCGCGCTGAACATTGAGCTTTTTTGCCGTTCTTTCCGTTAAAAGAGCAATAAGCTTGAATAAATCATCTGCCTTTGCTTTTGCCCTCTGTAAACGCTCTCTTTCAAAATAGAAAAGATCTAATAGCTGTGAAAGGGTGGCACAATGATTTATTTTTGCACTGTTAGAATAGAGTGTGAGCGGTAAAAAGGAAAATTCCAGCAAACCGCCGTTTTCATCGGATAAATAACACGCAGTAACATTATTTGATTCAACGCTTTTCTTAAAAAAATCAAGCTCAAAAGTCAAACGATCTATGTTTGCAGCCGATAATTTTCCGACTTCACAATCACCTAATGTTACTCTGTATGCTATTTCTCTTGATACAAGCGGCGAAACACCGCTGATAACAGAAAGAATTGCAGATGACAGATTTTTCGTATTATTTTTCAGTATATTATCGCACAAAACCTGTGCTGAATTTTCGGCAATATTCAGTTTTTTCTGAGGCGGAGGAAATTTATATTCCACCTGCGGCAAAATCGTTCTGAAGGAAGATTTTGAAGCATCAACACGCTTTACGGCATCAATAATAACAGAATTTTCATCCAGAAGAATAATATTACTGTACTGAGCCATTATTTCAACAACCAATGTTCGTGAAACTCTGTCACCTATTTCATTAGTTGCATCAAATTCAATAAAAAGAATTCTGTCAAAGCCTATCTGCCGTATATTTCTTATTACGGCACGCGTCAGCTGTTTTCTTAACAGCATACACAGCATCGGCGGTTTTGACGGATTTTCGGGCGAATAATCGGTAAAATTTATTCTGGGAGAGTTACCCGAAGCGGAAATAAACAACTTTCTTGTTTCGGTGCGGGTTCTCAGCACAAGCACAAGCTCATATCTTGTGGGTAAATATATCTTATCGACCTTTGCACCTATTGCAAAATCCGATATTTCATTTTTCAGAAAATGTAAAAATAAACCATCTATTGCCATTTATTTCTCCGTAAGAATTGGATTAGGTCTGTCGGACACAACAAACTCTGTTTCTTTAAATTTTTCGGCAAGTATTTTTTGCAATTTTTCAACAATAATTACTTCCGTTTCAAAATGCCCGGCAGCAAAAACTGATATTCCTGACTGTTCGGCATCAAGAAAATCGTGATACGATGCATCACCCGTAACAAGAGCATCACAGCCAAGCTCTTTCGCACTCTCAAAAAAATCGGCTCCTGCTCCCGAACAAACAGCAACCTTCTTTATTTTGTCTGCACAAGCGGAAAAACGCACAGCGGCACCCAATTTTTCTGAAAGAAGCTTGGCGTATTCCTTAGGTGTATATTCTATGTCTGTTGTGCCGACATTCAAGAAACCGTCTGCTATATCAGGCGGCATTTTTTCATAGTTTAAGCCTATCTTTTCACAAAGAGTGTCATTCACTCCGCCGACAGCCTTATCGAGATTTGTATGAGCACATAAAAGAGAAATACCTGCCCTTGCTGCTTCAAAAGCAACACTTGTGTCAAGAAAGCTTTTCTGTGCCGAAAAAATAACAGGATGATGCGAAACAATAAGCTGTGCATCAATTTCTTTTGCCTTTTCAATTTCAAATGCTGTTATGTCAAGCGCAATAAGAACGCGCTTTACCTCATTATTGAAAGAACCGACTAAAAGTCCGCTGTTATCCCACTGAGCCTGTGAAGAAAAGGGAGCAAAAGAATCGATGTAATTATAAATATCTTTAGTGTAAACTGTTCTGTTTTCTTTCATAGTAGTCAATAACCTCTGAAAGCCTCTGCGCTTCTTCGAGTTCTCTGCCTGAACCGGCGAGAGCATCTCTGCGCTTTTTTATTCTGTTGTATTGCCTTTCAACAAATTCCCGCGAAAGCCCATCCTGAGACAAAAGCTCTCCGAAATAAAAATAGCCCTCTTCGCATACAGACTGCTCATTTTTCCAATAAGCACTTATACAGCAATATAAATGTCTGTTATCTGCAACACATTCCTCGCGGTCTATAACAAAGCCGTTTTCACACAAGAATCTTCTCACATCCTCGCAGTGTGTCATAGGCTGCAGGACAAGATGTATGTCTTCGGATTTTATCCACGGTGCATCGGACAGAATCTGTGCCATTAATGTACCGCCCATACCGCAGATTGAAATTTCCTGTGCTTCCACGGGGCTTACACTTTTAAGACCGTCTGATACACGCAGCTCTATTTTTTCCTGCAATGAATATTGATTGACTGTTTTTCTTGCATTTTCAAGCGGCTGTATTCCTATATCACAGGCAAGCACCTTTTCTGTTTTGGAGTTCAGAACGAGAAATGCCGGCAGGAAAGCGTGATCTGTGCCGATATCAACAGTTTTGCGGCAAGGATTTATCATACTTGCCGCAGTCATAAGCCTCGGACTTAAACTCAACATTACTTTGTTGCAAAATAAGCATTGATTTCTTCGATAAGGTCATCAACATCAACGCCGTGTACCATACAAGCCTGTTCAATGGTTTCGTTTCTTGCTGAAGGACAGCCTAAGCAATGCATACCCATGTTAAGGAAGAAGGGAGCAACGCCCTTGTCTGCATCAAGAATTTCACCGATTTTTGTTGTGTGTTTAACTATCATTTTTTTATTCTCCTATACTATAAAAATTATTTCTTGTGTTAGTTTGTGCAATGATATATTTAGGTCTTCCCTTTACTTCCGTATAGGTTCTTGCAAGGTATTCGCCTATAACACCTATACAAAGCAGAATCATAGCACCTATAAAAAACATTGCTGCAAGAATTATCGGGACAACAGCCGAATAATCGGCAACAACAATATTTTTAACAAAGCCGTAAAGCAAAGCTATTACGGAAATAAATCCGCAAAGTATACCCGTTACAAAACCGAATCTCAACGGAGTGGAGGTAAAGCCCAATATACCGTCAAGTGCGTATTTTATGAGATTTTTGAAGGACCATTTTGTCTGTCCTGCGGCTCTTTCTCTGTCTTCATGCTCTATCCATTTGACATTGAAGCCAACCCAGCTGAAAATAGCTTTTGAAAAACGGATATTTTCAGGCATTGATATTATAGCCTTTACAACATCGGACTTCATTATTCTGAAATCCTGTGCGGATTCGCTGATATTTACCTCACTGAGTTTATTTATAATCTTGTAAAAGCTCTGTGAAAGCGTTGTTTTAAGCTTCGATTCGCCTGTTCTGTCTGTTCTTCTTGCAGCGGCTACATCAAAGCCCTGTTTATCAACAAAATCAAGCATTGTCGGGATAATATCGGGAGAATGCTGCAAATCCGCATCAAGTATTCCTATATAATCGGATTTAACGGCATAGTTCATACCCGCAAGCATTGCCGCTTCCTTTCCGAAATTACGGGAAAAGGAAATGTACTTGACTGCAGGATCGCGGACAGCAAGCTCTTTTATAATTTCAAGAGTTGAATCCTTACTTCCGTCATCAACAAAAACAAGCTCGGTTAAATATTCGGAGCTCAAAGTTGAAATAACCTTGGATGTTTCATCATAGAAAAACGGTAAAACATCCGCTTCATTATAACAGGGAACGATAAGAGAGAGTGTTTTCATATATTAGTCCTTTCTTTCAATAAGGCTGATTAAATAACGGCCCGTATCGTGCATAAATTTAAGTGCCGAGGGAATAAGTGCAGACGGTATATTATACATAAAAGCATCCGCTTCAAATGTAAGGTCACCCTTATATCCTATTTTTGCCAATGCCGCACAAATCTTTTCCCAGTCAAGGCTTCTTATAAAGGGAACGGTATGATCATCACTTTTATAATTTGTGTCGTGTACATGTAAGCATGTAAGACGCTCGGCACCGAGCCTTTCGATAAATTCGGCTTCATCTTCACCGACAAGTCCGCAATGACCGATATCAAGACAAACCGTAAAGTGTTCACGGGGCAGAGAATCGTGATAATCAGCAAGCTCATCGGGACCTGAGCAGACATTATGTACAATGTACCCTCGTTTTTTGTCGCGTCCCCACATATTTTCGAGAGCAATTTTTACTCCCGCCTGTTTAGCATACGGCAACAGAGAATTATACATATTCATATTGAATTCCTTTTTGTTTTCAGGAACAAAAACAGGATGTATAATTATGTTTTTTACTCCCAGAAGACCTGCTATTTCGATAGCACGGATAAGCCTGGGGAAAATCATTTCATTATACTCATCATCCCCCACTCTGTATGAAGGAAACGGAGCGTGAGCCTGATTGAAATAAACACCGCATTCATCTGCCGCAGCCTTTACCTGTGCTATATATTCCTTGTATCCGTCGGAGAACAGATACTGTGCATTATAATCCTCAAACATTGAAAAATCTATGGCATCAAAGCCTGCTGCCGCAATTATTCTTACAGCTTCCGCATCACCGAAACGCTCGGCTGCAACATGGGTTTGTGTGGATAAAATCATATTATATACCTCCGTATTTTCAGCAATCGTCTGTTTCGTCAAGCAAAACAGCCTCGGCACATCTGATTCCGTCAACGGCGGCAGAAACTATGCCGCCCGCATATCCTGCACCCTCACCGCACGGAAAAATACCTTTTATGCTGCTTTGTCTGAATTCATCACGGACTATTCTCACAGGTGATGAGCTTCTGCTTTCGGGAGCAGTCAAAACAGCCTCAGGTAAAGCATAGCCCGGAAGTTTTTTATCAAAAGCTGTTATTGCCAGAGCGATTGAAGAAGTAACACACTCGGGCAGAACCTTTCTGATATCCGTCATTTCAACACCTGTGGGACAAGTGGGCTTTACATATCCCAATTTCGCTGACGGACGGTTTTTAAGAAAATCACCTACCGTCTGTGCGGGAGCTGCGTATGTTCTGCCGCCCGCGATAAAAGCCGTGCGTTCAATATTTCTCTGAAAGTCAATACCTGCAAGCGGGTGCTTATCCTCAAAATAATCAGGCTCAATTCCAACGAGTATTGCAGAGTTTGCATTCTCTCCGTCACGGGCATATTCACTCATACCGTTGACAACAACCATCTCTTCTTCCGAGGACGCACATACAACCGTACCGCCGGGGCACATACAGAAGGTATATCCTCCCCTGCCGTGCGGCGGATGATTTGCAAGCTTGTAATTCGCCGCACCCAATAAGGGGTTATTCCATTGAGAGCCGAACATTGCTTTGTTGATAAGCTCCTGCGGATGCTCAATTCTGACACCTACGGAAAATGCCTTCTGTTCCATTTTTATGCCGTGCGAATAAAGCATATCAACAGTATCTCTTGCAGAATGACCGATACAAAGTATAAGACAATCGGTCTCCGCATCAATAATATTTCCCGACGGTTCAGAATAAGCAATTCCGTGTATATAACCGTTTGCATAATAAATATCTTTAAGACAGCAGCCGAAACGGACTTCACCGCCGAGACTGATAATTTCATTTCTTATATTCTTTACAACACCTGAAAGCCTGTCTGTTCCGATATGGGGATGTGCAGAATATAAAATCTGCTCGGGAGCACCGAATTCATAAAGAGTATCAAGCACATACCGACATCTGCTGTCCTTTATTCCCGTGGTGAGCTTACCGTCAGAAAAAGTCCCGGCACCGCCCTCACCGAACTGTACATTCGATTCGGTATTAAGCTTTTTGCTTGTCCAGAAGCCGTTTACATCGGCAATTCTTGTGTCAACATCATTTCCGCGTTCAATAACAATTGGATTGAGGCCTGCTCTTGCAAGCAACAATGCGGAAAACATACCTGCAGGGCCGAAGCCTACAACAATCGGTCTGAACAGAGACCTTCTGCGGTTTTCGGGCATTTCATAATGATACCGTTCACAAAGATGCACTTTGTTCTCAGGAAAACGGACTGCAATGCTCTCTTCATCACCGTCAAGCTCTACATTGACGGAATATATCATTTTTATGTTATTTTTCTTTCTTGAATCAATGGATTCACGGGCAATCTCAAAATAAGAAATATAATTTTCTTTCACACCGATAATTTCAGCGGCTTTTTTGAGTATTTCTTCCTTTGTTGCCCCCAACGACATACTTATTTCATTTATGCGAAGCAATTTTTTATATCTCCATTACACTTTTTTGTCCTGCAAGATATCCGCTTGAAAACGCCCATTGAAGGTTATAGCCTCCGCAGGTACCGTCAACATCAGCTATCTCACCGCACACATACATACCCTTTACTTTTTTCAGCTCCAAGGTATTAAAATCTATTTCCTCTGCACTGATTCCGCCTGCGGTAACCTGTGCATCATTAAAGCCCTTTACAGAGCTTATTTTATACTTTTTATGCTTTATTGCATTGACAAGCTTATCAAACGCTCCCTGATTAATACATTTCACACTTTTTTCTATGCTCAGAGAACAGTCGCTCATCAATGTAGCGCCCAGTCTTTTAGGCATAAGCCCTGCAAGGAGCATTTCTCCCGGCATTTCGGGGTTATTGCGGGCAAAAGACAGCAGAAACTGCTTTAATTCTTCATCACTCACAGACACGGCACTGTCAACAACAGCAAAAACATCCTTACCTTTATTCAATAAAAGTTGTTCTGATGCTGCTCTTGAAACCTGCATAGACGGTATACCCGAAAGACCGTATTCCGTATACTGAATTTCTCCGCTTGCACGAAGCAGCGGTTTTCCTGCACATTTAATTGCAATTTCACCGTCTGCTCTTATTCCTTTCAAGGCTTTAGTGAAATTTTCAACACACAAGGCAGTTAAGGCAGGAAATATCGGGGTTGTTTTAATATTAAACGGCTTGAGCAGTTCAAATCCGCTTCCGTCACTGCCGTGAACAGAAGCAGCCTTACCGCCTGTTGAAATAATACAGGCATCTGCAAAAAATTCATCATTAAGCAAAAAACCTCTTGCAGTTTTTTTAAGGGATACTATTTTTGTGTCACAAACAACATTTATTTTAAGTCTGAGCAATTCATAGCGTAAAACATCAAGCACACTTGCTGCCTGATTGCTTAAAGGATATACTCTTCCCGCAAAATCTGTTTTTACTTTCAGACCGAGTTCCTCGAGAAAAGCAATAAGTGCATTATTGTCAAAATGCTCATATACACCGAAGAACAAATCTTTACTGCCGAAATAACAATTAGGACTGATATTTGTGTTTGTAATATTACATCTGCCGTTTCCCGTAACAAGAATTTTTTTACCTACTCTGGGATTGGCTTCGTAAATACTGATATTTATTTTTTTATTGTTTTTCTGTGCAGTTCTTGCCGCTGAAATTGCCGCGACAAGACCTGATGCTCCGCCGCCTATAACGGCAAGAGAAAAAACACCTTTATTGTCTGAAAAACTCATTATTCGTTTTCTCCCTCGGAAAGCTCCTTCTGTATAAATTCTCTGAGCTCCTGAGATTTACCCATCAGCTTCATCATACGGTAAAAAGCAACAAACTCGCGTTCATCCTTATCAAGATCTCCCATTGTGTCACCGTGGTCTCTTCTGCAATTTTTCTGATCGAAAACAGACTCGGAGCGCAGCATATAGCTTACAGGCTCATCAAATAGAAGCCAGGAATCTTCGACTTTCAGGATCTGCGACATTTTTATTCCGATAGAATATGGAGGCTCAGTTTTTCCTTTTTCATATGCTGCATAAGTTGCCCGTTCAATATGAAGCAAATCAGCCATCTGCTGCTGAGAAAAACCGTTAGCGACACGAGCATCTTTCAGCTTATCTTTAGCCCTGTACATAATCAGACATACCTCACATAAAAACAAAAAAACTTTGAGTATATAAAAATACCCAAAGTAATAATATCACAATAAAACAATTATTGCAACTGTTAATCTTCAATTCCGAGAAGCCACATTACACTGACACCGAGCACATCAGCAAGAGCAACTATCTCATAATCAAACACGCTTCTGACCTGTCCTTCAAGCTTTGACAAGCCCGATGAATTGATTTCAACGCCTCTTATCTGAAGCTGTACCAACAAATCCTTTTGCTTCATACCGATTTCCTTGCGTCTTTTTTCAACCCGTTCTCCTATGATATTTTTTGTACCCAATTCAAGCTTTCTTATTCTCACTTTTTTCACCATCCTGCTTAATATAATAGCATAACACAGCTTTATTGTCAAACAAATCACATTTTTGAAATGTCAAACAAATCACATTTTTGAAAAGGATTGATTAATACATTTTTTTGTGCTAAAATATTTTTATTACATTGTTTTGTCGGGAAGGACTGATAATTAAATGGAAAATATTTCTATGAACAAATGCGACCTGCTTTTTGATTTTTACGAAATTGCTCAGTCAAACGGTTTCTTTGCAAACGGCATAGATGAAACTGTTGTGTGGTTCGATATGTTTTACAGACCTGCAAAGGAGCTGGGCGGATTTTGTATAATGGCAGGTGTTGAAACCTTTGCTCAGTATATAAAAAATCTCAAATTCAGCGAAGAAGATCTGGAATTTCTCAAAAGCAAGGGAATGGGCGCTGAGTTTATTGACTATCTGAGAAACTTCAGCTTCACCTGTGATATATGGGCTGTTCCCGAAGGCACTCCGATTTTTGCAAATGAGCCTGTTATTAAAGTACACGGGCCGATAATTCAGGCACAGATGCTTGAAACAATAATTCTTCTTACGGTAAATCATCAGTCTCTCATTGCAACAAAGGCAAACAGAATTGTAAGAGCTGCACAGGGCCGTGAAATAATAGAATACGGCTCACGCAGAGCACACGGAATTGCAGCAGCGCTCAACGGTGCAAGAAGTGCATATATAGGCGGTTGCTGTGAAACCACCAATGTAAGTGCATCAAAGCAGTATTCTATCCCCCTTTTCGGCTCTATGAGCCACACCTGGGTTCATATGTTTGACAGCGAGTATGAAGCCTTCACCGCTTTTGCAAAGCTCTATCCCGACGACTGTGTTCTTCTCATTGATACTTATGACACAATGGATAAAGGTCTACCCAATGCAATCAAAGCCTTCAACGATGTTCTTGTTCCTATGAACAAGCGTCCCAAGGGTGTGCGTATTGACAGCGGTGACCTTGCTTATCTTTCAAAGAAAATAAGACGCGTACTCAACGAAGCGGGCTTCCCTGACTGCAATATCTATGCCTGCAACTCACTTGACGAGTATATTATCAGAGATATGCTTCAGAACGGTGCGAGAATAGACAGCTTCCTTGTCGGTGAAAGACTTATAACCTCTGCATCAAATCCTGTTATGAACGGTGTTTACAAGCTTTCCGCAGTTGAAAAGGACTCTCGGATTATCCCCAAAATAAAAATTTCGGAAAATGTTTCCAAAATAACAACACCCTACCCCAAGCTTTTATGGAGATTGTTTGACAATGAAACGGGAAAAGCCATTGCAGATGTTCTGACAATGGAGGATGAAGACCTGTCCGATTGCAATGAATACGAGCTTTTCGATCCCGATTACACCTGGAAAAAGAAAACCGTAAGCAATTTTGTGGCAAGGCAATTGCTTGTCAAGATTTTTGATAACGGCAAGCTCATATATTCCTTCCCGTCTCCTAAGGAGATAAGAAATTACTGTGCCGAACAGATAGACACGCTTTGGGAAGAGGTTGTCCGCTTTGAATATCCCCATAACTATTATGTTGATTTATCACAGAAGCTATGGAATAAAAAACACGAGCTTATAGACGAATGCTTCAATTAATTTTTCAGCAGGTGTAAAAACGAAAAATTTTTACACCTGCTTTTCTTATGTCGTCTGCTGTTCCTCTACCTCAAAAACAAGCTCCTGAACAATATCCTCTTCACAGGTATATTTACTTTCAATTTTTATCTGATTGCTTATATTGTATGAAGCGGAAGCATCAACAATAAGCGTGTCTGCCAATACCTCAGCAGCCTTTAGTGCAAAATCGTTAAGGCAAATCAGTCTGCCCTGTTCTTCTGTTAAAGAAATCTCAGCAGCTACTGTATCTCTTGACGATTGCCTTATAATTCCCAACGGAAAAACCGTGTTTTTTGTGTCTGCCAGATATTTGTTTTCATATACATCCGTACCGTTATAAGCAAACCACAATGGAATTTTCAAGCCAAAGAGATAAAACAGATATCTGTCCGAAATACCGGTTAACTTATACGCACTTATATTCAATGCATTACTTGTACTTATAACGGTTGAGGTTCTTGCAACAACCAAAGCCTTTGCGTGCACATATCTTACAGTATTATCCTTAAGAACCTCAACGCCGCTGACAAGCAAATCCCCTTTTACAACGGGCATCCCCACTCCGACAACACCGTCACCCTCAAGGACATCAAAACGCACTATTTCGCCGTCCTTTGCCGCAATAAGATTTGTGTATTGCTTTTCATCGGTTATTTCAGGTGCAGCCACTCCTTCTGTTATATCAACAAAAATCTTACAGCCGAAAATATTTACGGTAGCCAGAATAACCCCGTCGAGCTGTTCACAAAGTTCAAGCTCAACAGCTTTACAGTCTATATTTTCTGTAAAGCTGCCAACCTTTACATTGTTTTCATTCAGCACTTCAATTATATCATATCTGCTTACGGCTTCATTACCGGAGATTTCAACACTCCAGACAACAGAAGTCATAAACAGGAACAAAACAAAGGCTGTCAGTAAGCCGATAGGTATACCGAGTCTGAACCTGTAACGGGCAAGCATATACGGTAAACCTGCTCTTTTATCAATATGTACTGCCATTCCTGCTTTTTTCGCACAGTCAAACACAACAGAAAGATTTTCTTTTCTTGCAACGGCGGTAATTGAGCCTTTAACGGCAGAAACACCGAAAAGCGGGACATCTCTTTTTTTACATTCCCTGAAAAATGTTTCAGGGAAACCGTCTGTTACACTAAAATTTACATACCCTTTTGCGATACGTTCAATTTTTTCGAGTTGCACTCCTGATTCTCCTATCTGATTTTACAAAATTCAATTCCGCTTATTTTACCGCAGATATTGGTAAAGTTACGGGAAAAATTATTTATTTTAAGATTCTCCCCAATCACATTTATCAAATATCTGTCCGTTTCAACAATTATTCTTCCGGTATCATATTCGGACATATCCTTACAGCCGTGAATACAAATCTCATCCTCGCTGTTTATTTCAAAAGAGAAGTTCTCAAATGCCCGTAAATCTGTATATGAGCTTATTTTATTTATAAAACTATGTATTTTTCCGTTTATAGCTTTCATTGAGTTTTTCCTCCTGTAAATAACTATGTAAGCGTATCATTTTATAGTACTGTGAATCATAAGCATATATTATGAACACACTTAATCTACTCTCACAAAAACAGAATATCCGCAAAACGGCATTTTTTATTGTGTTTTTTGTTTTCATTATATTTGTTTTTTACTCAGATATGATAAAACTTGCAGTCAATGATTCATTAAAGATATGTGCTTCGGCAATAATCCCTTCTTTGTTTCCGATGCTGATAATTTCCCGTATAATGAATGAAATAAAGATACCCGACATTATACTGCGTTTTGTAAAGCTGCCGATGAATAAAATTTTCGGGTTATCTGAGAATTGCTTTCAGGCTATATTTACGGGACTTACGGGCGGATATCCCGTAGGTGTAAAAAATGCTGTAGCATTATATAAAAACAATTCGATTTCCCTCAATGAAGCACAAAAGCTTGCACTATTTTGTGTAAGTCCCGGATTTGCATTTGCTGTAACTCTGACAGGCTCCTGTATTTTTTCAAACACAGGAATAGGTATCAGAATTTTAATTGCAAATATTCTTGCGGATTTAACAATGGCGATTTTACTGAAAAACAACAAAAATGCCGATTTGTATAAGAAAAAAACTGCTCCCATTCAAAAACCGTTCTCTGTAATACTCGCCGACAGCATCACAGAGTCTTCGTCAGCAATAATATCAATATGTGCCTGGATATGCTTTTTTTCTGCAATAATTACGCTTTTGTGTTCTTTTACAAAAATTACTTTCATAAAAAATTTAATAATACTTTTTTCTGAAATAACAAACGCGGTAACGCTTTGTGCTGAAACGAAAAATATACTTTCAGCAGCATTCTGCTGCGGATTTTCAGGCTTTTGCATCATTTTTCAGCTATTGAATGATCTTAATTTCCTGTCTGTGAAAATTTCCTCTTTTGTATTTTCAAGACTTTTCTGCGCTGTTGTTTCCGTTATATATGAATGGCTGATTATAAGTATTTTTCCCGTCACCCTACAAACTGCCGTTCAGTATAAGCATATACGGCTCAGCAAATATTCCGTCATAGGCTCGCTTGCCCTGTTATTTATGTGCGCAGTATTTATAATAAGCAGCTCAAACGAAAAATTAAAATACTCTTATGACAATAAAACTTAGATATTTACATTATTAGAACTTGCCTGAATGAAACTAATGTGCTAATATAGTATAAGTAAACTTTCTTTCAGGAACAGGAAGTGTGATAAATGAAAAAAAAGTTAATCGGAGATAATATTGAACCGAAATGTGCTTATTGTAAGCACAGTAAAGCCTCCCCCGACAAAACAAAGGTGCTTTGCCCTAAAAAAGGGGTTATGGACCTTGATTACAGCTGCAAAAAATTCAGCTATGATCCGCTCAAGCGTGTTCCCGTACGAACACCCGAGCTGCAGCAGTTTTCAAAAGAGGATTTTAGTTTATAAAGGATGAGTTAAATGATTAACGAATTTAAGATTGGTTTAGGAATTGATAAGGATGCAAGAATTGCCGGGGATCTTACTCAACTGTGTTCAAACACCCCTATGCTTTCTCTTAAAGGCTTTTGTGCCAAGCACAGCATAAACTGTGATCTGGTTGCAAAGCTGGAATATTTCAATCCCTTAGGCAGTGCAAAAGACAGAGTTGCATTAAATATGATAACTGCTGCCGAAAAAAACGGACTTATTGACAGAGATACAGTTATAATCGAGCCCACAAGCGGTAATACGGGTATAGGATTAGCATATGTATGCGCCATAAAGGGCTACAGATTGATTCTGACAATGCCTGAAAATATGAGCGAGGAAAGAATAAAGCTTCTCAAAGCCTTGGGAGCCGAAATTGAGTTAACCCCTGCAGGGCAAGGTATGACAGGTGCAATAGAGAAAGCTGCGGAAATAGCTAAAACTCTCGAGAACACCTATATTCCCGATCAGTTCAACAATCCTGCAAATCCCGATGCACACAGAAAAACAACAGGCCCCGAAATTCTCAGAGACTGCTACTGCAAGGTTGATTATTTTGTTGCGGGTGTCGGCACGGGAGGCACCATAACAGGTGTCGGAGAGGTGCTGAAGGCATATAACAAGGATGTAAAAATAATAGCGGTTGAGCCGGCTTCCTCCCCTGTTTTATCGGACGGTGAAAAAGGGGCTCACGGCTTGATGGGAATCGGTGCAGGCTTTGTACCGTCTGTATTGAACAGAAATATAATTGACGAAATTATTACCGTAACAGAAGAAGAAGCAATCTCGGCAGCTAAAGAGGTTGCAAAAACAGACGGATTGTTGATAGGTATTTCTTCCGGTGCAGCACTTCACGCAGCAAAGAAGCTTGCATTAAAAATCAATAACAAGCGTGCAAGAATAGTTGTTCTGCTTCCCGACGGCGGTGAAAGATACCTTTCCACTCAGTTATTTTAATCAATGTATAAACACAAAGGATATGCTTTTTTAATAAAGGCGTATCCTTTGTTTTTTTTATGAAAGGGGCTTATACAATGCAAACATTAGAAATTAATGACAACGGCTCGCTTGTTGAAATGATACAGCTATCACTGTCACGGGCAGGATTTTTTGATTCTGCTGTTGACGGAATTTTCGGTCCAGTAACACAAAGAGCTGTTGTTGATTTTCAAAATTCTTTCGGCTTGCCAGCAGACGGAATAGTGGGAATAAACACATGGGATAAGCTATCGGTATTTATAAAAGGATATTGCTATAAATCTTTGGGATTTAAGCTGATACCTACAAATATTTCATATTCATATGAACTTGTAAAAAACCTCACAGACGGATTAAAAAAGCGTTATTCGTTTATTACGGCAGACAAAATCGGTTCAAGCACAATGGGAAAAGACCTTCCCTTATTAGTTATTGGCAACGGAAATAAAAATTTATTTATAACAGCAGCTTTTCATGCAAATGAATGGATAACAATTCCGATTATACTTAAATTTGCGGAAGAATACCTTGAAGCATATTCAAAAGGAAAAACAATAGCGGGACAAAAAGCTGAATTTCTGTTTAACAATGTAACATTACACATAGCACCTTTGGTAAATCCTGACGGGGTTGATCTTGTAACAGGAGCATTGCAGCAAGGTGAATTTTATGCTAATGCAGTAAAAATCAGCAATGATTTCAAGGATATTCCGTTCCCGTCAGGCTGGAAAGCAAATATTCTCGGTACTGATCTTAACCTCCAGTTCCCTGCCCGTTGGAAGACTGCAAAAGCAATAAAATATGCTCAGGGCTTCTCTCAACCTGCCCCGAGAGATTTCGTAGGCTTCGCACCTTTGGAAACAAACGAAGCGAAAGCGATATACAACTATACAGCAGCAAATAGTTTTGATATGATATTGGCTTATCATACTCAGGGAAAAGAAATATATTGGAAATTTGCGGATTTTTTGCCCCATAAAAGCAAAGAAATTGCAGAAAGCCTGAGCTGTGCCAGCGGTTATGAATTAGAAATTACACCTGATTTTGCCGCAAATGCGGGCTATAAGGATTGGTTTATTCAGACTTTCAATAAACCGGGCTACACAATTGAAGCAGGCATAGGTGAAAGTCCGCTTCCCCTCTCACAGTTTGACGAAATTTATTCCGCCAATGAGCATCTTATAGTCAGAGCAATGAAAGAAACTATAGAAAGAATATAAGAGTATAATCGGAAAAGCAGCAGACATCATAGCAATTGTCTGCTGCTTTCTTCTGTTTACTGTTTATACTGATAGCATCTTACATAATCAACTGTCATTGATGCGGGAAGAAAATCATTATCATAAATATCTTCATTTACACCGACTGAAATTATAAGATACAAGGGCACCTCACACACTCCGCCGAAGGAGGTTCTTGCGGTTTCAACACCGTTTACATAGAAAATATATTCCTCTTCGTTCCATTCAACACCGTAGGTATTGAACTTATTATAAGGATCATCGGCATAAAACCAGCCCTGAATTTCCTGCTGATGTGCATCCCCGTAGGAATCTATGTGAACGGTCTGATAAATTGAGCCGAAATATTCATCGCTGTCATAGCCGGTTTTTGTTTCAAGTATATCAATTTCAGCACCGCTTACACCGCCGTCTGTATCATCATCCCACATCCCGTCTGTCAACAGCCAGAAGGCAGGATTTATACCTTTTCCATTGGGAAGAATACATCTTATTTCAAGATATCCGTGAAGCTGCTCGTAGCCTACATATCCGGCATCATACTGCTTGTTATGTATCAATATTACTGTTCTGTCAATAACTTACAATAAAACAAGACTGCATTTCTGCCTTAACAGCAGATTTGCAGTCTTGTTTTCAAGCTGATTTCTCAGCAGTTAATTAATACTTATTACGCTTTGTGTAAGCTGTGTGGAGAATCTCGTGAGCCTTGTGGCTGTTGGGTTCACCGAAGTATTCAGCATAGATAGCCTTAACATCGGGATTTTCGTGAGATTTTCTTACGGGAAGAGCCTTATCATCCGCATAAAGACCTGCAGCTCTTGCAGCTCTGATATCTGTATTGTTGTGAACTGCTGCGGGCTGGATGGGCTGACCGCCGCCGTTTACACAACCGCCGGGACAAGCCATAATTTCAATGAAATCATAAGACTTCTCACCGCTCTTGATCATTTCAAGAAGCTGCTTTGCATTAGCTGTACCTGAGCAGACAGCAACATTGATTTCGTTGCCTGCAATATTATAGGTTGCTTCCTTGATACCATCAACACCTCTTACATCGTGGAAATCAAGCTCCTTGAGCTCTTCCTTTGTAAGAACTTCATAAGCTGTACGAAGAGCAGCTTCCATAACACCGCCTGTAGCACCGAAGATAGTACCTGCACCTGAGCCGAGACCGAAGGGAGCATCAAATTCTTCATCGGGAAGAACATTGAAGAGAATACCGGCTTTCTTGATCATTCTTGCAAGCTCTCTTACAGTAAGAACAGCATCGATATCAGCAAGACCTTCAACAGCTGTGTGGTCAAGTCTTTCAGCCTCAAACTTCTTAGCAGTACAGGGCATTACGGATACAACATAGATATTCTTGGGATCAATACCCATTTTTTCTGCATAATATGTCTTAGCTACGGAACCGAACATTCCCTGAGGAGATTTACAGGAAGAAAGATTGGGAATAAATTCAGGATAGTAGGTTTCGCAATATTTAATCCATCCGGGTGAGCAGGATGTGATAAGAGGAAGATTTTCCTTCTTTGTGTATCTGCCGAGGAATTCTGTTGCTTCTTCCATAATTGTAAGGTCAGCAGAGAAGTTGGTATCAAACACACCGTCAAAGCCGAGAGCCTTGAGAGCAGCAACCATCTTGCCTGTTACAACAGTACCCATTTCATAGCCGAATTCTTCACCGAGACCAACTCTTACAGCAGGAGCTGTCTGAACAATAACATGCTTTTCGGGATCATTGAGAGCTGCAATAACCTTAGCTGTGTCATCTCTTTCAGCAATAGCACCTGTGGGACAAACGGTAATACACTGACCGCAGGAGATACAGGATGTTTCAGCAAGTGTCTTCTCGAATGCAGAGCCGATATGAGTATCAAAGCCTCTTGCATTTGCACCGATTACACCAACACCCTGATTCTTTTCGCAAGCTGCAACACAACGACGGCAAAGGATGCACTTGTCGTTATCTCTGTACATATGAGCAGCAGAACGGTCTATTTCATAGTGTGTTTTTACACCTGCAAAAGCTTCTTCATTTTCAATGCCGTAATCATGGCAAAGCTTCTGAAGCTCACAGTTACCTGAACGAACACAGGAAAGACATTCCTTCTTGTGGTTTGAAAGAATAAGCTCAAGAGTTGTTTTTCTTGCTGCAACAACCTTGGGAGTATTTGTGAATACTTCCATTCCTTCATTTACGGGATATACGCAAGCAGCAACAAGGCTTCTTGCACCCTTAACTTCAACAACGCAGATACGGCAAGCACCGATTTCGTTGATGTCTTTAAGATAGCAAAGAGTAGGGATTTCAATTCCTGCCATACGGGCAGCAGTAAGGATAGAGCTGCCGGCCGGAACGGTATAGTCTCTGCCGTTAATTTTAATATTTACATCAGCCATTTTATCCGTTCCTCCTTATTCCTTTATAATTGCGTTGAACTTACATTTTTCAATACAAGCACCGCACTTGATACACTTGGACTGGTCGATAACATGAGGATTCTTAACAGAACCTGAGATTGCACCAACGGGACAAACTCTGGAGCAAGCTGTACAACCCTTACATTTATCTTCAACAATAACGATGGAAAGAAGCTTCTTACATACGCCTGCGGGACACTTCTTGTCAACAACATGAGCTACATATTCATCCTTGAAACGAGCATATGTTGAAAGCACGGGGTTGGGAGCAGTCTGACCGAGACCGCAAAGAGAGTTTTCTTTGATGTAGTTGCAAAGAGCTTCCATTTCATCAAGATCCTCAAGAGTTCCCTGACCGTTTGTGATCTTTTCAAGAATTTCATAAAGTCTCTTTGTACCGATACGGCAAGGAGTACACTTACCGCAGGATTCATCAACTGTGAATTCAAGGAAGAACTTAGCGATATCAACCATACAGTTGGAATCGTCCATAACAATAAGTCCGCCTGAACCCATCATTGCACCCTGTGCTACAAGGTTATCATAGTCGATTTCGATATCAAGCATAGAAGCAGGAAGACATCCGCCGGAAGGACCACCTGTCTGAGCAGCCTTAAACTTTCTTCCGTTGGGAATACCGCCGCCGATATCCTCGATAATTTCACGAAGAGTTGTACCCATGGGGATTTCAACAAGACCTGTGTTGTGAATATTACCGCCGAGAGCAAATACCTTAGTACCTCTGGACTTCTCAGTACCCATAGAGTTGAAGAAATCTGCACCGTGGAGAAGAATCTGAGGAATATTTGCGAAGGTTTCAACATTGTTTTCTGTTGTGGGCTTACCGAAAAGTCCCTTAACTGCAGGATAAGGAGGACGGGGACGGGGCTCACCTCTGTTACCTTCAATAGATGTCATAAGAGCAGTTTCTTCACCGCATACGAATGCACCTGCACCGAGACGGATGAAGAGATCGAAATCAAAGCCGGAGCCGAAGATATCCTTACCTAAAAGACCGTATGCTCTTGCATCATCAATAGCCTTCTGAAGACGGGCAACAGCTATCGGATATTCTGCACGGACATATACATAACCTTCAGTTGCACCTGTTGCATAACCGCAGATAGCCATAGCTTCGATTATAGCATGGGGGTCACCTTCAAGAACTGAACGGTCCATGAAAGCACCAGGGTCACCTTCGTCTGCATTACATACAACATATTTCTGATCAGCCTGATTCTTGGCCGTGAAGCTCCACTTAAGGCCTGTGGGGAAACCGCCGCCGCCGCGGCCGCGAAGTCCGGAATCCTTAACAACCTGGATAACCTCATCGGGAGTCATTTCGGTAAGAGCCTTACCGAGTGCGGCATAACCGTCCATAGCAATGTATTCATCAATGCTTTCGGGGTTAATAACACCGCAGTTACGAAGAGCTACTCTCTTCTGCTTTGCATAGAATGTTGTATCATTAAGAGAAACATTACCGTGTTCAACTTCAACACCTTCAGCAACCTCATTATATACAAGTCGTTCAACAATACGACCTTTAAGAAGGTGCTCTTCAACAATTTCCTTAACATCTTCTGCTTCTACACGGCTGTAGAATGTACCGTCGGGATAAACGATAACAACAGGGCCGAGAGCACAAAGACCGAAACAACCTGTTCTTACAACCTTGACTTCGTCAGTAAGAGCATTCTTTTCAATCTGTGCTTCAAATTCAGTAATAATCTTCTGGCTTCCGGAAGATGTACAACCGGTACCGCCGCATATCAATACCTGAGCACGAACCATTTTTATACCTCCAAAATAACTTAAATGTTGCTGATTGTATAATCAGCTATAACACTGCCGCCCTTAAGGTGCTTTTCAACAACCTCTTTTGCTTTTTCGGGACTCATTTTAACATAAGTAACCTTGTCTTTGCCTGCTTCATAAATTTCAACAACAGGCTCAAACTGACAGATACCGATACAACCTGTCTGTGTTACGGTTACCTTATCTGCAAGACCGGCATTGTTAACTTCTTCAACAAAAGCGTTGAGTACAGGTCTTGCACCGGCAGCTATACCGCAGGTTGCCATACCGACAACAACTCTGATATCGCTGCTGCCTTCACGAAGTACAACCTTGTTCTGCATTTTTTCTTTGATTGCTGCAAGTTCTGCTAATGACTTCATAAAAATTTTCCTTTCGTTATAGTAAATATTATTTTTTTAATAACCTATTTCATTGTACTGCTCTTTGAGATACTCTGAAATCCAGTTAATGACCTCGTAATTATCTAAAGGAACAGCACCTAAAACTGCTTTCAGTTCATCCGTATCAAGTGAGACCTGACCTTTTTCGGTCTTGTGACAAAAACACCATCTGATCAAGGGACTCCCCTGTATCAATACCGTTACGGTGGAAACAATATCACCTAAAGGAGTGAAATCTATATGCCCTTTTCTGAAAGTAGCAACAGTCTGTGTGCCGTGCTCTTCGGGAAATTCATCCTTATGCTTTGATGTAATACTGAATTCACCGTCTGTCTGCAAAGCCGCCATCTTAAACAGCGGTATTCCCAAACCGACCTTTCTTGTTGTTCTTGTTGTTCTGAAAGGATTTGCAACATCCTCTAAAAAATCTGCCTTCATTCCGCAGCCGTTGTCTGAAATTGAAATTGTCAGCTCTTCTTCATTTTCAGTAAGAAGAATATCAATTTTGTCTGCACCTGCTTTTACGGAATTACACGCAATATCAAGAACATTAAGAGAAAGCTCTTTCATTTTTTATCACTCACTTAATTGCTTAAACAGTTCCTGTCTTACCAAAGCCGACGAATACGGCTCGTCCTTGATTTCAAAAAAAGCACTTTTATCTCTTATATCCCACAGATAATGGGCATCGGAGGATATAAGGATTTTTCTTTTTCTTACCTCGGGATATTTTTCAAGATATTCTTCTTTTTTTTCGGCATCGTGAAATTCTGCACACTTAAAAAGAGGATCGTCGGGAAAAATACCCAGAGTGGAAATAACACCGTTTGCTTCCCTATCTATATGAGCAGGATAACAGATTCCCGAATGCTCTCTTACAAAACGGGGAGCATCGTCAATCATAATATCGGTAGCGTTCGGAAGAAAGCTCTCGTCAACACCGATAACCTCATCATTCTCATCAAGAATCAACTGTTCTCCGAAGATGTCAACTCTGTTGGGAACAAGAATACGGTGCTTGCTCACAAAGCAGTCAAACTCCAACGCTGCCTCAAGAAACTCAAACAGGCAAACCAAATGTATATCCTCAGCAGTGGTAAGCTCCATTCCGGCAACGGGAATTATTCCGTTTCTTTTTGCCGCTTTAAAGAATGCCGGACAGTTCTTTGCGGAATTATGATCTGTCAGTGCCGCAATATTCAAGCCTGCTAAAACCGCCATACCGGCGATATTGTTTGGTGTCATATCATTATCACCGCAGGGAGATAAGCAGGAATGAATATGGAAATCATAAAAATACTTATTCATAAATCAAACCGAATCGGCAATGCGGACAGCAATTTCAAAAGCGGGAAGCTCACTTGAAACAATATTTACGCCTTTTTGTTCGGCTGTTTCGAGTACACCGCTGTCTGCAGATACGCCTTCAGCCAATATAACCACACTTACATCCGAGAGAGATGCAACTGCAACTATATTGATATTGGACATAATTGTTATCCACGCATTATCCTGAGAAGCGCGTCCCATAACCCAGCTGAGAAGGTCACCTGTATAACCGCCTGAAACTTCTCTTTCGGGACAAGGCAGACTCAAAGGAGAGAAATTAAACTTTTCAATTATCTGCTGAACAGTCACCTGTATTCTCCTTTACTTTTTTACTTTCGTCTGCTTTTTTCTGCTCCAGAACAATACACTTACGGTCTTGTGAAACCAATCCTCTTACTATATCCTCTGCAAAAGCTCTGCAGGTAGGAGAACCGCATGCACCGCAATCTATTCCGGGCAAGGTTCTTCTTAATTCCTGAATTTTAGCCATCATACGCATTGATTCACCCATATTGTCACTCAACCGCGAAATGGGAGTGTAGCTCGGGAGAGAATCGGTAATATAGTCTATCGGGATATATGCGTTTTCAGTAGGAACAAAATTCCTTGAAACAGGCAGATACCGTCTTACGGACTGCAAACGGGTTTTTGCAATAAAGGGATTTTCTATTGTCATAACACCGCCCACACAGCCGCCGATACAGGCATTGAGCTCTACGAATTCAAGCTGAGGAATGTTACCGTTTTCGATTGATTCGAGAATCTGTATACAGTTTTCAATACCGTCTGCAGCAAGATAGCTGTCATTCAATATTGCGGAGGATTCTCCGCCGCTTGAAGCCCAGCCGATACCTATCATACCCGCCTGAGACGATATCTGCGGAGCATTTTTTCTTTTGAGAACACCTATAAGCATAAAATAGATATCACTCAAGGAAATAACAACATCAACATTGCTCTTATAATCTCCGTAGCCGTTTCTGATATAGCTTACCTTTGCGGCACACGGAGAAATGAAAAATACTCCGATATCTGCATCCGTCAATTCGGGATGCTCTTTTTTTGCTTTTTCCTTCGCCAGCATTGCCGCAATTTCCATCGGCGGCAATATGGGAAGAATATTGTCTTTCAAATATGGAAATCTCAGAGAAATAAGTCTTGAAATAACGGGACAGGCTGAGCTGATAACAGGCTTTTTGATGCCTTCCGTTTTCAGGAACATTCGGGTATACGACGAAACAAGCTCTGCTGCCTTTGCGACCTCAAAAACATCGTCAAAGCCGATATCAAGAAGTCCCTGTAAAACATCGTCAACATCCTCAAGTCCGTCAAACTGCCCGAACAAAGCAGGAGCAGGGAGAGCAATTTTCCATTTGTAATCAAGATAATGCTCAAACTTACTGCACATTGCTTTTTTTGCATTGTGAGGACACACCCTTATACATTCACCGCAGTCAATACATCTGTCGGTATTTATGTTCGCATGACCGTCCTGAATCCTTATGGCTTCTGTCGGACAATGTCTTGCACAGGTTGTGCATCCCATACATTTCTCTACATCCAAAACAACAGAGTGTCTGTAGAAATTCAATTCATCACCCTATTTTCATTTAAGGTATACGCACATTGTTATTGTTGTTCCCTTTCCGACCTCAGACTCAATTGTCATTTCGTCGGTATAGCGTTTCATATTGGGAAGTCCCATTCCCGCACCGAAACCGAGAGAACGAACATTATCGGTTGCTGTTGAATAGCCCTCTGTCATAGCAAGCTCAATATCTTTAATTCCGGGGCCTGTGTCCGCAAGAATTATAACGATACGGTCTTCGTAAACATTAACATCGGCAACTCCGCCGCCTGCATGAATAACCATATTGATTTCGCCTTCATACATTGCAATGGAAACCTGACGGATAATCTCAGGGGGTAAGCCGAGCTCACGGAGATTTTTCTTGACCTGTACCGAAGCCTGACCTGCCGAAACAAAATTTTCGCCATCAACATCAAAATGAAAATTCAAAAATTCACTCATAACTCTTTTGCTACACCAAGGCCGCTGCTGTACAGCGTACCGCACGCTTCATACATCCGCTTATTAGTGGTAAGCACAACAAGTCCGCATTCTTCAGCGATTGCTATCATTTCAGCCGTGGGGCGTTTTGAACGGACAAATACAATGCAAACCATATCCATCATCTGTGCTGTTCTTATAACCTGTGAATTGACAAGCCCTGTGAGCAGAACAGCCTGATCTTTTACATAAGCGAGAACATCACTCATCATATCGCTTCCGCAAGCGGAATGGACATCATTTTCAATAAGTGCTTCACCGCATAAAACTTCGGCATTAAGAAGTTCTTTAATGGTACTTATTTTCATAGTGATTAATCCTTTGTGATTAAAATGAGTTTTTTATTCGTACTTAGCAAGAATACCGGGAATCATATCGGGAGTAAGTCTGCCGTAAACATCCTCGTTGATGGTTAATACGGGAGCAAGACCGCAAGCACCGATACAACGGCAAGCCTCTACTGAGAACTTTTCGTCGGGTGTGCATTCGCCTGCTTCAACACCGAGACATTCACAAATTTTGTCAAGAAGCTGTGCTGAGCCCTTAACATAACAAGCGGTGCCCAAACATACTGAGATATTGTACTTTCCCTTGGGAGAAAGTGCAAACTGAGCATAGAATGTTGCAACACCGTAAACTTTCTCAACAGGAACATCAAGACCTTCTGCTATCTTACACTGTACTTCATAAGGAAGGTAACCGTAAATAGCCTGAGCCTCCTGCATTACTGCCATAAGATTGCTCTTATCGCCGTTTGCTTTAGCGATTACTGCCTGAAGCTGTGCTTCCTGTTCAGGTGTTCCCTTAAAGGGAAGATTGCTGATTTTTTTCTGCATTCTTTGTTTTCCTCCAATCGTTTTAACAAACAATTTATAAACCAAGTGACGGCATATAGCCATTCAAAGTGAATTATAGCACATTATTTTTCAATAGTCTATAGTTTAAATAATAAAAAACGATAAAAATGTTAAAAAAATAACAATATTTTTACTTGTATATTTGCGATGTTAGTTATATAATGTAAAGGATGAAATTTTTGGAGGTAAAAATCATGGATAAAAAAGTTCTTATCGAAACATCTGCAAGACATGTTCATGTCAGCGCTCAGGACCTTGCCGTTCTTTTCGGTGAAGGCTATGAGCTTACAAAGAAAAAGGATCTTTCACAGCCCGGTCAGTATGCTTGTGAAGAAAGAGTTGCAGTTGTAGGTGCAAAGGGCTCCTTCCCTGCTGTTTCAATTCTCGGTCCCGTCCGCAAGGATACTCAGGTTGAAATTTCCGCTTCCGATGCCCGTTCAATCGGTGTTACAGCTCCCGTAAGAGAATCAGGCGACATTGCAGGCAGCGGTGCTTGCAAGCTCGTTGGTCCCAAGGGTGAGGTTGAAATTTCCGAGGGTGTTATAGTTGCTAAAAGACACATTCATATGACAACTGCTGATGCAGCAGAATTCGGCCTTGTTGATAAGCAGGTTGTAAGCGTTAAAATTGATTCAGCAGAACGCTCACTCGTTTTCGGTGATGTTGTTGTAAGAGTTAATGATGCTTTTGCACTCGCTATGCATATTGATACAGACGAATCAAACGCTGTTCTTGCTCCCGCAGGAGTTACAGGCGAAATCATCAAATAAGAACTCATAGAAAATATGTTAAAAAAGCTGTGGTTACCGTAAAAAGTAACCACAGCTTTTTTATTTACTGTTTAAGAATTTTTTGCAACATCACGGGCGCTGACTGCACCTTCGGGCTTGATTTCTCCTGCTTTGAGAAGAACAGTCTTTGTAAGATACGGGCCTACGATTTCATATATGAGAACGGCAAAAAGAGTTATGTTTGCAACAATCGCACCCTCTGCACCGAGAGTTTCTGCTTTAATTGCCATTCCCAAGGCTACACCCGCCTGAGGGAAAAGTGTTACACCCAGATATTTAACAATATTAGGGTCACAGTTTGTCATTTTTGAACTGAATCTTGCACCCAGATATTTACCCGCACATCTGCTGAGAATATAAATCAAACCGATTAAAACAATAGTTATATCCTTGAATGTTGAAAGCTCCAATTCTGCGCCGCTGATAACAAAGAATAAAATAAATAACGGTGCGGTCCAACGGTCAAGTCTGTCCATAAGCTCTTCCGAGAAATCGCATATATTGCAAAATACGGTACCGAGCATCATACATACGAGAAGCGAAGAAAATGCAATATGCACTCCTCCGACATTAAATTCAAGCATAGACAATGCAACCGTAAGGAAAACGAATGCAACGGACATTGCAAGTCGCTTTGAGCGTGAATGGAAAAATCTCTCAAAGAAGCTGAAAACATATCCCATAACCGCACCGAGAGCTATTGATAAAACAACCTCCAATACAGGCTCAAGCACAACGGAAAGTATATCCACTTTTCCGAGAATCAGAGCCTTTGCAACACCGAAGGACACAGCAAACAGCACAAGACCTACAGCGTCGTCAAGTGCGACTATAGGCAAAAGAATTTTTGTTATGGGACCTTTTGCCTTATACTGACGGACAACCATAAGCGTTGCCGCAGGAGCTGTTGCGGATGCAACCGCACCTAAGATTATAGCGGCGGGTAAAGAGAGCTTATCGGGGAAGATAAAATGAATACCGATAAGAACGGCATCAACCAACAAGGTAGTTACAACAGCCTGTAAAATACCGATTATTGTTGCCTGCTTACCTATCTGTTTAAGCTGCGACAAACGGAATTCGTTACCGATTAAAAAGGCAATAAAGCCGAGGGCAACATCGGATATTATCCCGTAATATTCAACATTCTCTTTGCTTATAAAGCCTAATCCCTCTACCCCGAAAGAGCCGAGCAGATAAGGTCCTATAAGTATACCTGCAATAAGATATGCGGTAACTGCGGGTAATTGAAGCTTTTTGGCAAGACGGGACAAAAGAAGTCCCGCAAACAATGCTATTGACAAACAAAGCAATATTTCCATATTAATCCTCCGAGCGTGAAATAATCCTAATTATGTTTTTATCGGCTTATAATTATAATCTTAAATTATATGAAAATCAACAACTATTTTTAATTTCTGACAAAAAAAGAAACGGCAAAAAAGCCGTTTCATAAATACAGAATCTTATGCCGCTGCTTCGGGGGCATCTGCTGTTTCCTGCTCTGAGGGAGTTGTGACATCAATACCGAAATATGAGCAGAAAATTGTAAATACACGGTCAAAAAGATTGATTATGTATGACAATGTGGGAAGCATACTGTTTAATACACCGGAAATATCCATATTTTCACCATTCAATATAAAAATATTGCCTTTCATTTTTTTTATTACTTACTGTAAGAATATTTTAACATAAATGTGAGAAAAAAGCAACATAAAAATAATCAAGCCTGTGTCTGACTTTCCTGCTCTTCGACAGTTGTTGTTTCAGCCTGAGTTGTGCCTTCATTTTCAACAGTTGTTGCTTCGGCAGTTGTTGTTTCTTCCTGCGTTGTGCTTTCTTCGGATTTAAGTGTTGTTGTTTCTTTTTCAACAGGCTTAGTTGTGGTCTCTGCTACGGGCTTTTTTGTTGTTGTCTCTGTAACAGGCTTTCTTGTTGTGGTTTCGGGTGCACGGGTTGTTGTTACAACCGAGCCGGAAGAAGCCTGTGTTGACTTACGGGTAGTGCTTTCTGCTTCGGTGGTTGTTTCATCAGCCGTGCTCTCGTCATCGGTTGTTTCTTCAGTTGTTTCTTCTGTGGTTTCCTCAGTTGTTTCTTCGGTTGATTCTTCAGTTTCTTCAGCAACCGGCCGTGAATCCTCAGGTAAATCAATAACGGTTTTAAGATAGCGGCCGATAAAAACACCCACAACGAAAAGAACAACAACAAGCACTGCAGTTATCGCAAAAACTGCTACCTTTGAAGCAATTGCGTTCTTTGGTGCCTTTACATTACTGTCTTCTTTAATTTCATTTGCAACAGATGTGTTTTCCGATGTAACGGGAGCGGCAACCGAATTTTCCTCGGTAGCTGCTGCGGGAGCTGCAACGGGTGCTTCTTCAGCCTTGTATACTTTAAGAACAAAAGCACCTGCATTAAGCTCGCTGTTAACCTTTGCCAACAGAAGCTTTACCGCAACCTTTGTGTTACCCGCACATTGCTTACAGATTTCTTCAAGCAATTCATTGTTGAGAGCACCTGCAACATTTTCGTCAAGCAGGAAAAACAAATCTCCGTCCTTCACATCAGAAAATCTGCAGCTGCCGTGCTGAGACATAGCATCCGAATGATCTTCAAGCATAGGATCAACAAAATACAGCTTTTCTTCGGAGTATCTGAAGCATTTAACTGAGCCTGTCTGAGAAATAACAGCTTCCTTTTCATCTGCATAAAACAGAGCACAGGAAAAGGCAGATGAATTATGCCCCATCTCGGTCAAAGCACCTGTTATATCCTTGAAGAAATCAGCAAAGCTATTCTGAACATCGGCAGAATCAGATAAGAATTCTCCGCTACGCTCGTTCAAAGAAACAACGGCAGCATCGGCACAGCTTTCCACCGGTGCACAGGCAAGTGCAAAAAATGATTTTCCCGAAACTGTACCCGCACCCTTATATCCGTTTGCAGATACCTCGCGAGGGAGAACCTTTTTGTTGATATTGATACTGTCAGAATTGAACTGTGCAGCAGTACCCTTACGGGTAATAACTGCAGCCTCTACTTTAAAAGACATTACAATGCCTCCTTATTTTTTACGGCTTCATTTTCTCGCCGATTATTTTTAATGTAATTTCGCGTACATCCGAAGACAGATAAAGCGAACCGCAGATAACAAGTCCGTCAAAATCCGTCAATTGTGAAAATGCATATTTTACACCTTCGCAAGGATTGTCAACTGCATCACAAGGCACACCGTGCTGTTCAACAAGAGCAGAAAAATCCGAAGCCTTCATAGCTCTCGGGTTTGACGGGGTTACCGCAATCACCTTAGTGAAAAACGGGAGCAGATTTTTAAGAGCAACAGAACAATCCTTGTCTGCCATCATTCCCATAACTGCAAGCAAGCGGCGGTTTTTACAGTATTTTTCAAGCACTCCTGCCAATGCGGCGGTTGAGCCTTCATTATGCGAGCCGTCAAGCAACACCAAAGGAGCTTTGCTTAAAACCTCTGTCCTTGCGGCAATTGATGCTTTTTCAATACCGTCCTTTATCTGCTGTATGCTTATCGCAAATCCGTTTTCAGATAAAATCTCACTTGCCATTATGGCGAGTGCGGCATTCTGAAGCTGATGCTCACCGCAGAAGGGTATTTTTATTTTTTGCCCCTTATATTCAACAAGACTTCCGCTTATGTCTGCCGACAAAACAGAAAACATACGGGCTTCATCCGTAATATAAAGCGAAGCATTTTTATTACAAGCGGTTTCTTTTATAACAGACAAAGCCTGCGTTTGCTGTGAAGCACTTGTTACAACGCTGCAGCTGTCTTTAATAATACCGCACTTTTCATACGCTATCTCGCTGACACTTTCTCCGAGCACCTTTGTGTGGTCAAGAGAAATCGACACAAGAACAACACAAAGCGGAGAATTAATTATATTTGTAGCATCAAATCTGCCGCCAAGTCCCGTTTCAAGCACAACGATATCACAGCCGCTTTGTCTGTAATACAAAAACGCAGCCGCGGTTATTACCTCAAATTCGGTAGGATATATCCCCTGTGAATTGAGCTCATTTACCTTATCGCGCACAATTTCCGTAACCTGAGCCAACTGTTCGGGAGCAATCATTTCTCCGTCAAGCTTTATTCTCTCTCTGAAGTCAACAACATACGGTGAGGTATAAAGCCCTGTGCGGTAGCCCGCTTGTGTCAGAACAGAGGCAATTTCCGTGCAGGTACTTCCCTTTCCGTTAGTACCTGCAATATGAACAAATTTCAGCTCATTCTGCGGATTGCCGAGCTTTTCGCATAAAGCGGATATTCTTTCAAGTCCCGGATTTATACCGAACTGCTGTAATGAATGATAATATTCAACAGCTTCTTTTTCATTCATAAAAACACCTGTCAACCAAGCTTTGCAAGACTTTCTTTAAGAAGCTTTGCCTTTTCGTTAAGCTTTATCTGATTTGCCTTCTGCTCTTCAATAACCTGAGCAGGAGCCTTTGCAAGGAAGCCTTCATTTGAAAGCTTACCGTTTATCTGTGCTAATTTCTTTTCAACCTCTTCAAGCTCCTTATTGATACGCTTTCTTTCAGCTTCAAAATCAACAAGCTCTGCCATAGGAATATAGATGGTTGCAACATCAGTTACAACGCTTACACAGCCGTTAAGATCAAACACACTCTCATCTGCAGAAACTGCGAGTGAAGAAGCTGATGCAAGACGGACAAAATATTTTGTGCCGTCGCTGAAAAGCTCAGTTTCCTTTGTTACAACATTGAGATGCGCTTTCTTTGACGGAGGAACATTCATTTCCGCTCTGCGGTTTCTGACAGCTCTTACGGCAGTCATAATATGCTCCATCTTTTCTTCATCTGCTGTAAACACATATTTTTCATCAAATACGGGCCACTGTGAAATCATAACAGCTTCACCGCTGTGAGGCAATGTCTGCCAGATTTCCTCTGTGATAAAGGGCATAAAGGGATGAAGAAGCTTTAATGTGTTGCTCATTACATAAACAAGAACTGCTCTTGCTGTTTTCTTGAGCTCAATATCCTCCGAGGAAAGACGGATTTTGCATATTTCAATATACCAGTCGCAAAGAATATCCCATATAAACTCATAAAGCTTCTGAACTGCAACACCAAGCTCAAACTTTTCGAGATTATAAGTAACCTCTTTGACAAGAATATTGAACTTTGTGAGAATCCATTTATCTTCAAGAGCAAGCTTTTCGGGGATGTGGGGAACGGGCTCGTCCTCACCGAGATTCATAAGAACAAATCTTGCCGCATTCCATAATTTATTTGCAAAGTTTCTTGATGCTTCAACCTTTTCATCGGAGAAACGCATATCGTTTCCGGGAGAGTTACCCGTTGCAAGAGTAAATCTAAGAGCATCTGCACCGTATTTATCAATAATTTCAAGAGGATCAATACCGTTACCGAGAGATTTTGACATCTTTCTGCCCTGTGCATCACGGACAAGACCGTGAATAAGAACAGTATCAAAGGGAACCTGTCCTGTATATTCAAGAGCTGAGAAAATCATTCTGGAAACCCAGAAGCCGATGATATCGTAACCTGTAACGAGGGTGTTTGTGGGATAATAATGCTTCAGATCTTCTGTATTTTCGGGCCAGCCGAGTGTTGAGAAAGGCCATAATGCAGAAGAGAACCATGTGTCAAGAGTATCGGGATCCTGTGAAAGATGCTTGCCGCCGCACTTGGGACAAACATCAACATCTGTTTTGGAAACAACCGTTTCACCGCAATCCTCACAATACCATGCGGGAATTCTGTGTCCCCACCAAAGCTGACGGGAAATACACCAGTCACGGGTGCCGTTCATCCAGTTGAGATAAACCTTTGTAAATCTGTCGGGAACGAATTTTGTTTCGCCCTTTTCAACTGCTTCAATAGCGGGCTTTGCAAGAGGAAGCATTCTTACAAACCACTGCTTTGAAATCATAGGCTCAATTGTGTTGTGACAGCGATAGCAGGTGCCGACCTCGTGCTTACGGGGCTCTACCTCTTTAAGATATCCGCCTGCTTCAAGGTCTTCGAGTATAGCCTTTCTTGCCTGCATGGTTGTCATACCGGCATACTTACCGCAATCGAGAACCTCGGGTTCATTTTCTGCTGCTCTTCCGCTTGCAATCAGCTCGTCTGCAATTGCCTTATCGGCAGCACCTGTAAGATGACCGTCATAGGTAAATGTACGGACAATGGGAAGTGAATTTCTCTGACCGACCTCAAAGTCGTTAGGATCGTGAGCGGGTGTGATTTTAACAACACCTGTTCCCTTTGTCATATCAGCATGCTCATCGCATACAATCGGGATTTCTTTATTAAGCAAAGGTAAAATAACATGACAGCCGTGAAGATGCTTATATCTTTCATCCTCTGCATTTATAGCAACTGCTGTGTCACCGAGCATTGTTTCGGGACGGGTTGTTGCAAGCTCAAGCTTTTCGCCTGTTTCCATAACAGTATAAAGAAGATGCCAGAAATGTCCGTCCTTTTCCTCGTATTCAACCTCAGCATCAGAAATTGATGTGTTACAGCAAGGGCACCAGTTTACCATACGGTTACCTCTGTATATGAGGTCTTTTTCGTAAAGACGGCAGAACACCTCGTTAACTGCTTTGTTGCAGCCTTCATCCAGAGTAAATCTTTCTCTGTCCCAGTCGCAGGAGGAACCGAGCTTTTTAAGCTGTTCAATAATTCTTCCGCCGTACTGCTTCTTCCAGTCCCAGGCTCTTTCAAGGAAGGCTTCTCTGCCTATATCCTCTTTGCTGATACCTTCTTTTCTCATTGCCTCAACAATCTTAGCCTCTGTTGCAATAGATGCATGGTCTGTGCCGGGAAGCCAGAGAGTGTCAAAGCCCGCCATTCTCTTGTAACGGATAAGAATATCCTGCAAGGTATTGTCAAGCGCATGTCCCATATGAAGCTGACCTGTGATATTGGGCGGAGGAATAACTATTGTATATGTGGGCTTATCGGCTTCGCATTTTGCGTGAAAATACTTACCGTCAAGCCATGATTTATAAATTCTGTCCTCTACATTTTTAGGATCGTAGAGCTTTTCTAATTCTTTACTCATAAACTATCCCTTTCTTTGCTTGAATATCGAAAAATTTACAGATTATTATATCACAATCAAACTGAATTGTAAATATTAAGTACATAAAAAAGACTTCAAAGCAGAATATCGTTTATTCTGTCGGTTATTCTCAACCATTTTTGATATTTTTTCTTCATTTCCTACAAGCAAAAGCATTTTCTTTGCTCTTGTTACTGCAGTATATAAAAGATTTCTGTATAAAAGCATAGGCGGAACATCACACAAAGGCATAATAACAACAGGATATTCACTTCCCTGACTTTTATGTACGGTGACGGCATATGCCAAATCAAGCTCCGATAAATTATCGGCAGGATACTGTGCTACTCTGTCGTCAAATATTATTGTCATTACACCTGCGGCATAATTTATTTTTTTCAGAATGCCTATGTCACCGTTAAAAATTCCTTCGCCCACTTCGGCTCCTTTGTTCCAGGGAATATTATAGTTATTGCGCACCTGCATAACTTTATCCCCTTCCCGAAAAAGGCGACCGCCCGATGTTTTCAGCTCATTTTTTGTTCTGTCGGGTGGATTAAGAACCTCCTGCAGCTTTCGGTTGAGATTTACCGTACCACAGTCTCCTTTTCTTGAGGGACACAGAATCTGTATATCGTCAAGCGGTGAAAAACCGTATGCTTCAGGAAGGCGGTTTGCAACAAGCTGAGAAACAGTTGAAGCACATACAACAGGATTTTCTCTGTTCATAAAGAAAAAGTCATTATCTTTGATATTCAAGACAGGCATTTCTCCTGAAATAATCCTGTGTGCATTCATAACTATGAGACTTTTCTGTGACTGACGGAAAATTTCTGTAAGACAAACCATCGGCAGCATATCTGATTGCATAAGATCGCTGAGCACATTCCCCGGTCCCACGCTCGGAAGCTGATCGGAGTCACCGACCAGAATAATTCTGCAGCTCATAGGAACAGCATCAAGAAGTGAGGCAAAAAGCTGAGTATCAACCATTGACATTTCATCAATTATTATTGCTCCTGCTATCAGAGGATTCTGGGCATTGCGCCTGAAAACGGGCTTATCGCTATCATCCCATTCAACCTCTAAAAGCCTGTGTATTGTTTTGGCTTCCCTGTCCGTTACCTCGCTCATCCGTTTTGCTGCTCTGCCCGTAGGTGCACACAGGAGAACATCCATCCGCTTTCTTTCAAAAAGCTCAATTATTCCCTTTACTGCTGTTGTTTTTCCCGTACCGGGGCCGCCCGTAAGAATAAGCAAACCTTTTTCTCCGGCTATCTTTATTGCCTCTTTTTGTTTATCCGCATACTGAATATTGTTTTCATATTCAATATTTCTTATATCATCATCAACAGTTAAAATCGGCGTGGGAGAAAATTTTACAGCCGTGCGTATTCTTGAACTTATGGATTTTTCTGCAACATATATTTCAGGCAGAAACAAAAATTCTTCCCCGTCTATTGTGTCACACACTATCTGTCTCATAGAGCAAAGCTCGTCTATTGTGAGCTGTGTTTCCTCTTCGTTTATACCGAGTAAGCTTTCTGCGGGAGAAATAAGCTTTCTCCGCGGAATACAGGTATGTCCGTTTCCGAGGTTGTGTTTAAGAATATATATAAGACCTGCACGGTTTCTGTAGCAATCCTTAGGGGTAAGCTTCATACTTTCGGCAAGAAGCTGTGCTCTTTCAAAAGAAAAACCGTTGACGGTCCCGCAGAGAATATACGGATTTTCTCTTATGACATTTATTGCGTTAACACCGAAATACTTGTAAATTGAGGTACATTCCGACGGTGTTATTCCGTGATTTTCAAGCTCAATTATAACCTTTCGCATAGCATATTGATGATTGAATTCATTTGATATATCAATAGCCTTCTGTTTTGATATTCCGCTTATAACCGCAAGCTTTTCAGGCTCGCTTTCAATCACCTGAAAGCTTTTATCCCCGAAATGCTCAATTATTTTCATAGCAGTTTTAGGCCCCACGCCCTTTATCGCTCCCGAAGCCAGATAACGGTAAAGTTTGCCCGCAGTATCAGGCATTGAGCGTGAGCATGAAGCAATTTCAAACTGTCTGCCGAAAACATTGTGTGATTTCCATTTACCGTCCATTACAAGGTCTTCACCGACTGCAACCTCAGCCAATACCCCTACTGCGGTGATTATTTCTCCGTCGCAATTGACCTCAAGCACGGTGAAGCCGTTTACAGTATTATGAAAAACTATATTTTCAACAGTTCCCTCTATTCTGTTTTGAGGTATATTTTCTGACATATTTTTCTCCGAATTGTAATTATTCGTCTTCTTCCGAGTCATCCTCACGGGTTTTGAATATATATCCGTTATTTTCAAGATATGTTAAATCTTTAAGAAGTCTTCCCAAGCCCAGCACGGCACAGTTTTCGGGATGTTCGCCTTTGTATGTACGGATTCCTGTATTCCATTCAATAAATCGGTCAAGTCCGTAAAGATTTGCCGTACCGCCCGTAAGAATGATGCCGTTTTCAAAAATATCCGAAATTAGCTCCGGCGGTGTTTTTTCAAAAACACTTTTTATACAGTTGAACACCTTGTCCACATGCCCTTTAAGAATCCAGTAAACCTCGGTTGAGGTGATTTCAAAAAGCACGGGAAGTCCCGTTTCACAGCTTTTTCCGCCTGCAACAATTGCAACCTCTTCATTTCTGAAAACCGCAGTACCTACCGTCCTTTTTATATGATCGGCTGTTTCATATCCTACCTCTATGTTATGCTCATGGAAAATGTAGTCCGATATTGTTTTAGTAAAATCATTTCCGCCGACCTTTTCTTTGCCTGAAACTGCAATATTTCCCATTGTTACAACAGCACAGTCAGAAGTTCCGCCGCCGATATCACACACAAATGTACCTTCGGGCTGAGTAAGGCTTACACCTGCCCCGATGGCAGCAGCCAAAGCCTCATCAACAAAGCAGGCTCTTGCCGCACCTGCATCGATAACCGCATCAAATATTGTTCTCTTTTCAAGCTCTGTTACCGTACTTGGCACACACATTAAAATATTAGGTCTGAAAAGCTTATTTGCACAAAGCTTATTGAGATAAGTGCGAAGCATCATACAGGCAATATCGTAATTATTTACTATTCCGTCTTTTATAGGATTTACCGCGTACATTGACGCGGGAAGCTTTCCGAGCATCTTTTTTGCAGCATTTCCCATTGCAAGCGGCTTTCCCGAAAAGCTGTCACAAACAACAAGAGAAGGCTCACTCATAACAATACCTTTATCTTCAACGAAAACCGTAAAGTTACTTGAACCGAAATCTATACCTATTTTCATTCCGAGCACACCGCTCACCACCTTTTTAAGACATAATAACACAAAAAACATTCTATCACAAATACATATACATTTTCAAGTGAATAACATTATTTTATTGGTAGTTTACATCTTTTTTAATTTATGCTAAAATAAATAAAAAAAGCAAAGGAGCATCAATATGAGTTTTATGCATAATGAATATTCCCTCCCGTCTGAAACCGGTACGGCAGATATTTATATTCAGAGCCTTTCCCCCGAAAACACAAATGACATAATCGGAGTAATTCAGATTATTCACGGCATGGCAGAGCATTCCGACAGATACCTTGATGTTGCCGAATACCTTTGCACAAGAGGCTTTGCTGTTGTTCTGTATGACCACGCAGGTCACGGAAAATCAATAAAAACAAACGATGACTTAGGCTTTTTCTGTGAAGAGAACGGATTTATAAAAATTGTTGAGGATGCCAATCAGGTAACAAAGCTTGCAAAGGAAAAATTTCCCGATAAAAAACTGATATTATGGGGACATTCTATGGGCTCCTTTGTTACAAGAAGCTATATTTCAAAATACGCCGAGGATGTTGACGGTGCTGTTATCTGCGGAACGAGCGGTAAAAATCCCGCAGCAGACATAGGCATTATGCTTGCGAATGCCGTTGCAAAAATAAAAGGTGCCCGCTACCGTTCAAAGTTTATAGATTCTATGGCTTTCGGCACATACAACAAAAAATTTGACGGTAATACAGGCTTTGAATGGCTTTCAAAAAATGAAGAAAACATAAAAAAATATGTGGCTGATGAAAAATGCGGTTACCTTTTCTCTGCGTCTGCCTTTGCGGATTTATTCTCACTTCTCAAAGAGGTTTCTTCGGATGAATGCTTTGACAAAACACCGAAAAATCTGCCCCTGTACCTTATTGCAGGCGATATGGATCCCGTCGGTAATTACGGCAAGGGAGTAAAAGAGGTTTATGAAAGGTATAAAGCCACAGCTCACAATGTTCAGATAAAGCTTTATCCTTCATTACGCCACGAAATACATGATGAGCTTGAAAAAGAAGAAATTTATAAGGATATTGCAGATTTTGCATTAAGTATCTGTAAATAAAAAAATACCGACAACTCAATAGCTGTCGGCGAAATGGCTGTATCGCTCCGATACGGTCATTTTTTTTGTTAAAACTGTTCAATCAGCTTTTTAAGCTTTGAGGGATATCTTGTTGTGATATTATCGGGAGCCAAGCTTATTATCTTTTGCATTTCAAACCTGTTATTAACAGTCCAGACGGATACAAGAAGGTTTTTTTCGTGAAACAGCTCAACCAATTTTTCTGAACATCCCCTTTTGTTGAGGTTTATTCCTATCGCACCCTGCTGCTCAACAAGGTCAGCAAGAGAATTGAGATATTCAATATTGTTTTTTCGTTTCCTGTCAACGCCAACATTCAGATAATAACTGACAGACGGTGTCTGTTGTTTTACTGCAGACACATCTTTTTGTTGAATACCCGTATAAAAAATACGCTCGGTCAACAAATATTTTTCCGCACAAGCAACAACTGCTTTAAGATTATCTGTTTTCTTGACATCAACATTAACCTTTATTTTTTCATATTTTGCAATACATCCGAATGCTTCATCAAGTGTAGCACATCCATCAACGGGAGCGTTATGTGAAAGCACGGCATTACCCTGAGAGTCAAAATTCAGATCAAATTCTACTATATCTGCACCCGATGTACAGCCGACCTTGAGCGAATCAATAGAATTATCCTTGCTTTTCTCACATCCTGTGTGAGCAGTAACCGTAAAATTCTCAGGTAATGCGATTGTGGATTTTCTTTTCATAATATCTGCCTCTTTAAAAATCAGAGACCGCATCAGACATATGTTTGTCATTTGTATAATGCAGTCTCTGTTATTAACTTAGTTTACTTTCTGAAGATAAGCCATTGAAACATAGCCTGTGTGACCAAGGTGCACAATTTTACCCCAATAACGGTTATTTCCGTTTGCAACACCGGTATCAACAACCTCAAGAACAGTAATCTGTGAGTGTTCCGGAATACTTAAGATAGCAGTAGCAGTTGCAGAAGCGGACTGTCTTAAAGTAAGAGTATAGCCCCCTGTAACAACCTTATAGTCGCCTGCTGTATATTTTGAAGCTGTTGCCTGAGTTGTTGTTTCTGTTGTATTGGATGAAGCTGCTGTAGTAGTCTCTGTTGTGGGATTCTGCTGTGTGGATGCTGCAGTTGTGCCTTCAGCAGCGGTTGTGCTTTCAACAGCGGTGGTGCTTTCATCTGTGGGCAGCTCCTCGGGAGTCACAATATCCTCGGAGAAAGCATTTTCAAGATAAGACATTGTTACCCAACCTGTGTGACCGAGATAAACTACCTGTCCCCAATACTTGAAATCTTCTTCTGCTGTTTCATCATAATAGATTTCAGTAACGGTAAGCTGAGTTTTGTCAGGAATATCGGTTATGCTTTCTGCATCCTTAGCGTGATCCTTTCTGAAACGAAGAGAATATCCGCCTGTTGCAACAATATAGTCCCCTGCCTTATAAAGCTCCTCGGGCAATGTTGTTGTTTCAACCATTTCTTCTGTTGTGGTTTCTGCAAGCTCAGTTGTTGTTTCCTGAGTATCTGTTTCCTGCATTCCGAACAATATGCCGAGAACAACGGAAAGCACAATCAATGCTGCGATAACAACAGCAAAAATTGCCTTCACCGGACGGTCTGTTGATTTTTTCTCTTTATCCTTTTCATAGGTGTATGTATAGTTGTTGTTGTCTTCCATAATATTTACCTCTCTTAAAATGTGTATGTATATTCAACGGCAATGCCGATTATTTCAAAATCATCCTGTGAATCGACAAAAACAGGCGGATTGTTACCCGAATTCAGAAGAATTCCTCCGCTGAAATAATACAGCCTTCTCAGGAAAAATTCTTCTCCCACTCTCATAAACACCGTTTGTCCGTTAAGACAGGAATCCTGCCTTCGGATAAGAACATCTGCACCGAAGGGGATTTCCGACAGAATATTGTTCTGATCGTTTCTGATATAAATATATGCATTTCCGTCATCGGTATATTCTGCAGGAATCCGTCTGAAAATATGAGTGTCTGAACTTAATTTCAGCGAATATTCACTTATGTTTATAACTTCAACATTTGTTCTTACCGCACCGGGAGAACCCTTTACAATATCACGGCACAAAAGATAATCAAGACTTGAATCAAAAATTGAACTTAACTTAACAAGCGTTTTTATGTCAGGTTCATTTGTTCCAAGCTCCCACATTCTTACTGCACTTGTGCTCTTACCAAGCATCAATGCCAACTGTGCCTGTGTTAATCCGGATTTTTTACGAAGAAGTTTAAGCCTGCCGCCAAAGCCGTTTTCCATTTCAAATCCACCCTATTTTTTATACATTCTCAGTATACAACAAATGCGGTAAATTTTCAAGCATTGAAAAATATTATTTTGTAAGAGTGAAAATAACATTACCCTCATCATCAACAGCATCAAGAGAATCAATATTAAGCTCTGTTACAAGTGCCTGCCAACGCTCACGCATATCTGCAGTATCAATAACGGGTAAAAAGCCTGCGGTTACATAGGATTTGACAGCAGCTTTTCTGAAATCATCGGTCGTAAGCTGAACATAACGGTAATTTTTATCTTCAATATTCTTCAGCGCAATTTCGCAAAGACAGTTTGAAAGTCCCTTACCCCTGAAATCGGAACGGACAGAAACCATATGTAAGCCGCCTGCATTATCCTCATCAAAATGACGGGTTGTGATACTTGCGCAATACTCTCCGTCATTGCTTATAATAAAGATAACATCTTTTTCGGGGACAATATCATCAAGTCCGAGTATGGTATTCTTAAAAGATTCCATATCATCTGTTGCAACAAGACCGTTTTCACAGATTCTTACCCATTCTTTAATTTCAGATTCATCCGAATAATATTTAACGGTATATCCCTCGGGGAGAGAGTATGATTTGATTTCTCCTCCGAATCTTCTCATTAACAGCTGAGGACGCTTAACTTCTCTTTCCATAAATGATATCTCACTTTTCTTTTTTATTTCATCATAGACACTTTGAGGTATTTCGGGATTTCCGGTTGAAAGGCTGGGAACAAGCATATCGCCTGCAACATTAGGATCCGTACAAAGTGTGTCATTTCTGTATTTTTCTCTTGTTTCCTTATTTCTTAAATCGGGAATTTCAAGAGGAATACCGCCCTGCAGAATACTGCGGTAAGCAAATAAGCCGGGAAGGAACATATCCAGAGCTTCATAAATACCGATAACATCTGCGCTCTCGTCTCCGAGAAGTCTGTTACAGAAGTTATACAGAATATAGTAATCCGCTCCGCCGTGACCGTAGCTCTTTGCTTTTTCGGTCAATTCGTTTTCGGGAGAATAGCAAAGCTCGTTTGATGTGTATGCACAGTCTTCTTCATTCTCGTTTACATTCACATAAATCTTTGCCGTACATTCTTCACTCTCACCCGTGCTCTCTCTTGCACTTTCTGCTCTTCCCTTTGTGCCGTAAACAGAAAACCAGAGTGACGATTTTGACGGACCTACACCGTGCAGACTTTTTATAATACTGCCGTTTTCAAGAGTTATCATTTCTATGCCTATGGGACTTGATTTTGCACCCATTCTTCCCATACGGGCATTGAATGCGGTTTCAAGACCTGTAACCTTCACGGGCTTAAGACCTGTGATATGGAGCAAAGGTCCTATAGAGTGCGTGCAGTAGAAGGTTGAATACATAGTATTACGCCAATGATTCGGATTGCCTGCTGTTATATTGTGCCAGTCATTTTCACAGTTGTGCAGGTATTCTCCCTCACCGTATTCAAACTCTCCGAGCTTTCCCTCTTCATACAATTTTTTCATTTCCAATGTTGAAGGCAGGAAACAGCAATTTTCCGCAAAAGCATATGTAAGTGAATATTTTTCGGCAGCCTCAATAAGCTCAACAGCCTCTTTCATACACTGAACGGGCAATACCTCACTTAAAACATGCTTGCCGTGTTCAAAGCACTTTATTGCAAAAGGCGCATGCGCATTTGCAAAATTTGCAAGAATAACAGCATCCATATCATACTTGATAAATTCATCAAAATCTGTAAAAAACTTCACATCTGCGCCGTAAAGTTTTTTTGCATTGTTAAGAAGCGGTTCGTAATTTTCGCAAACAGCAACAAGCTGGGCATTATCAGCATTCTTGCAGTAATTTGCAAGCGCAACTCCTCTGCCTGCACCTAAAACACCAAGTTTTACTTTTCTTTGCATATCTGTGTTATCTCCGTTAAAAAAATATATAATTAAGAATAACATATAAAAACTGTCTTGACAAGATATATATAAAATTTTTATATTTACAACCGTAAAAAAACGGAGACACTTTTTTCAAGCATCTCCGTCATCTCATCATATTTTCTTATGCTTCTTCTTTGAAAAGTCTGTAGGTTGTGTCACCGTCAACCAATGTAAGAACATCATCTTCAAGAGTGTATGTATAAACTGTGTCATTTGCAACTCCGAGAGCCGATGTTGTTACGGTAAGCGTTTCATCATCAATTGTGTATGAAATTTCAATTTCAACACCAAGGAAGGTTTCTGTTTTGCCTGTGCCGTCTTCGTAGAAAGTGAAGGTTTTTTCTGTTACAACACCACCAAGAACAGGGGTTTCACCTGTCCATGTGCCTACAATCTCTTTCTGAGGATTGGAGCAACCTGCAAAAACAGTAAGAACCATTACAAGAAGCAACGCTACGCTGATAACTTTTTTCATATTTCTTCTCCTTAACTAATATTTTATTATATTTTACAACATTGTACGCTTTTTTGCAATACTTTTTTATATAAAATTTTTATGCAACGGGTAAACCAAAGATACAACTGACATTCACAAAATCATATCGCAAAAAAAGTTTTTCTGATTAAATCTGCAAGCTGACAGTCTGAGAAAGGTCTGGGATAACCGATAAGCTTAGCTTCATCCTGCACACGGCGGACAATATCATCGATATCCTCTTCTCTCAGGCTGATTGCTTTTACATCAGAAGCTATACCGATATCACTTATCAATTTATCAACAGCCTCAAAGAAAAGATTTGCATTTTCGATATCGGAAAGTTCTTTTTCTCCCACACCTGCAGACATAGCTAATTTTGCACATTTATCCGCAGAATAAGGCATATAGGCTTTAAGTACAGCGGTAAATACCGATGCAATTGCAAGACCGTGAGGAATATGACAGAATTCTCCGAGCCTGTGTGCAATTGCGTGAATATATCCCGTGCCTATTCTTCTGAATGAAAGACCTGCATTAAAGGAAGCCTTTTGCATATGAGCTCTTGCTTCAAGATTTCCCGGTTCTCTGCAGCAAACAGGAAGCCGTGTAAATATTTCTTTACAAACTTCCGGCGCAAGTGCAGCATCATCAGAAAACGAATCCGCAAACAAGCTTAAATACGCTTCAACTGCATGAGAAAGAGCATCAATTCCCGTAAATGCTGTACTTTTTGCAGGTACGGAAGCAGTAAGCTCAGGTTCAAGAGCTATTGCAACGGGCAGATATTTATCACTAATAAACGGACGCTTCTTATTTTCGTCCTCTTGAGTTGCAACAGCAAATAAGGTTACCTCTGAACCCGTTCCCGCTGTTGTGGGTGCAACAAAAAGAGGCCTACATTCGTCTGCATAGGAATCAAGCTTACAGATATCATCTATATCGCTTTCGGGGTTGGCGGCTCTCAATGCAGTAATTTTTGCAGTATCTATCACAGAGCCGCCGCCTATGGCAACAACACAGTCACATTCATTATCAAGATAAAGCCTTGTTGTTTCATCAGTAAGCTTAACGGTCGGTTCTGCATATATTTCATCATAGACCGTTGCATGTTTGAACTGTGAAATAAACCCGTTTATTTTTTGTGAACGGTACTTTTCTTCAAGCGTTATAATAAACGGTCTGTTATACTTTTCTTTTATTCTTGCACAAAGCTGCATCAATGAATTTTCGCCCTCAAAAAGCTCACTTTCGGTAATGTGTGCATCCTTTATTACACCGAGAGTCAGTTTTTGTATCGGTGTAAGCGTACCGCCCGTGTTTCTCATTGGCTCAAGCTTATACGGCTCAGAATCAAAGCAATGACCTTTTGCACCATCTTTATCTGTTGAAGTAAGATATTTTTTATCGGGTACACTCCACTCAAATCCCGTTTCGGCAAGTCTTGCAAGAGTAAAAGAGTTGTGCATTTCAACATTTGACGATCTGCCCGAAATTATCATATAGAACATATAAACATGTATATCTCTGTCATCCGTGTTTGCCAAAGCCAGCTCAATCATTTCTGCAGTGGAGACATATCGGTAATTCACTCCTAATTCAGTCAGAAATTCTTTTGCAGACAGGAATTTATGATTATACAGATGATAAATTTCATTTGTGTTCTGTAAGAATGCGAGATTGACAAAAGCTTTTGCACATTCATCAACAGCGGTAAAATCCATCGGGAATTTATCCATATTATCCTGATATACGCCCATTTTAATCATTGCGCGAATACGGTGAAGAAAACCGTTATTCTCACTGTTTTTCTGGAATTTGCCGTCGGTTGTACGCCAGGTAAGATTGCCTATTCTGTATATATTTGCTTTAAGCCCCTGTTTACGGGCAAGCAAAACCGCCTCTTCCGCGCAATACTTACTGTGAATATACACATTGTTCCAATAGTGCTGACCTATATCGAGTACATCCTCAGAAAATTCAGCCTTTGAATATTTCTGCAAAACAGTAGCGGCTCCGTGAACGGAAACGGTAGATGTATGATGCAGTACGGCATTTGCAGACACCGAGAAATCTATAATATTTTTTGTACCGATAACATTTGTTTTTTCAAGCACAGAATAGTCACCTGCATGATTGACATTTGCCGCAATATGAAAAACACCGTCAACCTCTTTGGTTAAATCGTTATACACTTCTTCGGAAAGCCCGAGAAGGTTTTCTTCTATATTACCCTTTACACAGAAAACACCCGATGTGTCAAGCTTACCGAAATAATATTCAATCTGCTTTTCAAGACGCTTTTCGTCTCTCACAAGACAGTATATTTTTGTTTTTCTGTCAACAAGCTCTTTGAGTATATGTATACCCAAGAAGCCCGTTGCCCCCGTAAGCAATACACATTTATAGTCTTCTGCTTTCGCTGAGGACCTTGTTTCTTTTATAATTTCGTTGATATTTTCAACTCTTTGAGATATCTTTTTGCTCTCTTCATCCAACACCTTTGCCAAGGCAAAAAGGAAAGGATTGTCATATACACTCTGAGGCTCAATATTGAGTGTCAATGCAAGCTCAACGGCAGAAAGTGAATCGCCGCCAACGGCAAAGAAATTGTCTGCCATACTCAGCTCTTTTATCATAAGAAGGTCTTTTACTGCATTGAAAACCTTTTCTTCGTTCTCAGTTAAAGGTAAAACAGCTTCAGCCTTTTTTATTTTTGCATGATTTCTCTTTTTATTTTTGAGGATGCGGTTCTCTCAAAAGGAATATCTCTTAAAACAAAACCCGATATTCTCTGATATACGGCAAGAGTGGAATTTACCCTCATAAGCAGATCGGTTATTTCTGCATCAATATCTGTTATATTATTCTCTTTGATATAAGCCTTGTCCGGATAAATTTCTGCATAAATTGCACCGTTGTCACCGAAGCAAACAACCTCCCCGACAAGCGGCTCCTTTGCAAAGCGTTCCTCTAACATTTCGGCAGAAACATTTTCTCCGTTATCAAGCAATATAAGATTTTTGCATCTGCCTGTTATATAAAGATATCCGTCTTCATCGAAGTGCCCGAGATCTCCCGTATGCAGCCATCCGTCTTCTGTGAAGGCTTCGGCGGTAGCCTCGGGATTTTTATAATATCCCTTAGTTACACTCGGCCCCTTTACAAGAATTTCACCGTTTACTATTTTTACCTGCATACAGGGAATAGGTCTGCCTACAGATCCGTGACGGAATGAGCCTACGGCATTATTTGATATAATGGGCGAACACTCTGTCATACCGTAGCCGTTAAGCACAAGTATACCCGTAGCATTGAAACGGGCATTCACATCAGCTTCAAGAGGTGCACCGCCTGAAATAATATCAATGATATTACCGCCTAAAAATTCCTGAATAGCATCCGTCTGATTCATTTCGGGCTTTGAAGCGGCATATTTAATAGCCGCACCCATTATTTTTTTAACAAGCTGAGGAACGGCAACAATGCTGTCAGGCTTAAACAAACGCAGATCCTGTATTATATTTGCAAGATTATCATTAACGCAGACTGTTTTTCCGCGGCAGATACTCTTTGTTATATTGGCGGTAAAGCAGAAAGCATGATGTATCGGCAGACAACAGAACATTTTTGTTGTGGGACACGCAAGATGTACACTCACGGCAGAATATACAAGATTGAGATGTGTTGTCATAACTCCTTTCGGGAAGCCTGTTGTTCCGGAAGTAAACACAATGGCACAAAGGTCATCTCCGTCGGGTTCTCCGTAATATTCTCCTGCATATTCATTAAGAATATCATCCATATTGACTGAAAAATCATCAGCCATATTGTCCGAAGAAATGAACAGCTTTATATCAGGACAGCTCTTTTTTGCTGTTTCATATAAGGCTTTGCATTTTGAATCAAAAACAAGCACATCAACATCGGCAAACTCCATAAGGCGGCAGTTCATTTCTGCCGTTTCATTAGGTGCAAGAGGAACACAGACACCTGATGAATCTGCCGTTCCGAAATATGCTGCAATCCAATTAAAGCTTGTGGCTCCTACAATAGCAACATGAGCCCCTTTGAGATTTTTCTTTTCAAGCATATTGCTGAATGCATCGCATGAGGCTTTGAGCTGTGTGTATGTTTTATGAGCAATGCCGTCCTCGGTTTTATACTGAATAAAATCTCTGCTGCCAAATTCACTCGCAGCATAATCTATCATCTGTTTAAGATTTTTTAATTGAGTAATATCCATTTTTTTCTCAATCTTTCTGATAAGTTTGTTTATTTGCTAATATGTTAACATTTTATGAACAAAAAAACAATAGCAAACAACAAAAAAATTAAGCACCCAAAAAAAATTTCAGGTGCTTTTGGATTTATAAACACTTCACAGCAATTCTGCATGCGCGTTTATAGGCTTCAGATATATATTCCTTAATGTCCATTTTGGAATATATATCGTTATCATATCTGCCGGGCTTTGATTTGTTGCAAATCTCAAATGTAAGAAAACCGTCAAAATTGCATTTTTTAAGTCTTTTTGCATTATAATCCCAGTCTGCAATACCGTCAAAGGGCAACAAATGCAGATCATCGGTATAATAAATACTGCCGTTAAAATCCTTTATTCCGAGATTATCATTAAGATGCGTTGCAATAAGCTTATCTCCGTACATCGAGAGTAAATCCTCAGAATAATTATAGCACATTTCGTGACCTGAATCCCAACAGAAGCCGACAGAGTCACTCGACCAAAATCTGTTCATAAGTGCGGCAAGAAATTCCTCACCCTCTGTATTTTCAAAGGCTATTTTTACATTTGTTTTTTCTGCAGCTTCAACCAATTTACCGAATCTTTCAAGTCCCCTTTCAGATGGCGGCTCATGCTCGCCGAAGCCGATATATGTATGCACGATCATAATCGGAATATCGTATTTTTCACATACCGAGAGACATTCAAGCAGCTCATTCAATGCTTTTTCGGCTTTTGCCTCATCGTCTCCCCACATATCGGCACTGCCGCCGAAAGGTGCATGGACGGACTGATATATCATCCCGTTTTCTTTTGCACATTTTACCCATTCTTCAACAGGTGCACCGTACTCCCAGTGAGTAAAGAAGCCTTCAAATCCGACCTGCTTAAAAAGCTTTATCTGCTCTTCAACAGAAAGTCCGAAAGTGCTGTTTACACCCAGGCATAATTTCTTCTGCCACATCTTTTTTCTCTCCGTTATTCTTTACCGCTGAAAAAATCCGATTCAATAAAATCAACATTTTTGCTCAGGCAAAAGTCAAGTGCTTCTTTTGTGTTTGCAGTCCATAAAGCCACTTTAAGTCCTTTTTTATGGAACATTTCAACAGTTGCATCCTCAATACCGTCATAAGCCATATCTATATCAAAGCCGTCGGCAAGACATCTGTTAACATTCTCATCGTGCTTACAACAGGTAAGCATAATTTTCAGCTTCGGGAAAGCCTTATGTGCTCTGAGAAGATTATCATAATCAAAGGACTGTAATTCACACATTTCAAGGTCATAAACCTTATCGGCAAGAATAAATGCTTCGTTTATTTTTTCATCGGGGAAGCTGCCCTTGAATTCAATAAAACAAACCATATTCCCGTCACGGCAGATTTCGAGATATCTCTCAAATGTACAGACATAAAGCTTTGTATCGGTAAATTCGTTTTTAAGAGACTTCGCGGTAAGCTCTTCATATGTAGCCTCGGCTATCAAAAGCTCCGTGCCATCCTCAAAAACTGCTTCTTCATTATGATTTACAACAAGAACACCGTCTTTTGTAACTCTGACATCGGTTTCAATACCGCCTGAGCCGTGTCTGACCGCCTCAATAAAGGCTTCTTCGGTATTATGAAGATATTTTCCGCTGTATCCTCTGTGGGCTATAAAACAAACTGACATATGTAAACCTCTGTTCTGCTTTTTTATTTAATTGTAGTAAACAAAAAATATTCTGTCAAGATATTGTTTTTCAAAATTTGTTGGTGTAAAATTACATTAATATATTAAGGAGCTTATATTTATGAATATTGTACGGAACATCTATCGCGATACTGTTTTTAAAAGAGCCGACGAAACGGAGGCTGTTTTCTATTTTACGCACAAGGATTTTGAAAATCTTAACTGTGTTGAATTTCCGTTTTTGTCCTCAGACGGACATACCCTGCAGGGATATTTTTATTCATACGAAAACCCCGTTAACGGAAGACTGGTTATTTTTGATCACGGTATGGGCTCAGGTCACACGGGATATATGAAAGAAATTGAAAAGTTAGCTTCTCACGGCTTCCTTGTATTTGCATACGACCACACGGGCTGTATGAAATCAGGCGGTGAAACAACGGGAGGCTTTGTGCAATCACTCAAGGACCTCAATGATGCTGTAAATGCACTCAGAGCAACCGAGGAATATAAAAACATTGATATTTCCGTAATCGGTCACAGTTGGGGAGCATTTTCTACTATGAATATCTGCGCATTGCATCCCGATATTTCTCATATTGTTGCTCTTTCAGGCTTTATCTCGGTTGAAAGCTTTTTGAAACAGAATCTCGGCACTTTTTATAAAAAAATCTATGAAGAGGAAGCTGAAATAAATCCCGTTTTTATCAGATACAATGCCTGTGAATCTCTCGCAAAAACCGAAGCACACACGCTGATTATTCATTCGGATGATGATAAAATGGTAAAATGCTCTTCATCCTTTGATGTTCTGCAAAAAGAATTGTCGCATAAAAAAAATATCCGCTTTGTTAAGGTAAACGGCAAAAATCACAACCCGAACTATACCTTTGATGCGGTTGAATATAAAGACGATTTCTTTTTTGAATACAGAAAAGCGATGAAAAGAAATATTCTTAAAACTAATCAGGAAAAACACGCTTTCCGAAACAAATTTGACTGGGACTCAATGACACAGCAGGATGAAGACATCTGGAATATAATTTTTGAAACATTAGACAAATAAGAAAAAATCTTACGATTTATCAACCCCCCTGCCCCCACTCTTGGGGGAAAGGTGTTTCTTGATATAAGCTAAATTGCTCACTTCGCGAGCAATTTCCTATACATTAAGACCAAAGCCATCAATACAGCACAAAGCTGTGTCGATGGCTTTTTCTTATGCTTTTCTTTTATGATTTTTATAAAGTGCGAGTGCAAGCAATAAAGCACTTACCCCCGAAATGAGCTTACCTGCAAAAAGATATGGTACATATTCTGCATTATAAGACAGGGTGAATGCAAGATGATCTATAAAAACAAAGGATGCGGAAACGGCAAAAGCAGAATTAAGAACTATCCCCTTTTTGTCCATTTTATCAACACTTTCAAATGTTGTAACACATGTACCGAGCGTTGCGAGAAGACCGAAGGAAGAATTCTCATTTATACCGAGCATTTTACCCAATGCTTTCAGAACAACCTTAAGCAGCTTATTTATTATAGACAGCAGCGGAAATGCACCCGCCATAACACAGGCGATATTGATTATAACACTCATTGAATTTTCAAGAGTATCAACATACGGTAAAATACTGTATCCGGTTAAAAATTCAATAATACCTATAACAAGACCTGCAATTATTATCAGCTGTATAATAAAAGCCAATACCTTGAAAAATTTTATCATAAATGAACGGAATTTTATAAGACCGAATGCAATAAGTCCCGCTATAACAAGCAAGGGAACAAGGTCAAGTATAATTTCCTTAATCGGAAAACCGAGCATAAGTCCCGCAACAATGCAGCCTACGGGAATTGTTACGATACCGCACAGAATACCGAAAAGTATATCGGAGTGGTGTTTTTTATCTGCAACCTGTAAAGCATAGGGAATAATAAAGGATACGGTACAGCCCATCATAGATGCAACAATAAGACCGTTGAAATATCCCATTTCGTCACTGCCTGCCAGATTGAGAGAGAGCGGTGCTGCGCCCATATCGTTTGCAAGTATACACGACGGAATTACCGAAAACTCAAGAAAATCGGGAAAAATATCCGAAACGGAACTCAGCAGCTGTGAAATCAGAGGTGCCATAATGAGCATACCCGTCATTGAAAGAGTGAGCGGTCCTAACATCATTATTCCCTTTTCAAATTCCTTGCCGAGCCCCAGCTTACTTCCGAAAATTCTGTCCGCTGCACCTATAACGGCAAAGGCAATAAAAACATAAGTAACTATTTTCATAATTTATCCTACAACACCTTTTGAAGAATAATCAACAAGAGAAATATTAATATCAACAGCACCCTCTATTCCGTCTACTGTGCCCTTATCGGTATACTGCCATATCTTATAGTCATAGTAAAAGGACGGAGTTGAAAAATACTCGGCAAGCCAGAAATGATAATTATTTATCTTTGATAAATCATAATTGAAATATCCGAGCTCGCGGTTAAAGTATATAACGGTTTCATATCCGGCATTTTCAATAACCTCACAAAAAGCGTTTGCACAGGCAGTTATCTGCTGTGTGGTCATATTTTTTGTTCTTGCGCTGTCGTCATATTCAATAGTCTCCCAATCGTATGCGACGGGATAGGTTATATTGTAATCTTCAATAATGTCAAGCACAAAACGCGCTTCTTCGGCAGCTTCAGCTTCAGTTATTGCCTGTGAGAAAAAATATACTCCCACGCTGAGCCCTGCCGCAAGTGCATTTTTGCAGTTCTCTCTGAAACGGGCATCTTCATTGAGCGTACCGTTTTCACCGTAGCCTCTGAAGCCTGCTCTTATCATAACAAAATCAATACCGTCTTCCCTGACCTTATTCCAGTCTATATCGCCCTGAAAAACAGAAACATCTATACCTGTAAAGGTTCTGACAGTTGCATCAGCATAATACACTCTGTCGTTTTCGTCTCTGAGAAAATTTGACGCATCAAACTGTGTTGTTTCAACATCCTCATATACGGGAACAAAATTACCGTTTTTATCGGTCATAAACTCCCCTGTTGTACCTTGAGTTGTCGGCTCCCCCGAAAAGATACTCAGACTGCACGCAGAAAAAACAAAAACAATTATTAAAAACAATCCGATTAAACTGATACTGAATTTATTTCTCATTTTTACCACCCAAAAAAACAGACATACATTGTCGAAAAATCGAAATGTATGCCTATTATAATGTTTTTTTGAGTTTAATTCAACCGTTGTTTTCTTAATTATTTATTATTTTTCAGTTCATTAAGGTCATAAGGAGTTGTCTGATATACGAAATAATTAAGCCAGTTACAGTAAAGCAGATTTGCATGCGCACGCCAACGGACAATCGGCGGTAACTCGGGATTGTTATCGGGATAGTAATTAACGGGAACATCAATTTCAAGTCCCTTGTTTACATCTCTGACATATTCCTCATGAAGCGTGAGCGGATCGTATTCGGAATGTCCCATAATAAATACCTGCTTGCCCTTTTCTATGGCAACAGCATAAACACCTGCCTCCTCTGAAGAAGCAAGAATACGCAATTCGGGTACTTTTTCTATCTCCTCACGGTGAACGGTTGTGTGACGGGAATGAGGCACCCAGAAGATATCGTCAAAGCCTCTGAACAAAATGGAACGCTTGTATTCAACAGTATGCCTGAAAACACCGAACATCTTTTTATCAAGAGGACTTTTCTTTACACCGTAGTGATAATAAAGTCCTGCCTGTGCGCCCCAACAGATATGAAATGTGCTGTGAACATGAGTTTTGCTCCATTCCATAATTTCACAAAGCTCTTCCCAGTAATCAACCTGTTCAAATTCAAGCTGTTCAACGGGTGCACCTGTAATTACCATTCCGTCAAAATACTTGTCTTTTATATCGTCAAAGGTCTTATAAAATGCAAGCAGATGCTCCTCAGACACATGAGAAGGTCTGTGGGATGCGGTCATAATCAGCTCAAGCTCTATCTGCAAGGGAGTATTTCCGAGAATTCTTGACAGCTGTGTTTCCGTTGCAATTTTTTTTGGCATAAGGTTAAGAACAAGAATTTTAAGAGGTCTTATATCCTGTGTCATAGCCCTGTTATCCGTCATAACAAAGATATTTTCATCATTAAGAGTTTTTACGGCGGGTAACTCGTTCGGAATTTTTATAGGCATAATTAATCTCCTTATTCAATAAAAGAAAGAGCCTGTGCAATATCTGCGATAAGGTCTTCACTACTTTCAAGACCGCAGGAAAGTCTTACAAGGTCAGAGGGTACACCTGCTGCGATAAGCTCTTCCTCAGACATCTGTCTGTGTGTTGAGTTTGCAGGATGCAAACAGCATGAACGGGCATCTGCAACATGAGTTTCAATAGCAATAAGCTTGAGATTCTTCATAAAGGTCTCGGCTGCTTTTCTGCCGCCCTTAACACCGAAGCTTACAACACCGCAGGTGCCGTTGGGCATATATTTTTTGGCTGTTTCATAATACTTGCTTGATTCAAGATCAGCGTAATTTACCCATGCAATCTTATCATTGCTTTCAAGGAATTTGGCAACGGCAAGACCGTTTTCGCAATGTCTTTTCATTCTTACATGAAGGCTCTCAAGACCGAGATTGAGAAGATATGCATTCTGAGGTGCGGGAGTTGAGCCGAAATCACGCATAAGCTGTGCTGTTGCTTTTGTGATATATCCGCCTTCAAGACCGAACTTCTCAGCATAGGTAATGCCGTGATAGCTGTCATCGGGAGTGCAGAGTCCCGGATATTTTTCCTTGTGAGCGAGCCAGTCAAACTTACCCGAATCAACAATAACACCGCCTACTGCAGCACCGTGACCGTCCATATACTTTGTTGTTGAATGTGTGACAATATCTGCACCCCATTCAATGGGACGGCAATTTACGGGTGTGGGGAAAGTGTTGTCTATAATAAGAGGAACACCGTGAGCGTGAGCTACTCTTGCAAACTTTTCGATATCAAGCACTTTAAGTGCAGGGTTTGCAACAGTCTCACCGAAAACAAGCTTCGTGTTCTCTCTGAATGCGGCGTGGAGCTCCTCTTCGGTACAATCAGGATCAACAAATGTTACATCTATACCCATTTTCTTCATTGTTACTGCAAAAAGGTTGTATGTGCCGCCGTAAATCGCGGAAGAAGCGATAAAATGACCGCCTGTTTCGCAGATATTGAAGGTTGCATAGAAATTTGCTGCCTGACCTGAGGAAAGGAGCATTGCGGCAGTACCGCCCTCCATATCGCAGATTTTTGCTGCAACATAGTCACTTGTGGGATTCTGAAGACGGGTATAGAAATATCCGCTTGCTTCAAGGTCAAAAAGCTTGCCCATATCTTCGCTTGTGTCATATTTGAATGTTGTGCTCTGATAAATCGGAATCTGTCTGGGCTCACCGTTTCCGGGGGTATAACCGCTCTGAACACATTTTGTTTCAATTTTGTAGTTGCTCATAAAAACCATCCTTTCAAGAAAAAGCTCCCGTCCTCAGCATAAGGACGAGAGCAGAAAATACTTCGTGTTACCACCTTAATTTAAATTATAACCTACTCTTCCCATCACAGTTTTTAGAAATATACAAGAATTTTAACACACAGCCGTCTTCAAGTCAATACTTTTTAACAGAATAACAGGTATTTGCATTCAAATTAAATACTGTATTGCCGTCGGAAATTTCTGTATGTATCTTTTTGCCGTCTTCATATATTTCATATTCACCGACCAAAGCACACCTTCTGTTTTCGTCACAGAGCATTTCACAGTTTTTAAGCTGTCCGTTTTCCCATTCGAGGGAGACCTTTATATTACCTCTTGCCGTAATTGAGCTGATTTTACCGTTTTTCCAGTCAGAGGGCAAAGCAGGGAAAAGCTTAATCAAAAATGTGCCGTCTTCAAGCAACACATGGCTTTGCAAAAGCATTTCACAAATTCCCGAAACTGCACCGAAGTTGCCGTCTATCTGGAAAGGCGGATGAGCATCAAAGAGATTAGGATAAACACCGCCGCCGTTTGAATAGTTAAATTTTCCCGTATAAACAGGATTAAGCAAACGCTTTATAAGCTTATATGCTCTGTCTCCGTTATAAAGTCTTGCCCAGAAATTTATTTTCCATGCAAGTGACCAGCCTGTGCCGTCATCTCCTCTTAAATCAAGTGTTTTTTCACACGCTGAAGCAAGCTCGGGTGTTTTTTCAACAGAAATCATTGTGCCCGGATGAAGACCGTATAAATGCGATACATGGCGGTGATGTATTTCGGGTGCATTGAGGTCCCAGTCGCCCTCCCATTCGCAAAGCTGACCTGCTTTACCTATTTTCAAGGAAGCAAGCTTGTTTTTTGCAGTCTGTACTTTATCTCTGAATTCCTTATCAACACCTAAGATATCACAGATATAAACCATATCGGTAAAATCTTCATAAAGCATTTCGATATCCATTGCCGTGCCCTTGCATACCCAGCCCTCATTACCGTCATCGTCTCTGAAGGTATTTTCGGGAGAGGTTGCAGGACAGGTTACATAAGTACCGTCTTCATTTTCAAAAAGAACTGACAGATTGAAAATGCAGTTTTCCTTTATAACAGGATAAAATTCCTCAAGCAGAGCTTTATCCATAGTATAATTATAGTATTCAACGAGGTGCTTGCAAAGCCACGCTCCTCCGAGAGGATACTGTGACCATGCACCGCCCCAGCCGGGAGAAGTCCACAGCCAGGGATTGGTTATTGTGTAAATAGTCCAGCCGTCTGCATTATAATATGCCCTTGCAGTTTTTCTTCCGTTTTCAACCAAAGCCTCAATAAGCTTTGACAAGGGACGGGTACATTCAGCAAGACCTGCAGGACCTGCGGGCCAGTAGTTCATCTGTACATTTATATTTGCGTGATAATCCGCATGCCACGGTGCTTTATAGTCCTTGCACCACAAGCCCTGTAAGTTCGCGGGAAGTATATTTTCTTCTCTGCTGCAGGAAATCAGAAGATATCTTCCGAAATTGAACAGGAGTGCAACCAGCTGTAAATCTTTAGCGTTTTTCTTGAAGGCTTTAAGTCTTTTTGGCAACGGTATATCTGTATTTTCTTCACCGAGCGTCAATACACAGGTGTCATACATCCTTTTATAGTCTTCAATATGAGCCTTTTTTATTTCAGAATATTCTTTTGCTTCGATTGCACAAAGATTTTCACGGCATATCTCGCTCGGTTTTTTATCACCCTTGAAATTTTTTGACTTATCAAGAACATAGTCCGTAGCCGCGGTAAAACACATTATAATTTCACTTGCATCATTTATTTTAAGTGACTTTCTGTCTGCCTTTGCTGTACCGTCGGTTTCAATTTTAAGCTCCCCTGCAAATGCCATATGAGAAGCAATACCGTCACAGTTACCCTCGAAAACAAAGCCCGACTGAGTATATTTTATAAAACTGCAGTCTTTTCTTTCAAATCTTACGGAGCAATTCAGGGATTTTTCTTTGTCTGCCGTAATTTTTATCCCTATAACATTGTCAACTGCGGTAGAAAAATATTCTCTTGAAACCTTTGTACCGTTTGTTACAAACTTATCCGAACAAACAGCATTGTCAATATCAAGCTGACGGGAAAATGACGAATATCTCTTAGTATCAAAGGTCAGATACATATCTCCGAGTGTCTGATATGAGCCCGAATACGCACCCTCAAAGCCGCCGCCGTTATTGATAAATTCCGTATCAAGCAGCTCCTGTGCTTTGGAAAACTCTTTTTTTGTTATAAGCTCTCTCAAATCGTCAAGATGCTTATAGGCATCTTTTTTATCGGCATTCTCATAAGGCTCACCGCTCCAGAGAGAAATTTCATTCAACTGTATTCTCAGCTTCTTCGGGTGTGAAAAAACCATCGCTCCGAGTCTGCCGTTTCCTATGGGCAAGGCTTCCTCCCAGATTTTTGCAGGAGTATTAAAATATAATATATTTTTCATAAAATCATCCTCCGTTTTTTTAGATGTTAGCATATATATTTTTGCTTGTCAAACAAAAATTTTCTTTACAATTATTGCACTGTGTGTTACCATCATAAAAAACAAACCCAAGGAGTAACGCTATGATAAATCATATAATCATCTGGAATCTTGATAAAAATTTAAGCGCTGAAGAAAAGCAAAAGGTTAAGTCGGAAGCAAAAGAAAATCTTGAAGGTCTTTACGGAAAAATAGACGGACTTACAAAAATAAAGGTTGAAATAAATCCTCTTGAATCCTCAAATGCTGATATGCTTCTGTTCACACAGTTTACAGATGAAGAAGCCTTGAAAAATTACCAGCAGTCCCCCTTGCACAATGCTGTTGCAGATAAATATGTACGCCCATATACTGTCAGCAGAGCTTGTCTTGACTATATCTGTGAAGAATAAAAATTAATAAGCTAAAAAAATCTCCTTAATATCTGCCCCGAAAGAGGCTTTATTAAGGAGATTTTTTAATTATTCTGTTAAATAGCTATATGCAGCCTGATACTGAACATCATCTGTCTGAGGAAGAACTGCAAGCTGATTTTTGATATTTTCCGTTGTGAGAATAATCTCATCGGGTAAAACACCGACATCATCATAGCAATCACTTATATACGGATATATTTTTGCAACTGTGAGCAAAACAGCGCCGCCGTCATCCAAACGGAAAATCTTCTGCATAGTGCCGTGTCCCGCAGTTGTTTCACCGATAAGTCTTGCTTTGCCGAAATCACGCAGATCGCAGGCTAAAAGCTCTGCCGCGCCCTCTGTTCTGTCATTCATAAGAACTGCAATCGGAAGCGATATACTCGAAGCATCTGAGGAATATATTTCCACCGTATCTCCGTTTGAATTTTTTGCAACCGCAAGTGCTCCGGCACCGTCTGTTGCAAGAGGAACAATAATATCAATAACATCAACAGCATATTCAAGATTATCGCTGACATTGTTTCTTACATCAATGATAATTCCCGTAACACCGTTTTCGTTAAAATATGCGATAGCTTCGGAAAAGCTCTCGGCTGTATTTTCATAAAATGCCGTAAGTCTTATATATCCCACAGTTCCCGATATACTGTAGTAACAGGACTGTGCTTTATAGCCCTTCGCAACATTGACCGTGTTTGAAACCTCGTCTCCGTTTTCATCAATACTGAGAATACTGAGATTGATGCTTGTGAGCTTGTCACCGCCGAAGGAAGCAAGAAGCTCCCCCGCATTTTCCTGAGTTACAATTTCTGTGTCAACAGCGGTTATATAAAAGCCTTTTTCTATTCCCGCAAGAGCCGCAGGCGAATCCTGGGCAACATCGCCAACAAGAAGATAGCCCGAATCCTTATCATAAGCCGCCTCAAGACCTATTCCCGAAACATTACCGAGCATTTCGCTGTAGTATTCGGCATATTCCTCGGCAGACAGATAAACGCTGTATTCGTCATCAAGTCCCTCAATATATCCCTTTGCAATGCTCGCATTAAGCTTTTCGGAATCAACATTTCCGTAATACTGTGCTCTTACAAGCTCATCTATATCAGAAAGCTTTGAATATAACTGTGCTCTCTGAGGCAAATCCTCAATAAGCTCATTGTATACATTCATATAAACAGTTACGGTAACTGCAACGGTAGCTGCAATTGTTATGAATATTAACGCTATCGCTATTCCGAGAGGAATTTTTTTACTCATCAAGTCACATCCTTAGGAGTAGTATTATCTTGAGTTGAGAGAAACATAATTCAGGGGATTAACCTTCTGTCCGTTTACACGGACTTCAAAATGCACATGTGCACCCTTAACATAACCCGTAGCACCTGCATACGATATGGTCTGACCTTGCTTTACCTTTTGTCCTTCCGATACGAGAAGCTTACTGTTATGAGCATAAAGTGTTGCTATGCCGTTACCGTGGTCAATAATAACATAATAACCGTACATTGAATGACGGGTTGCCGTGATTACCGTGCCCGAAGCCGCAGCTGAAACATTCTTTCCGAGGGTTCCGCTCCAGCAGCAGGTATCAACCGCATAATGCGTTTTGTATTTACCTGTTATAGGATCGTTTCTGCCTCCGAAATAAGAGGAAATGTATACATCGGAATACTGCAAGGGCCATATAAAACCGTCTTCAACGGTTTCAACATCTCCCGAGCCGTGAGAAGCGTTTGCAAGAATCTTCTCAATCTCCCTATCAAATGCAGCCTGTTCATCTTCATATTTTTTAACAAGCTTTTTATATGCATCACTCTGTTTATCAAGAGAATCAAGCTTGTTCATTGCAGTAGACTGTAAATCCGTAATCTTATCCTGAGAAGCCTGCAGTTCACTTCTTGAAGCTTCAATTTCAGACTGTTTCTCTTCAAGAACTGCTATCTGCTTCTTGTGTTCATCCTTTTTTACCTCAATGTCCTCAATCATAAGATTGTATTCTTCCGTTAAAACTGCAATCTGAGCGATACGGTCATTAAGAGTATCAATCATAGCACTGTCATTTTCTGCAATACCGGAGGTAAGCTCAAGAAGAATGAGGAATGAAGAAAAGTTTTCACAGCCTAAAAGCATCTCTACAGTTGATGCTGAGCCGTACATATATATTTCACAAAGGCGTTCCTTTAAGTCGGAATAAACATCTTCTATTTCCTGCTGTGTATTGATTGTTTCTATCTGATTATGATTTATATCTGCTTCTATGGATTCAATTTCTTTATCAAGGGTATTTATCTGCGACTGAACAGAATCAATATTACCCTGCAGAGATGAAATATTTTTATTAAGCACATCTATTTTGGACTGATAGTTATCTATCTGTCCTGTAAGCTCGGAAACATAAGCCTCCTGCTTTGCGATATCTCCCTTAAGAGCGTTAAGCTTATCTTCCGTTTCTTTGATCTTGTCTTCAAGAGCGGCTTGCTGATCTCTTATATTTTCAATTTTCTCTTCGTCTTCCTTGCTTATCGTTGTTTCTTCATTCACCGAGGAAGCAAATGCAACGGGAATAATAAAGCTTGCTGCCATTATTGAAAAAACCATTAACAAGGAGAGGACTTTTTTCATAAAATCAGCCTTCATCTACAACACTCCCCTGTTCCTTGAGGTATTTACCTATGGAGAATGTGCTGCCGAGTCCGCCGGTAACAACACTTAAAATAATGTATACAATGAGAATATATCCCGCATAATCCCAGAAATTTACAAGTCCGCCGCCGAGGATACCGAAAATTGTCAGCAATGCATCGGATGCAAGATAATAAATTCCGAACAGAACAACAACCGACAGAAATGCGGATATTATACCGATAAATATACCCTCAATAAGGAAGGGCCAACGGATAAATGAATTGGTTGCACCAACAGCCTTCATTATGCTGATTTCTCTTTTTCTGGAGAACATTGTTATCTTTACGGTGTTTGCAATAATAAACAAAGCAACGATAAACAGTAACGCAATAACACCAACACATACATAAGATACTGCTGTGCGTATCTCTGTAAGCCTTGAAGCAAGATCGCTGTTTTCCTGAATGCTCATAACATTCGGAATTGTTCTTATCTGCTCAACGGTCTGTGAAAACAAGAGCATATCCCCGACGGTTACTCTGAAGCCGTCAGGCAAAAAGGAATTATCAACTCCGTTAAGTATAGAAGCATTGTCACCTAAGGATTCAAGCACCTCTTCGTATGCCTGTTCTTTGGAAACAAATTCAACATTTGTGATATTTTCTGTTTTTTCAATTTCAGCTTTTACTGCTTCAACGGTTTCATCGTCACTTTCCTTTTCAACAAAAACCATTATAACATTCTGTGATTCAATATTCTGCAACAGAGAATCAACATTGAAGAAAAGAAGAACAGCAACACCTATCATAACAAGACAGGACATTAAAACCGCTATTGAAGCCAGCGACATTAATCTGTTCGCACCTATATTTTTGATACCTTCTCGGGTGAGATATCTTAAATTTATGCTTTTCATTTATAAAAAACCTTTCAGATTTATTCCGAAGCTTCGGATGTACCGTCAGAAGCTGACTGTGCTTCGGGAGCTTGACTTTCATTGCCGTAGCTTGAGAGGAAGGATTCTATTTCCGCATCCTCGGTGGGAGCCTGATAGAATCCGCTGGGAGCAGTCTCGGGCACAAAATCATCGTTTCCGTCAACAATAATTTCGGGATGTGCCGTATCGGAAACAACTGTTCCGTTCTGGATTGTAATTATTCTTTTTCCGTATGACTTGGCAAGGTCAACCTCATGTGTAACCATAATTATTGTTGTTTTGCTGTTCAGATTTATCTGATTAAGCAGCTCAACAATATTTTTTGACATCTCGGGATCTATATTTCCCGTGGGCTCGTCCGCAACAATGATATCGGCATGGTTTACAAGTGCTCTTGCAAGAGCTACTCGCTGCTGCTCACCGCCCGAAAGCTCATTGGGAAGCATTTTTGCCTTGGTGCTCAGTCCCACAAGACTTAAAGCGTATGCAACCCTGCGGGAAACATCCTTGGGCTTTGCTCCTATTACATGCATTGCAAATGCAACATTTTCATAAACAGTTTTATTGGGAATAAGACGGAAATCCTGAAAAACAATTCCGAGCTTTCTTCTGTAATACGGAATTTTTCTGGCTTTCAGCTTATTTAATTCTATTCCGTCAACAACAATACTGCCTGAAGACGGGACTTCTTCGCGCATTATCATTTTCAGAAATGTACTTTTACCTGCGCCTGATGAACCGACAACAAAAACGAATTCGCCTCTGTCAACATGCAGACTGAGATCTGTAAGCGCTTTTGTGCCGTTGGCATATGTTTTTGAAACATTCAGAAAATCTATCAAAAATATTTTCCTCCTTCGTAAAATAACAATATTCAAACAAAGAGATAGGCGGTATGATAAACCATCCGCCTTTAATTACGCTTAAATTAATACTTTATGGGTGAAGAATCGAGATATTTCTTAACCATAAGAGCTACTTTGAAAACAATGGCATCATCAAATTCTCTCAGGTCAAGACCTGTGAGCTTGCGTATTTTTTCAAGTCTGTACACAAGAGTATTTCTGTGAACAAAGAGCTTTCTTGATGTTTCGGAAACATTAAGATTGTTCTCAAAGAATTTCTGTATAGTGAAAAGAGTTTCATGGTCAAGAGTGTCTATAGAGCCTCTTTTGAATACCTCACGAAGGAACATTTCGCAGAGAGTTGAAGGAAGCTGATAAATAAGTCTTGCAATACCGAGATTTTCATAGCTGATAATAGTTTTTTCCGTATCAAAAACCTTACCGACCTCGAGTGCTACCTGTGCTTCCTTGAATGAACGGGCAAGATCCTTTATACCCTTGACGGTTGTGCCGATACCGACAACAGAATGCCCTGCAGCATCTGCACCGAGAGAATCAACGATTGATCTTGCAAGCTTTTCAAGGTCCTTGCTTTCAACAGCAACGGAAATTTCCTTGATAACCGCAATATCTGTTTCGTTGATATTTATTACAAAATCCTTATTCTTATCGGGGAACAGGGACTGTATTGTATCAAACACGGTTGTGTCATTTGTTTTTGCAAAACGAAGCAGGAAAACAACTCTTGTTGAATCGTTGTTAAAATGCAATTCTCTTGCTTTGAGATAAATATCACCGGGTAAAATGTTATCCAGCATTACATTCTTTATAAAGTTGCCTCTGTCATACTTTTCATCATAATATTGCTTGATGCTTGACAGAGATACTGCAAGTATTGAAGCATACTTTTCTGCAAGAGCATCGTTGCCCTCAACAAAAACCGAATATTCAGGCTGCATGGGAGAACCGAAGGAACGATATGTATTTCCGTTAATCGTAACGGCAGAATTAACAGAAAAAGCATCTGCTGCACCTGAAACCAGAACATCGCCTATTCTGCCGAGTTCCGTACAGGAAACAATAGTGCCTGTTTCGTCAACAACACCGATAGTTCTGCCTACTGCATCTTTCATCTGATGGACAACGCTCTGAAAAAGTCTGTTCGCCATAATCTTTTCTTCCTTTCAACAACAAAAAAACAATATAAAAATGCACTTTGTGTTCAGATTTATACTATTTATACATTTTCACAATATGTAACAGCTATATAATACTTTTTTTTTGACGAAATTGCAAGTAGTTTTATAAAAATATACAAATTTTTTTATACTTTTTTATTCAAATATGTTATAAAGCTGACCAGATAGCATAAAAATACACAACAGCTTTAACCTTTTTTTGTCAATAAAGCCGTTGTGTAAATTAACCAATCATATTTTTCTCTGAATTATTCTCTCCACTTCTTCATCGGAAAGCTCTCTGCATTCACCCAAATCAAGAGATTTATCAAGCCTCAGAGCCCCCATTCTTATACGGTTAAGTTCAAGCACCTTGTTTCCCGTTGAAGCGAACATACGCTTTATCTGATGATACCTTCCTTCGGTTATAACAATGGAATACTGCGGCTTATCTTCCCTGTCTTTATTAAATTGAAGAAAGTCCAGAGAGGCAGGCTTCAATAATATATCACCTAAATTGATTCCCTCGGAAAAAGCCGATATTTCATCCCCACTTACCTCGCGTTCAAGGGTTACCTCGTATTCTTTTTCAATATGGTGGGAGGGGGAAAGAATATTATGTGCAAATTCACCGTCATCGGTAATCAGCACAAAGCCCGTTGTGTCCTTATCAAGACGGCCCGCAGGAAAAAGTCCGCTTCTTTTAAGGCTTTCGCTGACCAAATCAACCACCGTTACATCTGTTTCGGATGCGGAGGCGGATACTACCCCTTTGGGCTTATTAAGCATTATATATATATACTTCTTATAAGAAACCTCTTTTGAGCCGACGCATACCTTATCATAAGCTGTGTTTACGGAAAATTCTGCCTTTGAAACACCCGTGCCGTTCACCGTAACAGTCTTTGATTTTATAAGCTTCTTTGCATCCGTTCTTGAAATATTCAGTTGTGAAGACAGAAATTTATCAAGTCTGATTTTTTCCATAAAACCTCTTCACTTTTTAAATCCGTGCATAAAGCCGTTGAGCTCAACAGAGCACACATCACCGCCTATAACATATCCGTTATAAACAAGCAGCGTTATCTGTATACAATCCTTATCGGCATAGCCCGGATAATTTACAATTCTGTATACCCATTTTGTTACCTGAAAGCCCTTGTAAGCGGAAAGGTCGTAGTCCTGGGAAAGCTGAATTTCATTGTAAGCATTATAGGTATCGTCAAATTCGTCGGGAATGTAAACTTCCCTTACATCAATCGGATCCTCTTCAATCTCCCAACCGAAAGAAGAGATAAAAGCAATTCTTTCGTCGGCATCGCCTGCTTTTGAAGCAACCTGCATATACTTATCCTGTTTATATTTTTCAGACAGCGAAAAAATAAGCACTATTGATAAAACAACCGCAAGACTGCCTAAAACAGCACTTATGCGAAATCCTAAGGACTTGATTGAAAAAACAAACATAAACAAACACCTCGCACAATATATATGCGAGGCTGATTGTTAAAATTTACAAAAATCAGTTATTTACAGATTTTTTAACAGTTGCATTCTTGAGCTGCTGTGAGGCTGTTCTTACCTTATTGAGACTTCTTGTGAAATCTTCAATGCTCTGTGAAAGAATTTCGTCGCTCTCACTCATTATGGTGTCAACAAAATTACTTGCACCGCTTCTGAGCTCTGCAGCCCATTTCTGAGCATTGTCAACAATCTCGTTTGCATTTGCTTTTGCTTTATCCATTATGTCTGCCGATTCTTTTTTAGCCTGAGCAATAATCTCCTGTGCATTCAATTCTGCATTTTTTGTAATCTCATGTTCTTCAACGAGCTTACGAGCCTGAATTTCAGCCTGCTTGATTTTAAGCTCAGCTGCATCTGATGCCTGTGAGAGAATCATTTTTCTTTCAGCTGCAATTTTTCTTGCCTGAATAACCTCATCCGGCATACTGATACGGATATCAGCAATAATGGAACGGATAGCCTCGGCATCAACCTTTACCTTGCCGCCGCCTACTATTGAGGGCTTTCCTTCTTCAAGGATATCCTCAATCTGATAAAGTAAATCTTCTACGCTCATATTTTTCACCTTTCTCCTATTCGGTCAATAATATCCTGTTTTATTTCAGGCGGAACAAAATCCGAAATATCGCCGCCGAAATTGCCGACCTCTTTAACAACACTTGAGCTCAAAAACATATATTCGGTGTTTGTTACAAGAAATACGGTTTCAACATTTTCCGCCAGTTTTTTATTTGTTAATGCCTGCTTGAATTCGTCTTCATAATCTGAAAGAACACGCAAGCCTTTAACTATTGCTACCGCACCTTTTTTTACAGCATAATCCGCAAGTAAGCCGTCGTAAAAATCGACCTCTACATTCGGAATATGTGCGGTTGAACGCTTTATAAAATCAACTCTTTCTTCAGGAGAGAACATTCCGCCTGCTTTTCTTGAGTTTATAAGTACAACAACTATAACCTTATCAAACATTTTCGCCGATCTTGAAATAATATCAAGATGACCTACGGTTATGGGATCAAAGCTACCCGGACATATTGCAACAGACTTCAATTTATTCAACCTCCGTTTTTTCGGGTTTTCTGTACACCGTAAGCTTAACTGAAGAATACTTATATTCACGGTCTATTTCAAGAGAAGCTACCTTTTCGGGCAAAGCCTCATCTGATTGGGTTTCACATATAACAACAGAAGTTTCCTTAAGCACCGCAGGTAATAATGCGAATGCCTTGTCGCAAAGCTGCTTATGATACGGAGGATCAAGAATAACTATATCGAATTTTTCTTTTGCCAGAGCAAGATAGGAAAAAGCATCGGAAAACACAACAGAGGACTCTTTTTCAAAATGAACAAGTGAAATATTCTGTTTAATAATTTCAACAGACTTTTTGCTGCTGTCAACAAAAACTGCTCTTTCGGCACCGCGGCTTATTGCTTCAATTCCAAGCTGACCGCTTCCTGCAAAAAGATCAAGAACATTTCTGCCCTCAAGCTCAAACTGTATAATACTGAACAAGGACTCTTTGACTTTATCCGTTGTGGGACGGACATCCATCCCCTCGGCAGAAACAAGTCTGCGTCCGCGCGCTGATCCTGTTATAACTCGCATAAATAAATCTCCGTATTATAATCTCATTATATTATCACACCAAAGATACTGTTTTGTCAACTGTTTTTTTCAATTATATCAATAATATCCCGAACTTCACGGGCAATTTCATCAAAACCGCAGCTTTCGAGAATATCTTCATCTCTGAATCCCCATAAAACTCCTATGCTTCTGACAGAAGCGTTAATTGCTGTCTCAGCATCAACCTCTGAATCTCCGATATAAACAATATCGTCTTTGTTTACATTGAGATATTCTGAAATACGCTCTATTCCGTCGGGAGCAGGCTTTAACTTATCCGTACCGTTATCTCCGCATACCATATCAAAGCATCCCGGGAATAAATCGGCACAAAGTTTTTTTGCCGCGCTTTCAAGCTTATTTGTCAGAACAGCACTTTTTATGCCTTTTTGTTTTATTGCATCAAGACATTCAAAAATACCGTCATACGGTTTTGTTTTTATCCTTGAATGAAGTGCATAATACTCCTTCAGTCTTATGGTTACCTCACTGACGGTTTTATCATCACATTTGGAGGGTAAAGCTCTTTTTGCAAGCATTCCCAGACCGTTACCGACAAAGCTTCTGATTTCAGCTTTTGTGCGAACAGGGAAACCAAACTCACACAAAACGAAATTCATACTGTCCGTCAAATCGTCAAGAGTATCAATAAGAGTGCCGTCCAGATCAAAAATAACTGCCTTAATCATCGTTTTCTCCTCTGAAAAACAAATAAATATTATTCGCAACCGTTTCGTTTATACCGTCAAGTGCCAGCAAATCCTCAACCTCTGCCTTGCTTAGTGCATCGATACTCTTAAAGCTTTTCAGAAGTATCTTTGCTCTCTTTTCACCCACACCGTCAATCTGAGTAAGAATGCTTCCCAGCGTCCGCTTCTTTTTAAGCTGTCTGTGATAAGTGATGGCATAGCGATGTACCTCTTCCTGAATATCGGCAACAAGATTGAACACGCTCCTGTTGTCATTTATCGCAATTTCCGCGCCGCCTGAGCTTATGGCTCTTGTTCTGTGCTTGGAATCCTTTACCATACCGAACAACGGAACATCAAAGCCCCGTCTTTCAAGCACCTCTTTTACCGTGTTTACCTGACCTGCACCGCCGTCGAGCAGAATAAGGTCAGGCTTTACACCGAAGCCCTCTTGAGCACCTTCATTGAGGTGGTATTCATTGATTCTTCTGTTTATAACCTCGGCAAGAGAACGGTAGTCATCCTGTCCTTCAAAGCTTTTTATCATAAAGCGTCTGTAATTTTTCTTGCTCGGTCTGCCGTTTCTGAAAACAACCATACCCGCAACATTTTCACTGCCGTTTGTATTGGAAATATCATACGCTTCAATATATCCGGGAAAATCTTTAAGCTGTAATATTTCCTGCAGCTCAATAAGTGCCGCTCTTTTTTTGTCGTCATACGCCATTTTTCTTGCAAGCTTTTCAGAGGCATTTTTCTTTGCCATTTCAACAAGAGTTACACCCTCCCCTGCCTTGGGATGATAAAGTGTTACCTTTTTCTTTGCAACAAAAGAAAGATATTCCTCAAGAAAGCTGAAATTTTCCAGCTGTACATCAACGCATACACGGTCGGGAAAATCGGGATGCTCAGCATAAAAATTTGCTATTATTTCTGTGTATTCATCTTCAATATTTTCAATTCTGTCAAACACAAAGGTATCTGTATCAACAAGGTCTCCGTTTCTGAAGCGCAGAACGGACAGACAGGATTTTGCATTAAGAGATGCTATACCGAAAATATCCTGATTTTTATATTTAAGTGAAACAACATGCTGTTTTTGTGAGGTCTTTTCAACAGCCTGTATTCTGTCACGCAGCTTTGCAGCCTTTTCAAATTCAAGATTTTCGCTCGCTTCAAGCATTTCCTTTTTCCATTGAGAAACTGTTGCACTTTTACCGCCCAAAACAAAATCGAGTGCGGCATCAACCGCTTCATTGTGCTCTTTCTGTGTTACCTTGCCGCAGCAAGCCCCCGAGCAAAGCTTTATATAGTAATTAAGACACGGACGGGAATTTTTACTTATATCCTGCGGAAAAACCTTTTTGCAATGAGGCAGTCTGAACACATCGAGTGCCTGTTTTACCGCAGAGGAAACATATTCCGAGGCAGTATACGGTCCCAAAAATTCCACATCAGGCTCGTCAGTTTTCTGCTTAACGGAATAAAGCATTTTCCATTCGCCTTTTTTGACCTTTATATAATGATAGCCCTTATCGTCTTTTAAGAGAATATTATATTTAGGGGTGTGCTGTTTTATCAGATTACATTCAAGCACAAGTGCTTCAAATTCGGTGGAAACGATTATATAGTCAAAATCTCTGACATTCTCAACCATTCTCAGCACCTTAAGAGTGTGACGGTTCTGTGAGCCGAAATACTGACTTACTCTGTTTTTAAGATTTTTTGCTTTTCCTATATATATAATTTCACCCGATGAATTCTTCATAAGGTATACACCGGGCTGTTCGGGCAAGGCCTGAGCCTTTTTCAATAAAACATCCAATACTGACACGCACTTATTCCCCCCCTTTTTCTTAGCATCATAAAATGAAAAAAGTGCATCGGCAAAACCGACACACCAATTTTCAAACAACTGCATTATTCGGCAAAACCGGAAACAACGAGTTTTTCAAGAGCATCAACTGCTTCATTTTCATCAACACCATCTGCGATAATCTTGATTTCTGTTCCGCCTGTGATACCGAGTGAAAGGACACCGAGAAGGCTCTTAGCGTTTGCTCTGCGTTCTTCTTTTTCAACCCAAATGGATGAACGGAATTCATTTGCCTTCTGAATAAAGAATGTTGCAGGACGGGCATGAAGGCCAACCTGATTCTGAACTAAAATATCCTTGCTGATCATAAAAAATCTCCTTTTCGGAAAATAAAAAGATTTCTAATATATTATATCACAAACTTAAATGCAGTCAATCAAAATAATTAAACGAAAATTTAATTCGTTTGAAAATCTAAAACAAACCAAAATGACAACTTATGTTTTGTGCATATTGACTACAATAACTTTACAAAATACAACAATACATCTAAAATTATTTGTCTTTTTGCAAGCTATCCAAATATTCCTTATCTGATTTTGACAGCTGAACCTTCTGCAGCAAATCGGGCCGTCTTTCAAAAGTCCGCTTCAGAGACTGCTCATGCTTCCATTTTTCTATGTTTGCATGATGCCCTGAAATGAGAACAGCAGGCACCTCTTTTTCATTCCAGCAAAAGGGCTTCGTGTACTGAGGATGCTCAAGAAGTCCCGAATAGTGGCTTTCAAGAGAAAAGGCTTCTTCGTTGGGCAATACACCGTCCACCATTCGTGCAATACAGTCCGTAAGCACCAATGCGGGCAGCTCACCGCCTGTCAGCACATAATCACCGATTGAAATTTCCTCATCAACAATTTCCTCTAAAACTCTTTCGTCGATACCTTCATAATGTCCGCACAAAAGAGCAATGTTATCCATACAGGCCAACTGCTTTGCTCTTTCCTGCGTGAGTACCTGTCCCTGCGGGGAAAGATAAATCAGATGAGGCTTTTTGCCCAGCCTTGAACACAAATCCTTATAGCAATCATAAATCGGTTGAGCCTGCATAAGCATTCCCATACCGCCGCCATAGGGTGTATCGTCAACACGGTTGTGCTTATCAAGAGTAAAATCTCTGATGTTTACGGCATTAATTTCTATTAATCCTTTTGCCTTTGCTCTTCCGACTATGCTTTCATTAAACACAGCCTGACACATATCGGGAAATAAAGTCAGGATATCAATCCGCATCATCAAAAATTCCTTTCAACGGTCTTATATATGCCTTACCCTCAGCAACATCTACCTTAATAACAACATCCTTTATTGCGGGAAGCAGATATTCGTTCTTTTCGTCATCCGTTACATACCAGACATCATTAGCCCCTGTTGAAGTGACATCTGTAAGGACACCGTATTTTTTATCATTATCATCTGCATCAAGCACATCACAGCCGATAAGCTCCTCAATAAACCAAGTGCCCTCGGGCAATTTTGCATCCGCACGCTTTATATACAGCACGGTATTTCTCAGAGCTGCGGCTTCATCAACGGAATTTACAGTATCAAGCTTCATAAGGATAATATTTCCGTGAGGACGGCAAAGGGTTACCTTTGCACTCTTCTCCCCCTTTTTGTCAAAATACACGGTTCTGAACTGCTTTGCGAATTCGGGAGAGTCACACCAGGGGTTAACTCTGAGTTCACCCCTGATGCCGTGTGTGCTTACTATCTGACCTAATTCAAGATATTCTTTTATCATAGCAATCAGATTTCGGGAATTTCAATTTCAACTTCTCTGCCTGCCTTAGCGGAACGGGAGATACCGTCAATAATAGCCTGATTATAGAGAATCTGGCTTGAGGGTACGGGAGAAGCAAGACCGTTCTTTACAGCATCAACGAAGTATCTTATCTTGCTGTAGAAATTATCGCAATGATTTTCTCTTTCGGGCACCTCTGTTTCAACATCGCTGCCTGCTATTGTGCGGTAAATCTTGAGAGGACCGCCGATAGAGCCGTTCCAGCATTCTGTTGAGGGAATACGAAGACCTGCTTTTGTACCGAGGATGATTGTGTCACCGGGAGTGTCAAGATTCATAGCCCATGCAATTCTGAAGTCGAGAATAATACCGCCCTCAAGACGGACAAAAGCTGCTGCGAAATCGTCAACATTGAAAAGCTTTGCATATTCGGGATGCTCGGGATAAGTGACGGGATCAGTTCCGAAGAATCTTGATGTGTAGCCCGAAACCGTAAGGGGCTTGGGATAGCCTATTGCATTAAGCACCATATCAAGTGAATAACAGCCGATGTCTGCAAGAGCACCGATACCTGCTGTTTTGTCTTCAATAAAGCTTGTGCCGTAGGGGGTGGGAATACCTCTTCTTCTGCCGCCGCCCGTCTGGATATAATAGATATCACCAAGCTCACCGGATTCAACGATCCTCTTGACCATTTTCATATTTTCATCAAAACGGGGCTGGAAGCCGATTGAGAGAAGCTTGCCGCTCTTCTTTTCTGCACGGCAGATTTCAACAGCTTCTTCAAGTGTTACACACATAGGCTTTTCAAGAAGAACATTAACACCGTTTTCGAGTGCATAAATTGTACATTCCGCATGAGTTCTGTTATATGTGCAAACGCTTACGATATCAAGCTCTTCCGCATCAATCATTGACTTGTGATCGGGATAAAGACGGGCATATTCTATGCCGTTTGCCTTGCAGAATTTTTCAGCCTTACCGGGAATAAGATCTGCTGCCGCAACAATCTCAACATCGGGGCATTTAAGATAGTTAGCAACATGTGCCTCTGCTATCCAGCCTGTTCCGATAATACCAACCTTTACCTTTTTGCCGTCATCCACTCTTTCTTCAACAACGGCTTCCTTGAAACGATCAAGAATATTGTCTGCCATAAAAAAATACCTCCAAAATTTAGTTATTTATAATTGAGAGAACCTCATTTTTAACACTTTTTGTAACACAAAGCACCGAAGACGGAGATGTTAGACTTATTTGTTGTCCGTCCATCTGCAGCATTTCACCGCCTGCCTCGGTTACGATAACATAGCTTGCGGCATAATCCCAGGGGGACAGCAATGCTTCAAAGAAAATATCCGTTCTGCCGCACGCAAGAAAACACAAGTCAACGGCAGCCGAACCGCTTCTTCTTATGTCTGCTGTCTTCATAAACAGACGCTTTGCAACATCAAACGAAGCATCTGCAAGCTCCTCCCGGTAATAGGGAGAAGTGCCGAAGGACACCAAAGCTTCTTCAAGAGTACGGGACGCGGTATGTATCGGTTTTCCGTTAAGATATGCACCCTCTCCCTTGCTTGCAACAAACATTTCGTCAATATAGGGAGCATACACCGCACCGAAAACAGGCTCGTTATCACAGAGCATTCCCACACTCACCGCAGAACAGCGCATATCGTGAATGAAATTTGCCGTGCCGTCAATAGGATCTATAACAAAACATATACCCTTTGAATAATCCTCAGAAAAGCTGGCACTTTCCTCTGCAAGAAAGCGGGCTTCGGGTAAAATCTGCAAAATTCCCCGAATCAGAGTTTCCTGTACCTTTACATCAAAAACGGTAACAAAATTTCCCGCTCCGCTTTTTACACTTATATTTTCTTCGTTGCTTTCAATATCGTGAGCAGACAGCATTATTTTTCCGCACTCACGAATAAGAGCTATAATTTTTTCCTGTTGTTCTTTTGTTAAAATACTCATATTCACACTTCAAAATCCAGAGCCATTGCATGTCCCATTTTGGTTGTAAGCAGACTCTTGAATCCGTTCTTTCTGTAAAAATTAATTGCTTGCTGATTATCTGCACCGCAAACCAGCATAACACCGTTGATTTTCTTTTTTCTCAGGTTTGCTTTAAGTGCGGCAACAAGCATTGAGCCCAAGCCCATTCGCTGATAATTTGAATCAATATCAATATGCAGATGAGCAGGATAGCTTTTCTTGAACATTGAATGTGACAGCAAGTCAAGCTTTGCCTCAACATATCTTTTAACGCTTATTGCGGCTGCCTGAGGAAGATATATTTCCTTAAAAACCTCTTCATATTTTTTATAATCCTGTGCACAGATTATGTAGCCTACCGCAACATCGTTTTCATCAACAGCAACAAAGCAGTTTTCGGGCTCCTGTTCAATATAATAATTACAATACATTATAAGAATATACTTTTTTGTATCTTCAGGTGTATCAGCAGTACAGTCCGCATTGGCAAGACAAATCTGCTGTACAAGCTCTTTATCCTTCTCCTGATACGGTCTTACAGTCAGCATACTATCGCTCCCCCTCGGGTATTTTTTATAATTGTACACTTTTTTTTCAAAAAAGTCTATAAGAATATAAAAAAATATGTTATATTTAAATAGAGGTGATAAAAAAAATGAATTATGCAACCATAGGAACTTCGTGGATTACCGAGAAATTCATATCTGCCGCAAAATGTGTTGAGGATATGAAGCTTTATGCTGTATATTCGAGAAATGAATACACAGCAAGGGCTTTTGCCGAAAAACACGGTGCCGAAAAATATTTCACATCCCTTGAAGACCTTGCAAATGACAAAAATACGGACAGCGTTTATATAGCAAGTCCGAATGCTTTTCATTTTGAGCAGAGCAAATTTTTACTTGAGCATTCAAAAAATGTTATCTGCGAAAAGCCTGCAACCACAACAAAGGAACAGATGGAATACCTTATAAAGCTCGCAGAAGAAAAAAATCTTGTGTATACGGAAGCTATAATGTCCGTACACACAAATGCTTTTGACACTCTGAAAGAGCTTCTTTGCCAAATCGGCAGAATAAGAAGCGTAAATCTTAATTTCTGTCAGCTGTCTTCAAAATATCCCGCTTACCTTGAAGGAAAAAATCCGAATATATTCAACCCCGAAATGCACACCGGCTGCCTTATGGATATAGGTGTATACAATCTTTATATTGCCGCCGCTTTATTCGGTGAGCCTGACAAAATACTTTCAGATGCTCATTTTCTTGAAAGCGGAGCAGATTCCAACGGCTGTGCTATTTTTTCCTATAAAGACAAAAGTATAAGTCTATTGTATTCAAAAACAGGACAAAATTATGCTCCGAGCGAGATAATCGGTGACAAGGGTACAATAAGCATCGATTCAATTTCACAGCTTACGGGCATTGATTTTATATCAAAAGAAACAAAATACAATGTTGTACCGTATGAGCTTGACAGAGATACAGTAATGAGCGGTGAGGCACGCTTTTTCAAGGATATGGTACGAAGCAAGGACTTTACAAATCCGAAATACATATTTGCGACACAAACCGCACTTACAGTCAGAAAGATGTGCGACATTATAAGACAGCAGAATTCATTTCCTTTTTAACAAAATCTGCTTTCTATAATTTCTATAACCTCAGCTACGGCACCGTCATCGTTTGAGCAGACAAAAACATCTCCTGCCTGTTTAGCTTTTTCATCGGCACTTTCGGGTACAAAGCTCAGAAAAGCATCCGTCAGCATATCAACATCATTTGAGCCGTCGCCCACGGCAAAAACACGGTTATGGGGTACTGCAAGTATATCAGCAAGTCTGTAAAGCCCCTTGCCCTTATCAGATGTTGTGCTGACTATCTCAAGGAATGCTCCGTCTGACGGTATCGGACGCACCTTTCCCAAATCCGTAGCAGCAAGAAGCTGTTGTACGGCAGCGGAGTTCTCCCCCACACCTATCATAAGTTTTACAAGGGAAACATCAAATTCATCAATTGAGCTTACAACGCAATATCTTATATACTGTCCTTCCAGATGTCTGCGGGTTCTTTCATCAGGGTTTATAACAAAGGTTTCAAAATTATCGCAATACATCTCTATACACATATCGGGATATTTAGAAAGAACTGTTTTTACAAGCTTTTCGGCATCCTCTTTCATTAAATCCGCAAAAACAGTTTTCTGTTCCCCATAGTCATATGCCATCATCCCGTTTGCACAAAGCACGGGGGCATTGATTATATCCGGCGAATATCGGTGAAAGCCCTGCATTGTTCTGCCCGTACAAACGGTAAAAATACCGCCGTTTGCAATGAAATATTTAATTTTCTCTCTGACTTTCTCAGGTATATTCCCCGAAGAATCCGCAAGTGTTCCGTCAAAATCAGAGGCTAATAACATATTACTGAATTTTCCCATAATGCACTCTCCTAACAGGAAAAATTTTATCACAAGCAATTTTCAAAAGCAATTATTATTGACAAATAAACAAAAATATTTATACTTTTATATATCATCAATAAAAAAAGGAAGAATTAAAATGATTAAAACAATTCCCAACGGTGTTTATCCCACCATGATAACCCCCTATACCGCAGACAATAAGATAGACTACAATGCAGTTGAACAGCTCCTTCATTGGTATCACGAAAGAGGCGTTGCAGGCATATTTGCAATATGCCAGTCAAGTGAAATCTTCTTTTTAAGCTTTGAAGAAAGACTTGAATTACTTGACTTTATTATGAAGCACAAGCCTGCCGATATGACAGTTGTTGCATCAGGCCATACTGCAGATGACCTTGACAGACAGATTTATGAAGCAAACAAATTCATTGAAAAAAATATTGATGCTTATGTTTTCATTTCAAACAGATTTGCAAAGGCAGACGAAAGCGATGATGTTCTTCTCAAAAATATGGAATATGTGGCATCCGCTCTGCCCGAAATCGGTCTCGGCGTTTATGAATGTCCTTATCCCTACAAGAGATTGCTCACCCCTTATGTGCTCAAAAAGATGGCTGAAACAGGCAAATATCAGTTCCTCAAGGACACCAGCTGTGACCTTAAGCAGATTCAGGCAAAGCTTGATGCCTGCGCGGGCTCTGAGCTTAAAATATACAATGCAAACTCCGCAACCTTGCTCGAATCTCTTAAAATCGGCTGTGCGGGCTTCTCGGGTGTTATGGCAAATTTCCATCCCGAGCTTTATTCGGAGCTTGTTTCAATTTACAAAAACGATCCTGCAAAGGCTCAGAAAATTCAGGACTTTGTAGGCTTCTTCTCCGTTGCGGAATGTCAGTGCTATCCCGTAAATGCAAAATACTATCTTTCTCTTGAAGGACTGGATATCAACATAGATTCCCGTGCAAGAAATAAGGCTGAATTCACCCCCAACAGACAGATGGAAATTCAGCAGATGTTTGAGCTTACAAAGCTTTATAAGGAAAATATACTTAAATAATTCAGATACATCAAAAAAAACAAGGTCGGGTTTTAAAAGAATCCCGACCTTGCTGTAAAAATATCATTGACTTGAGTAATAAACACAAAACAAACTCAAAGGCGGTATCAACATCCCAACGGATGTGTTGATACCGCCTCTTTGTTATTAAACAGCCTTATGCAAGTCTTGCCTTGAGACCTTCAAGCTCAGCCTTGATAGCTTCGGGAAGCTTATCACCGAACTTAGCATAGAATTCTTCTATACCGGGAATTTCGTTCTTCCAGAGATCCTTTTCAACTGTAAGGATTGTTTCAAGAGATTCAAGTGAAACCTCATCCTCAAGACCTGTAAGATCGATATCCTTTGCAAAGGGAACATAACCGATGGCTGTTTCCTTTGCATCTACCTTGCCGTCGCAACGGTCAAGAATCCAGTTAAGAACACGAAGGTTGTCACCGAAGCCGGGCCACAGGAAGTTACCTTCATCGTCTTTTCTGAACCAGTTAACATTGAATATCTTGGGAGCCTTTTCGGGATCAAGTGTCTTACCGATGTTAACCCAATGCTGCCAGTAGTCACCCATATTGTAGCCGCAGAAAGGAAGCATAGCCATGGGATCACGACGGACAACACCAACAGCACCTGCTGCTGCTGCTGTTGTTTCGGAAGCCATAATTGAGCCTACGAATACACCGTTGTTCCAGTCTCTTGACTGATATACCAAGGGAGCGAGCTTTGCTCTTCTTCCGCCGAATACGATAGCAGAAATCGGAACACCCTGAGGATTTTCAAATTCGGAGCTGAGACAAGGACAGTTTACTGCGGGAGCAGTAAATCTTGAGTTGGGATGAGCACCCTTGATTTCGCTTGTCTGACCGTTCCAGTCTTCACCGATCCAATCCTTTGCATTTGCAGGAGGATTCTTGTCAAGACCTTCCCACCAAACTGTGTTGTTTTCAAGATTGTGAACAACATTGGTGAAGATTGTGCCCTGCTTTGTTGAAAGAAGAGCATTGGGGTTGGACTTCATATTTGTGCCGGGAGCAACACCGAAGAAACCGTTTTCGGGGTTGATCGCATAAAGTCTGCCGTCATCGCCTTTACGGATCCATGAAATATCGTCACCTACGCACCATACTTTATATCCTGCCTTCTTGAAGCCTTCGGGAGGAATAAGCATAGCAAGGTTGGTCTTACCGCAAGCAGAGGGGAATGCTGCACAGATATACTTTGTTTCACCCTGGGGATTTTCAACACCGAGGATAAGCATATGCTCAGCCTGCCAGCCTTCTTTCCAGCCCTGGTAAGAAGCAATTCTGAGTGCGAAGCACTTTTTGCCGAGAAGAACATTTCCGCCGTAACCTGAGTTTACGGAGATGATAGTGTTATCCTGGGGGAACTGACAGATCCAACGCTTTTCTGCATCGATTTCACATTTGCAGTGAAGACCTCTTACCCAGTCATTTGAGTCACCGAGTACATCAAGAACACTCTTACCTACTCTTGTCATAATAGCCATATTGAGAACAACATAGATAGAGTCTGTAAGCTCAATGCCTGCTTTTGAGAACTTTGAGCCAACGGGTCCCATTGAATAAGGGATAACATACATAGTTCTGCCCTTATATGAATCCTTAGCTATATCATAAAGCATTTCATAGCAAGCGTTGGGTTCCATCCAATGGTTTGTGGGGCCTGCTTCTTCTTTTGTGGGAGTACAGATAAGAGTTCTGTCTTCAACACGGGCAACATCATTGGGGTTTGTTCTGTGAAGATAGCATTCAGGAAGAAGTTCATCATTAAGCTTGATTAATTCACCTGTTGCAATAGCCTGAGCACGAAGCTCATCAATCTGTTCCTTTGAACCGTCAATCCAAACGATTTTGTCAGGCTTAACAAGTTCAACCTTTTCTTCAATCCAGGAAAGGATTGATTTGTTTGTTGTAAGTGCCATAATAGCCTCTCCTTCTTTTAGTGGGGTCATTTTTTTCAAAATCCATTAAATTATACAGTATTTCTTATGATTTGTCAATATCCAAAGCAGCAGTTGCATTAAGAGACAGGTCGGCAATTTTTCCGCTTTCAAATTCATAATATGCCTGTGAGCCTATCATTGCCGCATTGTCGCCGCAGTACTTAAGTTCGGGCATATAAAGTCTGATTTTATATTTTTCACAAAGTGTCTGCATTTGCTTTCTCAGAACGGAGTTAGCAGAAACGCCTCCGGCAAGCACAAGTGCAGACGGAGAATATTTTTCAATAGCAAGTGCTGTTCTGTCACAAAGACAGGATGCAACCGTGTGCATATATGAAGCACCGATATCCTTAATATTGATTTCCTCGCCCTTTTGCTCAAGGTTATGCACAAGATTGATAACAGCGGTTTTCAACCCCGAAAAGCTGAAATCAAGCTCACTGTTTTCAACGGACGGCTTGGGGAATTTATACGCGAGAGGGTTTCCGCCCTGTGCCGCCTTATCCATATTAAGTCCGCCGGGATACGGCAAGCCCATAGTTCTTGCCGCCTTATCCATAGCTTCGCCCGCAGCATCATCCTTTGTTCTGCCGATAACCTCATAGTCCGTATACGATTTGACATTTATAAGGTGTGTGTGACCGCCCGATACAACAAGTGCAAGAAACGGCGGCTTAAGTTCCGTATGTGAAATATAGTTCGATGCGATATGTCCTCTTAAATGATGCACGGGAATCAGGGGCAGGTCAGCAGAATAAGACAGCCCCTTTGCGAAATTAACACCGACAAGCAAGGCACCGATAAGACCGGGAGCATATGTACACGCAACCGCATCTATATCCGACAAGGTCATTTCTGCCTGCTGTAAGGCTTGCTTTACAACGCCTGAAATTGATTCACAATGTCGGCGTGAAGCGATTTCGGGAACAACACCGCCGTACAGTATATGCTCGGGAACCTGTGAAGCGATAACACTTGAAAGCACTTCCCTACCGTCTTTCACAACGGCAGCAGCAGTATCGTCACAGGAAGATTCAATAGCTAATATATTCATAAAATTTCTCCGATTAAAAATATATGGTATAAATACATGCGTCCTCTGCAGGATGCGAATAGAAGTTCCGTCTTTCTCCCGCAAGAACCATTGAGCATTTTTCATAAAGCTTTTTTGCAGCCGTATTTGACTTTCTGACCTCAAGTGTCAGAAAACTGCAATTCTGATTTTTCGCAATGCTTATTATTTCCTTCATCAGAGCATATCCGATGCCTTTGCCTTGATGCTCCTGCTTTACGGCAATATTGCCGATATATAATTCCCCCGCAATATTGTCTCCGCTTACATATCCTGCAAATTCTCCTTCACAGATACATACAAGAAATATTGCACTTTCTTTGTCTATTTCACTTTCAATCTGTGCGGGTGACCAGGGCGGATAAAAGCAAAGCTTTTCGAGCTCTGCGATATCATTGATATGAGATTTATCTGCATTTATAATAAGTGTTTCCATTGTTATCCCTTTGCCTCATACCAGGTTTTTCCTACAGCCGCCTCAACGGAAAGCTTAACCTTCATCTGAATTGCATTTTCCATTTCCCTCACAAGGATTTCACAAACCTCCTGAGCTTTATTCTCGGGACACTCAACCATCAGTTCATCGTGTACCTGCATAATAAGCCTTGCCTCGGGTACCTTTTCCGCCAATTCATCATAAACCTTTATCATTGCAAGCTTTATGATGTCGGCAGCTGTACCTTGTATAGGCATATTTCTTGCAACTCTCTCACCAAAGGCTCTTATCATACCGTTAGAGGATGACAACTCCGGAAGATATCTTCTCCTGTGCAAAAGTGTTTCAACATAGCCGTTTTCTTTTGCCGAGACAATACATTCCTTCATATATTTATCAACACCGCTGTACAGCGACAGATAAGATTTTATAAAGCTTTCTGCCTCGCTTCTTGTGGTTTTGATATCCTTTGAAAGAGAAAATGCACCGATGCCGTAAACAATACCGAAATTAACTGCCTTTGCCTTTGAACGAAGCTCGGATGTTATTTCCTCAAGCGGAACACCGAACACCTTTGAAGCGGTTACTGAGTGAATATCCGTATTACTGTTAAAGGCTTCAATCATATTATTGTCATCCGCAATAGCGGCAAGAACACGAAGCTCAATCTGTGAATAGTCGGCATCAACAATACAGTAACCTTCTTTAGCCTTGAAAAATTTTCTGAACTCTCTGCCGACAGCAGTTCGTACGGGAATGTTCTGTAAATTAGGCTCTGTTGAAGACAGTCGGCCTGTTTTTGTTTCGGTCTGATTAAAGGTTGTGCGTATTCTCCCGTCTGCCTCAACAGCCTTTATAAGCCCGTCACAATATGTGCTTTTAAGCTTTGAAAATGTGCGGTATTCGAGAATATATGATACAATCGGGTAATCATCGGCCAATCCTTCAAGCACATCTGCACTTGTTGAATACCCCGATTTTGTTTTCTTTTTACCGGGCAAATTAAGCTTTTCAAAGAGAATAACTCCTAACTGCTTGGGTGAATTGATATTAAAGGTCTCTCCTGCCAGCTCAAAAACCTTTGCTTCAAGCTCTTTTGCCTTTGCTTCAAGAATTTTTGAATAATCCTCAATTCCCTTTGTATCAACCGCAATTCCCTCTATTTCCATAGAAGACAGCACTTTTGCAAGCGGGATTTCAATTTCTGACAGAAGCTCCTGCTGATTGTTATCGTTAATCAGCGCTTCAAGACGGTGCGAAAGCAGCATAAGCACAGCCGCATTATTGCAAAAATCTGTGTTTTCTTCAAAAAAGACTTTTGCTTCATCATCAGAAAAAGTCAGCTCTGCAAAAGGAATATTATAGCTTAATGCGAGAACATTCAGAGAAAAATCAGAGGTGTTGGGATTGAGCAGATATGCAGCAAGAGTTGTGTCAAACACAACATTGTTAAGCTCAATACTGTTCAAAAAACAATACTTGTAAAGCTCTTTGGCATTACACACATATTTTTTTATGCTTTTGTTTTTCAGCAGCTCACTTACGGCAGACATAAAGAAAAGGTCTGTATTTTCAACAATATAAACATTTTTCTCGTCACTTATGCCGACAGCTTTCAGTTCGTCTTCTGCAAACAAAGCAGTAAAGAAAATGCCTTCACAGTCTGCCGTTACTTTGACAAGGTCTGAGCTTGCAAGCAATTTGAGAGTAATATTGCTTTTCAGCTCGTCCTTATGAATTTTTTTACCGTTATCGTTTTTGTCAAGTCCGAGCCTTGACAGGAGCTTGAACATTTCGTGGTATGCGAGCTGATTTTTAAGCTCCTCCTTGTCCTGCTCTTTCAATAAATAAGCAGAAACATCGGTTTCAATCGGTGCGGACAGATTAATCGTACCGAGAGTTTTACTTAAAAATGCATTCTCTTTACCGACAACAAGCTTGTTTTTCACGGAAGCTGTAGCTTCAAGAGCATCTATATTTTCATATATGGCTTCAATACTTTTATATTTTTTTATAAGCTCTCCGGCAGTTTTAGGACCTATTCCCGCAACACCGGGAATATTGTCGGAATTATCCCCCTGCAGAGCTTTAAGCTCAATCATCTCAGAAGGAGTAAGCCCGTATTCTTCAAGCAAGACAGCGGGAGTATATTCAATTGTATGAGTTTTACCGAGCTTTGTTGTTGTAAGCAAAACGGAAACATTATCAGAAACTATCTGCAAGGAATCCCTGTCACCTGTTGCAACATAGCATTTGCCGTCTTTATACGAATGTGAAAGAGTACCGAGAATATCATCTGCCTCAAATCCCGGACATTCTATGATTGTACAGCCGTAGGCTCTGAGAATTTTCTTTAACGGCTCAATCTGCTCGGCAAGCTCGGGAGGCATTTTCTTTCTGCCCGCCTTATAGCCGTCAAACATATTATGCCTGAATGTGGGCTTATCCGTATCAAATGCAACGGCAACCGCCTCGGGATTGGTCTGCTCAATAAGACTTAAAAATATATTCATAAAGCCGAAAATAGCATTGGTATAATGACCGTCCTTTGCAGTAAGCAGTTTTATACCGTAAAAGGCTCTGAATAAAAAGCTGTTACCGTCAATAACAAGAAAATTCATATAATTACTCCCAAAATAAAAAATAATATTTTCTGACTTTATATTTTAACACAAAAATAATGATAATTCTACTTTATTTTAAATATTTTTTATGTTAATATATCCGTTGTCAGATTCATTTTTTTCGGAGGATGTAATTTTGTTTATTGCAGATGTTGAAATTTCGGGATATTGTGCCTTAGCGCCTATGGCAGGAGTTGCAGACAGAGCCTTCAGAGAGCTGTGTAAAAACTTCGGTGCGGCATATACCGTGGGTGAAATGGTAAGTGCCAAAGGTATCACAATGAATGACAAAAAATCACAGGAGCTTTTAACAATTTCCGATTGTGAAAGACCGAGTGCGGTGCAGTTATTCGGAAATGTTCCCGAAATAATGGCAAAAGCCGCTGAATATTCCTTGAAATTCTCCCCCGAAATAATTGATATCAATATGGGCTGCCCGGCTCCTAAAGTCATCAAAAACGGCTGCGGCTCCGCATTGATGAAAGACACAAAACTTGCAGGAGAAATAGTAAAAGCCGTTTCTGAGGCGGTAAATGTGCCCGTTACGGTTAAAATGAGAACAGGCTGGGATAAAGATTCTGTTAACTGTGTTGAATTGGCAAAAACAGTTGAAGAAAACGGTGCGGCAGCAATATGCGTTCACGGCAGAACAAAGGAACAGATGTATACTCCCCCTGCCGATTTAGACTCAATAAAGGCTGTTAAATTGGCGGTGTCTATTCCCGTTATCGGCAACGGAGATATTTATACTCCCGAGGATGCAAAGAGAATGTATGACTACACAGGCTGTGACCTTGTAATGGTCGGCAGAGGTGCATTGGGTATGCCGTGGATTTTCGGACAGATAAATGAATATCTTGAAAAAGGCTCATACTCCCCCGCCCCCTCTGTTGAAGAACGAATGAAAATTATGCTCGGACACGCAAACAGAATCTGTGAGCTTCGCGGAGACAAAATCGGTATGTGTGAAATCAGAAAGCACGCTTTATGGTATACAAAAGGACTTAAAGGCTCTGCTAAACTGAGAAAAGAGTTAAGTACCGTACAAAATATGGACGAATTATATGAGCTTAGTAAAAAAATCGCTTCGGGACTGTAAGCTTATAAATTTTTGCAAAAATTAATCTCATATTTTTACAAAAAAGACTTGATTTTTTTGTGTGTGTCGGTTATAATACATTTCGGCTTGTGGAGAGTTGTCCGAGTTGGCCGAAGGAGCACGATTGGAAATCGTGTATACGTCATAAGCGTATCAAGGGTTCGAATCCCTTACTCTCCGCCAGAAAAAATCGACTTGCAATAGCAGGTCGATTTTTTTATCCATTGCGAAAGCAATGGTATATCATCACGCTTTAGCGTGTATATCATCGCCGAAGGCGTATATCATCACACGAAGTGTGCATAAAGCTTTCGCAATGATGATATACAAGACTGTGTCTTGATGATATGCAATTCCTTACGGAATTGATGATATACACGGCTTTGCCGTGATTAATATGCAGTGGGTTAAATCCATACGCCAACAATTCAAATGACATCAAATTTATACAACCCCTTTTTATTAATGTAAAATCAAACATTATCCGCATATACAACAAAACAACCGTCTTCAACAGGCGGTTGTTTTGTTGTGTATAAATCTGAAACAAAAAACTTTGTCTTGCAATACTGAAATATTTTTATTATTTCACAATATCATTTTCAGCAGTTATAAGCTCACCTTTTTCATTCCATGAGGCTTCATCGGCTCGGTAATAAATATTTCCGTCATTATCCGCATACGGATAATCGTAGTATTTATATTCTTTGTCATACAGCTCCATCAGATTATTGTAATATTCATCAAGCTCTTCTTCGGTCATCGAGGATGTATCCTCCTCGAAAAGCTCAAGAAGACCGCCTTTATCACAATAAAACCAGCCGTCTTCGGTCACATAGCAGTCATATATAAAGTATTTTTCTCCGTCCTCACTGACATAATAATACTCATTATAACTAAAAAACTCATCTTCTTCATTTACCACCTCTTCAACTGAAAAGCTGTATATTTTTCCGTCTTTATCATACAAAAGCACACTTTGGTCGTCATTATAACTTTCACCCGTTTTGTCATAATAAATACCGTCTACGGGTATTCTCTCAATATAATCGATACTCATATCATCAAGACTGTCAATTATACTGTCAGTCATTGTCGCACCCCAGATTATACCTGTAGTTACAGCAGCTATAAGCATAATTATAATTAATATACCAAATACTTTGCTTAGTTTTTTCTCTTTTTTCTTTTCTTCTTCATTGATAGTCGGAAGTTCAATCAGACAATCAGAGCAAATCTGAAAGCTGTCTGCAAATTTTTTCCCGCACTGAGAGCATACTTTTGTATTCGGTCCGGGAAAGTCTTTTCTTTTTATAAGAAAAATTATAAGTGTCCAGAATCCGAACAAAACACCGCATATGTACCAAGCTAATGAAAGCTGCTGATTTCTGTACTTTGCCGAATAGTGCATAAAAAGTATAGACAATACAATAGTCAGCACCTCTAAAACACCTATCACGGGTAAAAATACCGTAAAATTAAATAAATCGTCCATTTTTTATCCTCCTGATTTTATTTTACTTATTAAACCTTTTACGCTGAAATCATAACCGCCCGAAACGCTTTTTGCTTTAAGAATTGAATAAAAATCACTTCTTCCTAACTCTTTTGCTGATATATTCTCAAGTTTTTCAATAAGTCTTGCAAAGGTTTCAGTCTGCTCGGTCATAAGGTCGATATCAAACTTTTCCATTTCGTGACTGTCACTTACAACGCAAAGATAGTAAGGGGCCGGCACAAGACTGATTTCGGGAATACCCATAGTAAAGAAATTCTGTCCCTCGCCAAAATGCAATGCGTTGTGACCGCGAAGTGTCATTGTGCGAATAACTTTTCTGTCCTTTACGGTGTCAATATAGAGCTTATCCATAAACTTATTGCCCGTATAAACAAGATCTATTTCAGGCTTTCCGGTATATTTATATTCACCGTCAATATCACGCCATTCTTTACAACCGAGATGCTCAAGAGTAAGATTAGCAATACATCTGAAATGGTCACCCTTACCGTCCCAAAGCTCTCTGTGACCTGCAAGCCAACGGGAACCCGATTGAAATCCGCCCGTTCTTTTATCTTCAAAATGAGGCAAGCGAAAGTGTCCTGTTGTAAAAACAAATATATGCGTTCTTTCAGGTACACTTTTCTTCATATTTCTCATAAGCTCCAATAATGCTATCGGACCGTTTTCCTCAACACAGTTTGTGCCGTCGGTATGAGTGTTTACAATAATATTTTCTTTCTTGTTTTTCCCTTCAATTATGCAATAAAAGCTTTCGGTAAAAGCGTGCTCTTGAGTTTCTGCCTCAAGAACAAATTTTGCCTTTTTGTGCTCTTTAGCCGCCTGAATAACCTTCTTACCGTTGGTTTCATTAATCCACAGCATCGGAATGTTCTGATAATCCATAATAAATGAAAGATACTGTCCCTGTATCATTTCATCATGAAGTCCTTTCCATATAAGGATAACCGCTTTTGCCTTAGTAAGCTTTGAAAGAATACCGTAAAAGCACTGAACAAAGCTTGTTATAACAGGACCTTCATATTTCTTTTCCAAAACAACATCTTGGGGATAACTTGAACGCTTATTAAAAGCAATTTCGCTGGGCAAAAAGTTTATATTTGAAATATTGAAAACAGCTATCTTACCTGCTGTTTTAGGAGCATCCTTAATATTTTTTACAAATACAAGCTCTTCTGTTATACCGCATTCAGATGTTTTTCCTGAATAGGGATAGGCAGAAGAAACAGGAATGTTGATTTTTTCATCACCGTCGATGATTTCAACAGATGAATTCTTTTCTTCCCATCGGGTGAAATAAAACGGATCGCTGAATGTTGGAATATCCATTTCTGCAATTTCAGCTTTAAGCCACTTTATAAAATCATTATGTCCCTTACTGCCGGTAAGTCTTGTGCCGAAAGAATTCATCATATGAATACCTTCGAGCATTCTTTCTTTTGACACACAAAAACTCATAATCTGCCTCCTTATCTTTTAAAACGGACTTCCGAAATATCTTCGGAAGCCCATTGATATTATTCTGAAACAAAGGAATTTGAGCTTACAAACTATTTTTTTAACAAAAAACTCTCTAAAACAGCCCTAAGCTTAGCAATAATATTCTTTAACATGTTAATTATATTATTGATGCTATTTTCAGAAGCTGTTTCACAGCTAAGCACTTCTCCCTGTTCACCCCAGTATGTTTTTCCGTTTTCATCCTTCATATAAGCACGCACAAGAAAACGGTATTCAGTGTCATGTTCAAGAGAAGTTATCTTATAGCTTCCGTTTTTTGTATCTGCGATTTTTGTCAGAGTTCCGCCTGTATCTACAGAATATACACGGTAAACAAGATCAGAATGGCCTTTTGTCCAGTTGAGAGTAATACTGTCAGCACTTAATGCATAAATCTCAGGTACAACAGCATCAATAATGATCTTATAATAAAGAGTTTTTCCGCCTGCATAATTACCGACATAATCAACCCTTACACTGTATTCACCGCAATATTTAGAATCAGATGAATAAGTAACCTTATAATCCCTGTTCAGGATTAAGGACACTCCTGTACTGTCTTTTACGGTAACAACGGGCTTCTGAACCTTACCGTTATAAGTTAACTTGCTGCTTGAAAGCTTTACTTCGCCGACCTTATAGATAACCGTTTTGTCGATGTTACTCATACAAACATTATTTTTCTGAGTAAAAGTAATAGTAATATCTACACCGTCATTTGCCGTAGTAGCGGCAGAAAACTTATATGCAGTAACAGCAGAATCATCAACAATTATATCGTACTCACTGTGAGCAATAAGCTCACGCTTAACTACAGTTTCACCGCAGACAGAACAATGGCTCTGATGGGTGTAACCGGGCTCGGTGCTTGTGGGTGCAACAGCAGGAATGTCAATAACTTCAGTATGACCGAGGGGTTCAATAACGGTTATATCCGATCTTGTTTTACCGCAGTAGCAATGTCGGGTTTTAAGCCCCGGTTCAGTACAGGTCGGATTTTTTTCTGTTTCAAACTCCTTGTATTTATGTGATGAACTGCTTATTGTTTTTTCATAGCTGTAGCCGCATTCACAGGTATATATTTCCTTACCTGCAGTATAGCATTTCTTTTCTCCATCAATTACGACGGTAAAGCTGTGAGCATGTCCCTGTATTTCATAATATGCAATGTTGTTTTCAACAGCATATTTTTCGCCGTTGCTGCCTTTAATCGCATAAATCTTAACATTCAAGGGCAATGAGCCTAATGTGCATTCGGGCATCACAGGATTAAGAATGGTTATCTTTTTCAGACTTCTGCAATCATCAAATGCATTTGCTAAAACTACAGTGCCTTCAGTAATTTCAAACTCCCTGAGAGAGGTACAGCCCTTAAATGCACAGCCGTATATAGTTGAATTATCTCCGACATTCACCCTTACAAGAGCTATGTTCCCCTCGAAGGCAGACACACCTACAGTAGAATTCTCACTCACGGAAAGTGATTTTATTCCTGTGCATCCCTTAAAGGCATTGTTCCCGATTTCCACAGGATTTTGAAAAACTAAGTTTTCTATACTTATTTTCGTATTCTCAAAGGCAGAAATACCTATTTTCGAAACACTTTTAGGGATATTTATGCTTTCAAGTGATATACAATTATAAAAACTGCGAAAATCAATCGTTTTTACTTCCCCGTGAATTGTTACACTTTCAAGTGATGAACATTCGGAAAATACATTTGAGTTTATTGTTGTAAGGTTTTCAGGCAAGGTAATTTCAGTAAGAGCCGAACAATATTCAAAAGCATACATTCCGATTTCGGTGAGACTGTCACCAAAATCAATATTTTTAAGAGCCTTACAGTATTGGAACGCCGATGCCCCTATTTCAGATACTGAATTTTCAAAAGTGATTTCCTCAAGCGCGTAGCAATATGAAAATGAATCATCACCTATTTTTACATTTTCACCCTTAAACTGTACCTTTTCAAGTGCTTCACATCCGTAAAAGGTGTCCCCGTAAAGAACTGTTACTTTTTCGGGAATGACAATTTCTCTGATGCTTTTACTGTTCAGAAAAGCCCTCTCGCCTATTTCTTCAAGGTTTTCAGGTAAGACAATCCCTTCAAGCCCACAGGATGCAAATGCTTGCTCGCCTATCTTCTCTAAGCACTCATTAAGCTTTATCTCCCTAAGATCTGTACAACCGCAGAACATATAATCGGAAATTTCCGTCTGTTTTTCGGGAAAAGTAACATTTTTAAGATTTTTACAGTTATAAAAGATTTTTTCTCCGAAGGTGATGTTATTTTCTCCGAATACAACTCTATCAAGATTTTCACAGTACAAAAAGGCTTCAGAGTCTATTTTATTCACGGATGAAGGCAAAATGATTTCCTTTAATTTGTAGCAATATTTGAAGGCACTTGCTCCTATTTGCTCAAGACCTGTTGCTTCACTTAAATCAACTTCAGTCAGATTTGTACAATCCATAAAAGCACTTTTGCCTATAAATTTTACATTTGACGGTATTTTTATTGATGTGAGATCAGCCGACGAAAAGGCATTGTTGCCAATTTCAATAAGACTTTCGGGAAGCTCAACCTCTTTTAATTTATTTGCTCTCAAAGCTCCGGATTCTATTTTTGTAATGCCATCTTCAATTATAAGCTTTTCAACATTGCAGCCCCATCTGTAAAGCATATTCTCTCCGATAACCGTTACCTTTTTACCGTCGAATTCAGACGGAATAGTCAAAATCTTTTCAGATGATATATATCGCCTCAGTCTGAGTGTTCCATCGGATAAAATTTCACTGTCAAATATATTGGTTTCTCTGAATATAAGACTGCTGCTTGTGCTGTTATATGTAATAATATAGGTTTCTCCTGCTGTAAAGCTATAGCTGAAGGAATCCGAAAAATAACCCTTGGTGCCGTTATTATCCGGCAGTGTTAAATGTATAGTGCTTGCATTTTCAAACACAAAGTAGTAAACTCTTGATTCCTTGGGAATAAAACGGATTGTATTATAATTTCTGCTATCAAACTCAAGCACACTGCCCTCAACAAAATCCAGCGTTTTTGTTTCCTCACTCGGTACATCCGGATTTTCTTCCTCAACAGTTACAGCAAAAGTTACTTCCAGCCCTTTATAAACAATTACAGGATTATATGTACCCGCCTTTGTTAAATCCGTATCGTTCACATTAACAGTAAAACCACTCGTAAGGTCAATATAAGCCCCGTTACCGAAATAAACCCTTAAAACAATACCCTTTGTGTCAATTTTTGACGCTTTTTCTGAAACATAATATATGCTTTTTGTCGGCGTAGTTACTACCTCAATTCTGACAGGCTCCTCAGAAACATCAATACCCTTAAAGGTATAACCGTATTCAAGTGCAAAGCTATGAGCCTTTGAACCTGTAGCAGCATATATAACCGTTGTCTTCGGAATTGCGGGATACTTCTTGCCGTCCTGTGTATAAACACCTGCAATTGTAATATCCTTATTGCATACAGTAAGCTCATCAAGCTCAGTACATCCGTAAAATGCTTTTGCTTTTATCTGTGTTACATTTTCACCCAAAGTTATTTCCGTAAGACCTGTACACTCTCTGAATGCAGCAACGCCGATACTTGTAATATTTGAAGGCATGTCAACAGTTTTAAGAGCAATACATTTTTTGAACATCTGCTTCGGAATTTCTGTAAGTCCTGCGGACAAGGTAACACTTTCCAAAGCTGTACAGTTCTGAAAAACTCCTACACCAAAATTATCTGTTTTTGAAGACATTATAACTTCTTTCAATGCCGTGCAGTGCGCAAAAGCAAAATCCGATATCTTGCCCGAGCAATCAAGATTCACCTGTGTGAGAGATGTGCATTTAATAAAGGCCTCTTCACCTATACTTGAAACCTTTTTCCAAGGAACCTCTTTCAGAGCCGAACAGTAAGCAAAGCTATGATATTCAGTATAAAGCTTGCCCGATGATGTCGTGACACTTACAAGTGCACTACACTTTTCAAACATACCTTCACTTACGGTAGCAAAATCTGCAAGATCTGCCGTTATAAGTTTGATACAATTATAAAACACATAGTTTCCGCATTTTTTTACTTTTTCAGACAGTTTTACATAAGTAAGTCTGCTGCAGCCTGTAAAAGCATAGTCTCCGATATATTCCGTATTGTCAGGTAATACAAGACTTTCAAAAGCATCACATTCTGCAAAGGCTCTTTCACCTATTTTGTAAATAGTGTCAGGGAAAGCAGGCACTTGTAATTTTCTGCAATTTTCAAAAGCAGACTTACCTACGGAAATAATTATGTTTGACAATTCTATATTTGTAAGATTTTTGCAATTATAAAAGGCAAAATCACCTATTTCGGTAATTCCGTTTTCAAGCTTAACGCTCTCAATACTTGACATACCGCTGAAAAGAGCTTCTCCGATTTTGCTGACCGTTCCTTTGACAGTTATCCTTTTAACCTGGTTTTCGTTTATCAGTGCATTCCATTTTGCTGCTTCCTGCTCATCAACGGCTTTTCCTATTTCCCCGCTGCCGTAAATTACAAGCTCATCTTCATTATGTAAAATCCACACGCCGTTTTCAATAACACCGCTGTCTGCAATATTATCGTTTTCGGGAACATTTTCACCGCATATTGTGCATACACCGTCAATTAAAGTTTCAGAGTGCTGAATTTCCGATGAAATACCGTAACCTAATTTCCATGTGTTGCATTTTTCACACCACTGACCGTCCTTATAATTAAGCGTACCGTCGCAAAAACTCGGTTTTCCTGCAACAAAAATTGTATCTTCACATAAACAGAGACGGTAAAAAGTCAAATCATTATCTTTTGCATATTTTTCTGCCGTTGAGCCTTCCAAAGCCATAACCGAGCAGTTTGAGGGCAGAGAACTTATAAAACAGTCCGGATTTTCAATAATAATTCTGTCACCCTGATTAAAAATTCCTGATGCAACGGAATTAACACTCTTATCAACAAAAACATAACCGTTTTTATTACAGTTAACAAGACAACCCGATACAACAAGAAGACCGTCTTTGTAGTTTGATTCATCATTTATAAAGGGAGTTTTACCGAAAACCTGAGGCTTTATATCTATATGCTCCCCTTTAATTGCAACCCTTGAAAGATTAGGGCAATCGTAAAAGGCTGACTGTCCTATTATTTTAACATTCTCACCGAAAGTAACGCTTTCAAGATAGTTCAAGTACGAAAAAGCCCAACTGTCAATTTCATTTATATCTCCACCGATAATAATATTAACAAACTTATGGGAATCACTTAGGGGCATTGTCAGTTTACCCGTACCGAAAAACAAAACAGTTCCGTCTTCTTTTTCACACCAAAAAACATTCTGATTTAACACGCCGGAATCAATAATTTTCTCATCAGTGCTCAACTCACAGTAGTCACAAATTGCATCTTCATTTTCGTCCATGTGATTGAATACTGCCTCTTCTTCGTGACCTGAAATCCAGATACCGCAAGTTTCACACCATACCCCCTCACTGTAACCTACAGTTCCGTTACAATAGGTTTTTGTTGCCTCTACAACCTGTATGTTTTCACAGGTGCAGTAATACTCAAAGGGGTTACCGAAGGAGTTTGCATACCTTTCTGCATCAGAGCCGACTCTGCCTTTAAGAATTGTATTTCTACCAAAAGTAGAATTTTGTATTGTCTGATAACAGAATTTTAAGTTTTCAAAGGTTATTTTCGGAATTTCACTGTCTGCACCGAAGCAACCCTGCGCAATAGTGGTAATATTCTTTCCGATATAAAGTTCCTCTGAGCCTCTGCCGGCTATAAGTGCATCAGAAATAATCAAGAGTCCGTTATTCCAGTTTTCCTCGTTTTCAAAAAGAGGACAGTCACGAAATGCGCCGAACTTAATATCTATAGCCGCACCGAGAATTTCTGCCTTTTCAAGTCCTGTATTTTCCAGACCTTCGATGCTGTTTACATATTTCGGAATAACAATGCTTTTAAGCTCTTTACAGTTATCAAAAGCCCCTGCTAAAATTTTTTTAACAGGAAATGAGCCTATTTTTTCAAGAATAACAACATCAGACGGCATATTTTCACCTGCACCGACGACCTCAGCATAAAGGCTTTGTGTGTGGTACACTACTCCGTCAATCGTATAAGTGCTGAATTCTTCATATTCAGGCTCATTTACTGCTTCTGTATTGGTAGTTTGGTCTTCTGTTACCGGCTCTGTTTCATATATAGCAGTCTGCTCTTGAGCAGTACCGTTTTCTCCGTTCGCGGTTGTCTCAATAGCACATATATTCAAAGGCAAGGATGTAAAAATTATAAGTATAACAAGCAACAGGCTGATTATCCTTTTAATGTTAAACATAACCTTTTCCTCCTTTTTCTTTCTCATTTATAAGTATATCATTCATAGTAAATAAAGTCTATCCTTTCAAAGTATACCACTTAAATAAAAAGCAAATATATGCTATAATCAGTTGAACATCTGAAGGCTCTCACAACTATAAACGGATAAAAAATAAAAAAACTTACAAAAAAATCAAAAAAATGTAAGTTTTTTCAAATATCTTCCGTTTAATATTATGAACATCTAAAAACACAAGCAGGAGTAAATATATGTTACTTTTTTATACTCTTCTCATAGAAGAAGATAACGACAAAGCAAAGTTCGAAAAAATTTATACCTTATACAGAAAGAAAATGTGGTATACGGCAAATTCGGTTTTATCCGATGCATTTCTTGCCGAGGATGCAGTACATAATGCATTCATCGGTATAGCAAAAAACATAAAAAGAATTGAAGCCGCAAACTCCTCAAAAACTCTTTCTTATGTCATTACAGCCGCAAAAAATGCCGCACTTGATATATTAAGGAAAAACAAAGGCTTATCCGAAACAAATATTGACGAGCTTTATAATGTCAGCGACAAAGAAAGCAGTTCATTTTATCAGAACCTCGAAACAAAGGATTGGATAGAAAAAGCTATCTCCGATATGCCCGAAATTTACAGAGATGTCCTGTACTTGCTGATAGTAGAGCAGATGTCCGAAAAGGAAATTGCTGAACTTTTAGGCAGAAAACCGGGCACAGTCAACCAACAGGTAAAACGAGGCAGAATGATTCTTCAAAAAGAACTTACGAAAGGAGCAAAGGTCAATGGAAATAAGTGACACTATATTAGCTTCAGCATTAATAAAAGTAAAAAACTATGACATTTCCTGCATTCCCGATGACAGCGAGATTAATTATACCTTCAGTACCGATTTTGAAAAGAAGATGAATAATCTGATCTCCTCTTTCGACAAAAAAGAAAAAAACATATCATTTTTCAGAAATGCCCTTACAAAAGCTGCTGTAATAATTCTTACTCTTTGCATCAGTGCTTTTTTACTGATTATGATAAGTCCTCAGGCAAGAGCAGATTTAAAAAATGCAATTATGGAATTTTACGAAACATACATCAAATTCTATTTTATCACAAGTGATGAAATATCAGGCGATTTCACAAGCTACGAAAATATAATCGCCGAATATCTTCCTCAAGGCTTCACTCTGCAAGAAATATATGAAGAATATGAAGCTGTGGGATACAGATATGAAAACGCTGAAGAAAATCTTTCCTACAACATCTATATTTCGCTTAATGACGGTCTTGCTGTTCATACGGATAAAGACAAAAACAATATTGAAAGTATTAATATATCAGGCAGAGAGGCATACCTTATTACAGGAGAAAACAACGAAAAACCATATTCCACTCTTATTATCACAGGGAACAAAATAACTGTTACAATTTACGGTCAGCTGAACAAAGAAGAAATTATTAAGGTAGGCGAATCCCTTAAAGAAAAAACCAATTAAAAACTTAAGTTAAATACATGTTCTATCTACAGCGAATGTAAAACAATTCAAAAAAAGAGGTATTCCGTTCAAGAATACCTCTTTTTTTGCTTTATAAATATTTTATTTAAACAGATTTGCAATCCAGTTAAAGAAATTCTTTATTGCCTGAATTATCTGCTCAAGTAAAGACAATGATTCTTCAACATCGGGAACTTCTGTATCCATAGAAAGAGCACCTATAAGCATATAGCCGTCAACAACAACGGTTATGGTATTTGCTGCGTCAACCTCTATTCTGTCACCGTTAACATAGAAATCGAATTCATCGTCTATCCACATATCCTGTACGCGGATAACGAGAACAGAGCCTTCGGCAACCTCAAGGGTTGAGTTCGGACCTTGCATAAAGAAGTCTTCACCGTTTATTGATACTTCATACCAACCGATACCGTCGGTCTTACCGAAGCAGATATAATGCTTGGGAGAATCAATCGGAAGAGCAATAACTGTTACGGGAATAACACGGATATATCCGTTGCCGAAATCTACGGTAATTTCTGCAGTTCCTGCACCGATACCGAGAATATTACCGTCTGCATCAACCTTTACAACACGCTCGTTGGATGAAGCATATACAGGCTTGAGAGTACCGTCGTCCGGAGTAATGCTGACACCGAGATTCAATTTCTGTCCTATCATAACAGTAACACTCTCGGGAACCTCGATTACATATTCGGGAGTTTCGGGTTCATCGGGCTCAGGCTCAGCAGAAGCTTTTACTGTAACTGTGATTGTTTCTTTCTTTGTTATATCATCCTTAGAAGTTACTGTAATAGTTGCAGTACCTTCACCGACTGCCTCAACATTACCGTTTTCGTCTACCTTAACAACGCTTTCGTCTGAGGATTTATATGTAACATCCTTATTACTTGCGTTATCGGGTGTTACGGTTACTGTAATCTTATCTGTTTCACCCTCTGTAAGCTCGATTTCTGACTTGTCAAC